>JAWVZH010000185.1:0-5026 GCA_033722295.1 Saprospiraceae bacterium
CGGGAATAAAAAGAAATATCGATTTTTGCAATAATCAATAATCAATAATCAATAATCAATAATCAATAATCAATAATCAATAATCAATAATCAATAATCAATAATCAATAATCAATAATCAATAATCAATAATCAATAATCAATAATCAACCCTCCTCCGCCTTCCAACTTCGGCCAACGTAGTCTTCCATTGTCCATGATCTATCCTCCATAGTCCATTTTCCATGTCCCTATCTATGTTTCAGCCCATTCCTGTATATCCACAATTGCCAGTTCTGAGGCAGTCCGAGCCTGTAGAATATAAAAACAATGAGCTGGATAATATTGACTGTCAGGAAGCTGTTTTTATCATATTTTCTGGCTGAGATAACTCCCGGATTCTGTATGATAGAAAAGGATATTTCATTTGATTTAAGCCGTGCATAAAAATCAAAATCTTCCATAATAATGAGATCTTCCCTGAACCCTCCCATTCTATTAAAAATCGATGATGTAACAAATAGGCCCTGATCCCCGCCTCCGGAAAAGAAATTTCGTTTCCGTGAGAATGAAGAGAGTAGATCAAAGTGCCAACCAGCTTTATCGAACTGGTAGCAAAAGCATCCTGTCTCAAAGCCATCCACTGATGCACTCATAATATCTTCGACGAAGCTCTCCGGTGGTAGCATATCTGCATGAATGAAGAAAAGGATTCGTCCCGAGGCCTGTCGAGCACCATGATTGAGCTGCGCAGACCTCCTTTTAAGTGCACATTTGATGATCTTTATCCTGGGGTCGTCAAAGGCATTTTCAATTTGATCCGTACTGTCCTGACTGTCCGCAATGATTAACTCTCTGATCGGTGGGCTTGCTTTCAGCAGCCTGGGTATCAAATTCAACAGGTTTGTTTTCTCATTGAATGTTGGTATGATGACACTTATTTCAGAACCGTGAGTCATTTGAGAAGTTTATATAGACAAGGTCAGAGCGTGACGGCCAATTCATTATATCGGTAAAGATTCAAATAATGCTGAACATTTTAATATTTGCGCTTCTCTACTTTTGTCAGGGCAGCCCGACTCAGGTGGAAGAGGTGAATCCATGGGTCAGGTGTTCGATGGACTATCTTGAGCTTTTAAAAGACCGGAATGACGTTTCCGATGTCTTGAATACCCTGAAGGAGGCAGAAATGCGAGATCTGGCCGAATCTCTTGAGACCAAGGAGGAAAAACTGGCATTCTGGATCAATATTTATAATGCCCACGTGATCACCTTACTGCTTGAGGATCCGACATATTTTGAAGATAAGGATGTCTTTTTCAAGGAACGCGACATCAACATAGCAGGTATCAACATGAGCCTGGATGAGATCGAACATGGCATATTGAGGGACTCAAGGATCAAATGGTCACTGGGATATCTTCAGAAGTGGTTCGAACCGGACTGGATCCGAATATTGAGAAATGAAGAAGTTGATGCACGCATACATTTTGCGCTCAATTGCGGAGCGGTGGACTGTCCACCTGTCGGCATTTACAATGACTTGGAGGTCAATAGTCAATTGGATAAAATGACTACCCGGTATCTCAACAAAAAGACCACAGTTGAAGGAGACAAGGTCACCACAACCCCACTTTTTTCGTGGTTCAGGGCCGATTTCGGGGGAAAGAATGGCATCAAGGAATTCTTGGTCAGATTTGATATAATCGAGGATTCAGACGTTGATCTCAGCTTTTCTGATTACGACTGGACGATGCAGATCGGCGAGATCAGGGCAATTTAGTCAGTCAGCTCTGGTACTTGGCAAAGAAGTGCATTAGTAGATATCCACATTTCACAGACCCATAATGTTGAGCAGTCATTAAAAAGCTTCTCCGATGGTCAGATAAAATTCTCCGCCTTCAAAACTCCTCCCGTAATCAAGGCGGAGGTAGATCCTGTCATCTTTGCTGAGTAAGAATCTGAGACCAACACCGTAGTTGAATTTTACAGCATCGAACAACTTCGCAACGTCAGGCCCTACATTACCCACACTTGTAAAGGCTACACCTCGAAATCTACTATATATCGGGAACCTGTATTCCAACTGAAGCAGGGCCATTGTTCTGTCACGGTATCTGCCGCGAACGTATCCGCGGGCGAGATTCGGTCCTCCATAAAGGGAGAGCTCCTGAAAGGGAACATCCCCCACGGTAGAACTCAGGTAAGCCATCAACGCCAGGTGATGAAAAGGATGGACTGTATAATATTGCGTCAGGGTCACGTCAGAAGTTATGAAGTCATATCTGCTGCCCCACGTATCATTATATACCATTAAATTGAATTCGAGTAACTCGCCTTTTGTGGGGAAAAATATGTTGTCGCGTCGGTCGCGCTGAAAATTAACGCCGATGCCGGAAATGCTGCCACCTTCCTTGAATTGTTCCTGGTTTTCATCGATGAGGCCACCCACCTCAATATCGGTAATATCATAATAGTCAAAGTGCAACTGTCCCCCTAGATAAAGTCTGGGTGCTGCTTCATAGTAATATTTGGCCTTTATTCTCGGGAATCTGACTGAGTAATTTTCTTTATCACCCAGTGATGTACGAGGGCCCACGCCATAGTAGGGATAAAAATAGTCGTAGTAGCCAAGTTCTGCATCGATCTGATGACGATCCCAATATATGGTGGCCGTAAGATAAGACAGGACCTGATCGTTGAGGGTGTAAGCCCCTCCGAGTATGATGTTCGAGGCCAGAGCATTAGGATTATCGAATTCATAAGTGAGTACGCCAGCCCCACCAAAACCCAGACGTGTTTCCGGAAGATAGAATACGATTGGATACCCTGCGATGAATGGTTTTATTCCGTCTGACACTTCAGTTGTGTCAGATTGCCCCGAGAGATGATCCAGTAGAAGGACACTCAGCGTCAGAATGAGAAAGAAGATATTTAATCGGATGTACAAATCTTGTGTTAATGCTGAAAAATGACAATGGTGAAGATCCAACTACGCATCGATTCACGTATAAAGATGTAAATTACTTGATCTAAAGACCATTTGATTACAGGTTTTATATCTATTTCCGGTCTTAATAACTTCAATTGTGGTCAGAAATTGGCAAACATATCGAATTCCCCTGACGGTAATGTGTCTTATGGTTTATATTTTGTCTGTCTTGCCTCAGTCCGCATATCATACCATCCATCTTTTCGCACATGCGATGGAAGGCCAATGGGAGCATCACGATCACTCATTTTCTCAGGATCATCACCATAGCTGGCTTGAGGGGTTTAATGCATTAGAAGGTGATTTTGAAGACGAACGATCTTCGCCGTTCGTTATTCTGAAGTATATAGATTTTATTTCACAGAACAGATTTTCACAGAACACTCAGAGTAAATTAAGACATCCGATTCGTTGGAAGAGGTCGACTATTCTATCTGAGTGGAATGAGTCCCCCTTTCATCCGCCTTGCGTTTAGCTTTCCTTATTGAAATAATATTTTAATTCAATCGGTTTTTTCAAACCTGAAATAATATTAATATGAAAGCTCTTTACACCGTATTGTTGTGCATTGCGTATTGTGTAACTGGTTTGGGACAGAAAGTGTCGGGGCAATTGATTAATTCCAGTAACGAACCATTGCCTGAGGCTTATATTTTCATCAACAATTCGGATAATCACGTACACAGCAACTCACTTGGATATTTTGAGATTAAAAAAGCTGCCGTGGGAGATACCTTGGGTGTCACATATATGGGATATCAAGAGGTCGCTTATGTATTATCAGAATCAGATTTTGAAAACGAAATTCAAATCACCCTTAAGGCTGAGCCAATACGGCTTGACCAGGTATATGTGGATAATTCTGTAAAATCTGTCAACAGGATCTCTAAAATAGATCTCGAAGCCAATCCAGTTCAATCCTCACAGGAGGTACTCAGAAAAGTCCCCGGATTATTTATAGGCCAACATGCCGGAGGGGGAAAGGCCGAGCAGATCTTTTTACGGGGTTTTGATATCGATCATGGTACTGACATATCCATTTCCGTGGATGGCCTGCCGGTTAATATGGTATCGCACGCTCATGGACAAGGCTATTCAGATCTTCATTTTCTTATTCCTGAGGTCATCCGTGGAGTTGATTTTGCAAAAGGCCCCTATTACGCGGAACATGGCAATTTTACCACAGCCGGATATGTAGACTTTCATACGCTGGACAGGTTGGGCGAAAGCAGCGTGGGTCTCGAGATCGGCCGCTTCAACACTCTCAGAACAAAGGCGATGTTTGATGTCATCGATCAAAAGGACCGAAACGCGTACATAGCATCGGAGTTTATATCAAGCGATGGTCCTTTTGAGAGTTCTCAAAATTTCAACAGAATGAATATAATGGGGAAATTTACTACGAGATATGAGAACAATGATCAACTGGCTCTGACGATCTCGCGATTCCAAAGTAAATGGGATGCGTCAGGTCAGATCCCGGTGCGTGCTGTGGAGTCAGGTCTGATCTCGCGATTCGGAGCAATTGATGATACTGAAGGCGGACAAACGAGCCGCAGCAATATATTGATCGAGCATACCAAAGAAATTAGCCCGTCCAGTTTTGTTAAATCCAGAGCGTATTATTCGCATTACGATTTTGAACTCTTCTCCAACTTTACATTCTTTTTGAAGGATGAGGAGAACGGAGACCAGATCAGGCAATTTGAAGATCGAAACATCTATGGTCTGAACACTACTTTTTTCAAAAATCTGGCGTTAGCCTCAGGTAATCTTGAAATTCAACTGGGAGGTGGGTTTCGATATGATGATGTCAACGACAATGAGTTGGCTCATACAGTCAACAGAAGAACCACAATTGAGCAACTGGCATTAGGTGATGTTGATGAGACCAATATCGACTTATTTGCAAATGTTGAATTTGAAATTGGAAGGTGGATGATAAATCCGGGCTTACGATTGGATGCCTTCAAATTTGATTATGTAGACCGCTTAAAACCGGAATACACCTCCCTGTCTGAAACGAAATCCTTCCTTTCACCGAAGTTGAACATA
>JAWVZH010000186.1:0-4963 GCA_033722295.1 Saprospiraceae bacterium
CATTCGTCCTTTTATGTTCGCTTCAGACGAGTTTATCGGAGTTCGGGCTTCGGAGACATACAAGTTCATAATATTCTGTTTGCCTGTGGGACCCTATTACAACAGACCCGTGAGTTTATTGGCCGAGAAGAAATATATCCGCGCAGCTCATGGTGGAGTGGGTGAAGCTAAAACTGCGGGCAACTATGCCGCATCCTTATTTCCGGCTCAGCTTGCTCGTAAAAAAGGGTTTGATCAGGTCATGTGGCTCGATGCCAAAGAGTTCAAGTATATCCAGGAGGTGGGTACGATGAACATTTTCTTTGTCTTTGAGGATAAAGTTGTGACACCCGCCACGACCGGGACAATACTCAAGGGAATCACCAGAGATAGTCTGATCACCCTGATGAAGGACAAGGGGATTCACGTGGAAGAAAGGCTTATCTCAACTGACGAGATCATTGAAGCATACAAGAATGGATATTTGATAGAAGTGTTCGGCAGTGGTACTGCTGCGGTTATTGCAAATGTCGATCGCATCCAGATCGATGATGAACTAATGACCTTTGACGAGACCAAATGGACACTTTCCAAATCTTTAAAGGACGAGATCGACTCCATCAGAAACGGGACTGTCAATGATCCCCACAATTGGATAGTTCCTGTCAATCAAGCCGTAATGGTCTAGCCTTACAGTCCTTTGTCAAAAGGTCGGCTACAAAGCTAATCTAATGTTACCTGTCTTATCAAAAGACAGGTTGCTTGGGTTTGTTATCAAGGATGTCTTCGATCTTTTCATCTATTTCCGGTGTGATCAAGGGAACTATATCGAGGGAGGTTAGAGTTTCTTCCAGTTGTGAGATCTTAGATGCTCCCAGAATTACCGTACTTACATTCTCATTTTTGGCGCACCATGCTATTGCCAGTTTTGCCAATGAAGTATTAAGACTTTGAGCCAGGTCATTCAATTCCCTGACCTTTTGGAGTCTTTCTTCAGTTAAAGACCTCTCCTTGAGCCATTCGAGATCTTCCAGGCTCATCCTGGTGTCTTTGGGATACTTATCAAGGTATTTGTTGGTCAGCGTTCCTGAAGCCAGAGGTGACCAGATGGTAGTTCCCAATCCTGTGGTCTTATATATTTGGGAATATTCTACTTCCACCTTTTTCCTGTGAAACATATTGTATTGCGGCTGCTCCATGACAGGTCCGATGAGATTGTTCTGTCTGGCGACCATATGAGCTTCCATGATCTCCTGAGCGCTCCATTCCGAAGTGCCCCAATAAAATATCTTTCCTTGTTGAATAAGATGATTCATGGCCCAGACGGTTTCTTCAATGGGTGTATTCTTATCGGGTCTGTGACAGAAAAAGAGATCAAGGTATTCTACCTGTAAACGCTTCAGGGCGGCATTGCAAGCTTCGAAGATGTGTTTCCGATTCAGTCCTGTCTGATTTGGCTTTTTTCCACCATCTCCGAAAAACACCTTGGAGCTGACCAAGTAAGACGATCTTTCCCATTCAAGATCCTTCAATATCTTACCCATGACTATCTCGGATTTGCCGTGGGCATAGACTTCCGCATTGTCGAAAAAGTTGACTCCATTCTCATAGGCCAGTATCATCAGATCCCTGGCCAATTCATCTTCGATCTGGTTGCCGAAGGTGATCCAGCTACCCAGAGAGAGTACACTTACTTGCAAGCCTGATTTACCTAATCTTCTATAGAGCATTTTACCATTTTTGACTTCTCTACAATATAAAAACAATTAAATACTGGTCAGCATTTATTATATGCTTCTACATAGCGTGGAAGAAGGGTAAGATTTGTTTGATTACTATCAATTATAAGTATGAACCGGGTTATGTAAGTGTCAATAAAGAAGTATTTTATATTTTACCGATCATACGTATCAATATGTATATAATGAATCACCCATTAAAAGAGATCAGGCTGAGATTGTGTTTTATAGCAGTCATACTGACTCTCGCATCGGGTTTGCTGGCTCAGGTAGAAATTATTGGAGATGTAGTAGATGCCAACTCGAAAGAGCCATTGATCGGTGCGAGCGTCTTGATAAAAGGTTCAAATGAAGGCAATACTACCGATGTTGACGGACGATTCAAAATTAGAACTTCAGAAGAACTACCCGTCACGCTTGTCATTAGCTATCTTGGATACGAGACTCGAGAACACGTTGTGAGTTCATCTGATTCAAGGCATATCATCGAACTGTCTGAAAAGGCCGTTAATATCGATGTGGTGGAGGTGAGAGCACAGAGGCTTTCGGAAAGGGCAAGAACTTCAGCGTTAACGGTCGAGTCTTTGGATGTTTTGGCGATCAAAGAAACACCTGCAGCTAATTTTTATGATGGTCTGGGTTCACTGAAGGGAGTGGATCTTACTACGGCTAGTCTTGGTTTTACTGTCATCAATACAAGGGGGTTTAATAGCACCAGTCCGGTAAGATCTCTGCAAGTCATAGATGGTGTGGATAATCAGTCACCGGGTTTGAATTTTTCGCTGGGAAACTTTCTAGGGGCGCCTGAATTAGATGTATTGAAGGTTGAATTGGTACAAGGAGCGTCATCTGCGTTTTATGGGCCAAATGCATTCAATGGGTGTATTGATATGCAAACCAAAGATCCATTCTATACAGAAGGGCTATCGGCGATGGTTAAGCTTGGAGAAAGGAGCCTGGTCGAAACAGCGATCAGGTATGCAGATGTTTTCCAGAACTCGGAAGGAGAAGACAAGTTTGCATTTAAAATAAATCTGTCGTACCTGTCGGCTATGGATTGGGTTGCAGATAATATGGAGCCTACCATTCAATCGACGGTTGGTAAAGATAATCCTGGAGGATATGATGCTGTCAATGTCTATGGCGATGAGAATGTGGGGCTCTCTGTACAGCGCGATTTCACCGGAGATTTTGAACGAATTGATCTGCCTGGTCTCGGCGTGCTTCATCGAACAGGCTACCGGGAGCAAGATCTGGTGGATTATGACACACGGAACTTTAAGGGTAATATAGGACTCCATTACAGATTAACCGACGAAGTTGAGTTGATTGCCGGTGGCAATGTAGGTTCTGGTTCGACAGTGTATCAGGGTGAAAATCGATTTCGCCTAGAAAACATTTTGTTTTATCAGACCAAGCTTGAGCTCAGAAAAAAGGGTAAGTTTTTCCTGCGGGGGTATCTCACCAAGGAAGATGCCGGAGATAGTTTTGACATATATGCCACTGGGCAATTCATGGTTCAGGAAGCCAAGGATCAATTTAGATGGACAGCCGACTACCGTTCATTTTGGCAAAGTGAAGCTGCACCAGTCATCCGTGAACTGGAAGGCTACCCAGATGTCAATTCACGGCCTTATGATTACGACCAGCAGTCAGAGGTATTGGAGATGAATGCCGAATTGATAAGAATGTTTCACGAACGAGCCAGGCAAGTGGCCGACTCTTCCAGTGGAAGCTTAAGTGACGATAGGTACTTGCCTGGTACTCCGGAATTTGAAAGGGTCTTTGATCGAATCACGAGCAATCTCTTTAATGATCCGGATGCACCTGGAACGAGATTTTATGACAAATCTGCACTGTATCATATTCACGGTGAATATATATTCAAACCAAAATTTGGGGATATCGTTGTAGGCGGTAATTTCAGACAGTATAATCCTGACTCCAGAGGCACTATTTTTATTGACACCTTTGGTCGTGAGATCATTAACCGGGAATTCGGACTATATGCTGGAATCAACGTAGCATTGGTGGAAAACAGATTAAAAGTCAACTTAACCAGCCGACTTGATAAAAATGAGAACTTCGATTTTGTGGTGTCCCCTGCGGCTTCAGTCATTTATACGCCTAATTCTGATCATCTTCTAAGATTTTCAATGTCTTCGGCACTTAGAAATCCTACGCTCGCGGATCAATATTTAAATCTGAATGTGGGCAGAGCCCAACTCCGGGGCAATATTACAGGATTTGAAAACCTTGCAACACTTGAAAGTTTTATTGATTATTTAAATACACGTGACCGCGACACTATCACTCGAATAGATGTAGCACCTATTCAGCCCGAGAGAGTGATTACATTAGAAATGGGTTATCGAGGGACTATAACGTCTCAACTGTATATCGATGCCGGATATTATTTCAACTTTTATCGTAAATTCATAGGATACAAATTGGGTGTTGATTTGGAAATCAACCCATTTACTAACTTTCCAACCAGGACGAGAATCATGCGCGTTTCGGCCAACTCAAAAGAACTAGTGACAAGCCAGGGATTCGCGATTGGTCTCAACTATTATTTTGACAATCAGATCGCCTTTTCGGGCAATTACTCGTGGAATGTGTTGAACACCGAATCCAATGATGACATCATTCCTGCTTTCAACACTCCGGAGCATAAATTCAATCTGGGCTTTAATGGCAGAAGCATGACGCTTCCTTTAGTTTCCTCTTCTCCCAAAAACTTCGGTTTTAATATTAATTATAAATGGATTGAAGGATTCCTCTTCGAAGGATCACCTCAATTTACCGGAGAAATTGACACGTACGATCTTCTTGACGTCCAGGTCAATTGGAAATTCAGAAATCTGAATACAACATTGAAAATAGGAGCATCCAATGTCTTAAATAAACTTCAATATCAGACGTATGGTGGTCCGAGAATAGGCCGGATGGCCTATATCTCGTTGCTATATGAATCGAAATAAATTATTCAATTAGAAATTTAATAAGATATGAAACGATTTCTACTTTTTACTATTTCTTTCATCATTGGCTTCACAAGTCTTAAGTCTCAAAGATATCTTTCCGAGATATTCTCTGAAGTCAATGTCACAGCCAATGTACCCTATGGCGCGAATATTTCCGTAATCACGGGGTCTATTACTCTGGACACCCTTCTATGTGATATCTACACCCCGGTAGGTGATACGTTAGGGGAAAGGCCATTGGCGGTCGTGCTCCACACC
>JAWVZH010000187.1:0-4958 GCA_033722295.1 Saprospiraceae bacterium
GCGTACAGGAAGTACGACTTCCACAAAACCGTTGGGAACGATGTTGCCGAAATTCAAAAGAGGAGTAAAACCGTAGCGACCACGGTCTCCCAACTCGAAAGCCAACCTGGTACCGAAGGTCATTCCATCTCTCAGGCCCCAAAGCAGGCCGGGATGTAACATCAAGCTGACTCGATCCGCATCAAGAGCGCTTTCAGAATCAGAATCGGGAGAGATAAATGCCACCATTTCAAGATCGAAAGAAAAGTTTGTCCGGTGGACCGTGATCCCCATTGGGAAGCCTACTGAATATTGATAGGTCTCATCAAGGATTCCAGAAACATTTCCATTCTGAAAGGTAAATAATCCATGTACTATGCCCAGATGGGCGCCTACCTTATCCGGACTGCCTGTCCTGATCACATTTCTAATCAAATTAAAATGTCCACTTAGGTTTTCATCCAATTGACCGTCGATGTAGATGGTGTGCTGCCCCTCGATCAGATCATTTCCATTTGTCCTTCCTGAAAAAAATTGACTTATGAGCCTATTATCCTCGACACGTTGCCTCTGGAACTGAATGATGCCTGACTCGCTGACCAGAACATCGGTCTTCCCGTTGTCGGTTTCCTCCTGGAATATGATGTACGTATGTCCTCTCTTTTTGACCAGATCAACCTTCGCATTTTCAATTACTCTCCCTTCATTATCACTGATTTCCAGAACAAAATCTCCAGTTAAAAACACCTGAGCTTCAGGAGAAGCCATACCCAAAAGCGTGAATGCAAACAGCCAAAAAACCTTTCTCATATCAAGCAATATTTGAAATTTGTAAATCGATGAATTACGTACATGCAACCCGTCATTGACAGGTCATTGACTAACCGACTCATCGTTTACTGCAAGTTAGGCTGACATGCTATACTCGAATTGTGTTGTACAGCATCCCGGAATGATGTTTTAAAAAACCTCAATAACAGAATTCAATAAAAAAAGGGAGACCACTATGTGATCTCCCTTTAAATCTTTTTTAAGGACTAATTACTGCAACTGAAATTTAAGTGTTTGAGTTGCATCTGAAGTTCGGATCTGCATAAAGAATAATCCTCTTTGCAATCCACTTACATCAATAGTATTTGAGGATATGCCGGAATGCGTGATCAATCTTTTACCAGAAAGGTCAAAGATCGAGATCTCCGTATTGCCATCCTGAGGATGTCCCACAAGAGTAATCTCACTCACAGCCGGATTTGGATAAATAGCATATTCTGAGCTTCCTCTCACCAGGGTCGTTCCGCAATCTCCCGAATTCTGATCTCCCGCCACGAAACTGCAGTCAGAGGAGTAGCTACTGCTCGAACCATTGCAATTGGTTCTCACTCTCCATTCATAAGTCACACCATTTGAAAATCCGCGAAGGTTCAGACTATTGCTGGAGGTATTGAAGGTGTTTTGAGGTGTATAAGAGCCACCTTGTTCACGAACCTGTACATCATAACTTAATGCACCCGCCATGGCATCCCAATTTAGTCGTGCGCGATTACCACGAATGTTGTTTGCATATAAGTTGGTCGGCACATCACACGAGCCTGTCGGACAGTCCGGGCAATCTGCTCCACCACAATCCACGCCGGTCTCATCGGCATCCTGGACGCCATTCGTGCAATGATTGCCTCCAGTACCTCCTCCGAGGCAAGAGGCGCCCGCAATACTATTTAAAATGACATTGTTGGGCTGATCATGAAAGGCCTTGGTGAAATTGATACCCGCAGCTGTCAAATGGCAATAGCTCATGATCGTACCTCCGTCTTCGGGTATCCCCGGTCTGGGGCAAGTACCTTCTGTAGAGTAACAACCATCGATCGCCGTTCCGTTGCCATTCCAGACACAGGCATGCGTATGCCTCGATCCCATAAGGTGACCCATTTCATGAGTAAAGACCATAACGGTCCATGAGTAGGTCGGCACCGGAGCATAAGAAGATTCAATACCCGAAAAACACATACTTTGCCTTCTGTCTCCATTACAAAGACCATTGAATCCGGCCGCAATTCCTCCACTTCCTTTATAAGAGATCAGGTGGGCCAGATCCCCATTCCAGGATCCGCTGCTTCCATGATGTCTTTGAAAGCTATTCAACAACCTGGAGGCATCATTTCCCTTGTAAGGACTTTTAGATGTCCAGATCACCATTTCCGACATCTGAATGGAGATACCATCACTGGCGTATAGGGTTTGTGATTCATTGAAAATTCCCGTCACAAAACTTGAGGTTCCCTGCCTTTTATCATTGTAAATGTCATCGTTGACCTCCACATAAATATTTACAGTTGCGGAATTTCTGAATGATAAATTTCTGGTGAGTTCATCTTCTGAGTATACATAATCGTCATCTGGAGTAAAGCACGACAACTGTCCCGTCTCCTGCTGATCATATTGGAACATGAAACTCTCCAACTGGCCGGAAGCGTCAACGGCATTTCTGATGAGCCAGATCTCGTCCTGACTTTTGACAAAGCCGCTTATTTTATCCTTGAAAACACTCAACGCCACCAGTGAAGAAGGCTGTCCCTTGATCACTCCGCGGTAGTGTTGGCCAAGTTCGAATTCATCACCCAGAACCCTTTCGTAGCCGTCCGTCATGCGAAAACCATCGGCAAAAAGGTCGTTTTCTTCAAGCAGGAGCTCGTACTGACCATTAACGGTCATGGGCAGATCGATTTCCAAATATTGCGGATGAGTCTTGCCTATGTATTCAAGGCCTGACCGACCCAGGTCGAGAACATACTTATTCTCTTCTGTAAAAACATTCACAGCAGGGATCAGGTCGACTGCTGCAAAGGCCACCCCGCTTTCGAGTGCCTTTTCGATCGACTGATTGACCGCACTGTTCTCATCCTTCTGGATGTTCTGCGAAAATGTCTGTGTCCAGGTCGTGGCCACGACGACGATGAGTAGAAAGAGTCTTTTCATTACGCTTCTTTTTGATTGAAAAAATCGTTTAACACACAATTAAGATAGGGAAAATCCTAAAGTCCCGTCATGAGTGTAAGTCAAATTATGTCTCACGGGCCTTTATCGGAGCTTGATGACATGAATATATCCAATTATTTCCGAATCATAAAATCTAAGTATCCGGGTGCAAACTACTGTCAGTCCCTGATTGGGTATCTGATCAAGTCTGAATCCGAAACGCCGAATATCCTCTATCTTTATTTCAGAGATGAGGAAGACTATATTTGAAATTGCCCGAATGGATTGTCCAGCCGAAGAGAATCTGATCAGCTTGAAGCTGGACAGTATTTCCGGAATAAAAAAGCTTGAATTCAATTTAACCGACAGGAAGTTGACCATTTTCCATGAAGGTCCGACGGAGCCTATCGAAAAAGCCATTCACTCATTAGAGCTCAGTGAAAGAATGATCCATTCGTCAGAAGTGGAGACTGGCGATTACACCGACAGTTCTGATCAGAAGAAGTTGCTCTGGATCGTTCTTGCCATTAATTTGAGTTTCTTCTTTATCGAAATGGGTTTCGGTCTTATATCCCGGTCGATGGGTCTGGTGGGGGACAGCCTGGACATGCTCGCCGATGCCTTTGTCTACGGCATCAGCTTGTTGGCCGTTGGTAGCACTGTCGTACGAAAAAAGAAGATCGCGAGAATAGCCGGTTATTTCCAGATAACTCTCGCCATTCTCGGTTTCGCAGAAATTTTACGGCGTGTCATCGCTGCATCAACCATCCCCGACTACACAACAATGATCATAGTCTCCGCTTTGGCCCTCGTCGCCAATGTCATATGCCTGATCCTGTTGCAGCGGTCAAGAGGAAAGGAAGAGGCCCACATGAAGGCCAGTATCATCTTCACTTCCAATGATGTGATCATCAATCTCGGAGTTATCGCGGCAGGGATGTTGGTCAATTGGCTCAATAGCAGTATCCCCGATCTCATTATCGGTGCCATAGTGTTTGTCCTGGTCATGCAAGGTGCCTGGCGAATTCTCAGACTTGGAAAATAGCATGTGACCGTAAGATAGCAACTTGATATTGCATGTTGGTGCCTGGATTTGATTTTCAACCTTTAATTAAAATAACTATATTGTAAGCACCCTTTCCAGGAATGAAACTCTGGCAGATCCTTACTTTAAGTAAATCCAGGTATCCATGCAGATCGCCAATATTCCTTCTGATCAAGAACAAAGGGTTCCAGTTATCATCGATGTTGAAAGGAATATTGACGGCTATCCCATGATACGCTGTTCCTATATGTCCGTTCAGGCTGATGAGCCCGTGCCGCAACTTCACCTTGAGGCCAATGATGCCACTTTTCCGATCTTATTGCTCAACATGGAAGCTATCATCCTTGGCACGCCCGGGGGGTCGGATGTGTTTGATAATGTCGATGACATAGAAAGAATGTACGATTATGTCGAAGCCGAAGAAAAACTCTTCCTCGACATCAATGATATCTGGATCCCGAAAGCCTGGTTTGGTAAAAACAGGATAAGGCAAGGCTTGCTGTACAGAATGCCTGTTGATCGGTTTGTAAATTGCTGGAAGCTGAGAAATGACAAGATATCCTCCGAGGAAATGTTTAAAGAGGAAGATGTACTCGATGATGCAGTGGTCTATAAATATGCCGATACCCCGGTCATGGAGTATTCGGAGCAGGAGTCGAATGCTTTTAACAACTGGACCAAAAAGCAGATAGAGAGGTCGCGAGAGATCTACCAGGCCAATAGAGATCGTACACTTCAAAAAATCAGGGAATGAGCCAACTCAAGATCATATTGATTGATGTGGCATGGGGTGATTCGATTTTTCTGGAAACCATTGATGATAATGGTCAGGAAAACTATGCATTGATCGATTCTAATGACACGGTCAATTACAAATCAAGCTTTATTTTTCTAAAACGATATTTTCAAAAAAAGTTTGGCGTCAGTTCGATTGATAAACCGCTGTTTGACTGGGTAATAC
>JAWVZH010000188.1:0-4926 GCA_033722295.1 Saprospiraceae bacterium
CCGAATCAATGCGGGGATGGATACCTGACCCAACTAGGTGAGTAATACATCATATCCCTCAATTCTGGTGATGAGGATCACCTTTGTAAAATCCATTACAGGAATGCTGACCTTCGTGGCATTCCTGTCTTTTCTTTCTGTAGAGCAACTGAACAGCCAGGAGAGGGAATATAACTATGCGTTTCATCGCCTTACCGAATCTGAAGGTTTGTCAGACGGTGTCAATGCCTGGGTATATAAGGATAGTTATGGCTTTATCTGGATCAGTTCCATGGACGGGCTCAACCGTTTTGATGGTCTCAATGTAAAAACTTATAAGCCAAACCCTTCCGATCCGAACAGCTTGTCCGACAATATAGTCACCAGTACCTTTTATGAGGACGGAAACGGGGATCTATGGTTTACCACTTACGGTGGTATCAATGTTTATATTCGGAGATATGACAGGTTCCGCACTATAAAATTAAAGAATGAAAAGGGTGAGTGGATAGAGGAGGATTATTTCGCCTTTCATATGGATACGTCCGGTCATCTTTGGGTAAAAACCGGGGTTCTTGATGCTGGAACCCTACACTGGTATGATATCAATTCCGATAAGGACAGTATCCTATGCCCCTTACAAGGACAACGCTTATCGGTCGTGGATCATGATACCCAGAACGAACTTATTTTTTCCATGCGCTTTATCGATAGAAGTGGTTTAAACATCACCGCTCTGGACACCACACATAAATTTCATGGACTTACCTTTTTCAGGGACCACACAAATCAACATTTGCCTGTTGCAAATATCTACGGTATGGTGACCTCCGAATATCCATTACTTTGGATGGCTAGTAACATTGGACTGATTGAGTTCAATTTAAACACCCAACGATTCGCTCTGCACGACTCATTTAAGGGAGACCCTACTGGCACAATCCGTTCAGTGGTGCGATATCAGAATTTACTATTAGCGGCCTCGGAAAATCACGGTCTACTTAACTTTGATATTAATTCAAGAAAGTTCGAATCTCAGCTCGTACCGGACATTAATAACAAATATTCGATCCGGAGAAAAGAGATCTCCAATATAAATATCGACAAGAATGATTGCGTCTGGCTTTCTTACTACGATAACGGTGTAAGAGAAGGACTCGACTATTCCAATCTCAAAAAGTACCGGTTTCCCAACTATAGTTTCATATCCAATAATTCCTCACAGGTCTATGAGCTTTCAACGACGACATCAGGCGATGTTTTCGTGGCACGTGACAACAAAGCTCTACTGGTCAATGACAGTCTGGATATTGAAAGTCAGTGGATTTTCGAAAAGGATATCAGGCTCATCAGAACCGACAACTCCAATCGTCTATGGGTCGTGTTTCAGAAAGACACTGAAGGTAATTTTGAAATTGTTCGTTCTTCCCACGAAGCTAACGCCTGGGAGCCCATGGGTGCATCGGATCAGGTGATAGACGATCTCCTAATGACATCTACGGGCAAGGTCCTGCTGGCCACAAGAAAAGGGGTGTTCGAACTAGATATTAATTCAAAAAAAATTTCTTCCTCAGATAGTTACGAACAATTATCCAATCAACGGATATATCATATTGTTGAAGGTATGAATGATAATTTGTTCTTCTCAACTCAATTTGACCGGGTATACATCTATAACCTAAAGAGTCCTGGCAGTGGCCCCTGGGCCGAATTCACAGGTGTCGGTTATTGCAGTTCTTTTTACCCGTGGCCAGATAAGAAAAAAGTATGGGTATCCTCCTCAATGGGTATAGGAGAAATTGATCTTGAGTCTAATACATTTGATTTTATTTCAGGGCCGGATAAAACGCTTACCCAGCAAAAGTATTTTAATGTATTGGTCCATAATGATCAGTGTTGGTTAAAAACCGAACGGGGTTTGATCAAATTCAATTATAAGGATTCAACACTCAGTTCTTACGAAAGGGTTGACGGTGTCGTCAGCGTTATCGGTGACAGGGCGCCCGCCCTAAAGGATGGTTCAGGCAGAATTTGGATTTCAGGACTCTCTGGTATTAACATATTTCACCCCGACTCGATCAAACCCATAAGCCCGCCTCCAACTCCTCAGATCGTTGAGATCAATGTCAATGACGGCCCTTACAAAACCGATTACTCTCACGGAATTCTCGATACACTGAACCTCAACTATAATCAAAATACCGTTTCTATTGAATTTGTGCCGTGTCAGATCGGTGATCCCAAGAATATCAAATTTCAATATCGTCTTGTCGGGTACGATGATAATTGGGTAGCCTCCAGAGCATCAGGATTTGCCAGGTACTTTTCACTCCCTGCGGGTGACTATACCTTTGAGGCCCGTACCGGTAATTCCGACGGCCAATGGAGTGTCGAGCCCGCTTCGATTAAAATGGTGATCCATCCGCCATTCTGGGCCACCACATGGGCATATTTTATCTATGGTTCCTCCTTTTTTGGTCTGCTGTGGTACTGGAGAAGAAGTGAGAAAAAGAAACAAGCCCAAAAACTGGAATTGGAAAGGAGGAAGGTAGCTCAGGAAAAACGCGTTAATGAAGAACTTCGAAAAGTCGACAGACTGAAGGATCAGTTCCTGGCGAATACGTCCCACGAATTACGAACTCCACTGAATGGTATTATAGGCCTCGCAGAAAGCCTTATTGAGGGTGCAACAGGCCAGCTGCCCGATAAAACCAGAAGCAATCTGGCGATGATCGCCTCCTCAGGAAAGCGCCTGTCCAATCTGGTCAATGATATTCTTGACTTTTCACGGATGAAGAGTAATGATCTGCGACTCGAAATGAAAGCCGTCGACCTCTGCTCCGCAGTAGATATCGTTATGACCTTGCTCAATCCCTTGAGAAAGAACAGATCGGTAAAGATGATCAACAGGGTATCGAAAGATTTACCACGGACCAAAGCCGACGAAGACAGACTTCAACAGATACTCTATAATCTCATCGGAAATGCCATCAAGTTTACAAGAGAAGGAGAGATCGTAGTGACCGCTGAAGTCAGAAATGAAAAAATAGAGCTCTGTGTTTCCGATACCGGTATTGGTATTCCTGATAGCGAGTTGGAAAATATATTCCGGTCCTTTGAGCAGGTCGATGGGAGTGAGATCAGAGAGTTCGGAGGTACAGGACTTGGTCTGTCCGTCACGCGGCAACTGATCGAACTTCATTCCGGTAAAATTTGGGTTGAATCAAAAGTAGGTGAGGGATCCAAGTTCTTCTTTACTCTCGATATCGCCGGGAAAGAACTCGAAGTGAGTACTCCGGAAAAAACCGAAATCGAGGAGCAGGTGCTATCGTTGGTCACCGATGATTTGGAGGGTCTTATCGTTCCAGGTTCACTGGTTGCGGAGGATGAAACTGAGAATTGTATCCTCATCGTTGATGATGAACCGGTCAACAGGCAGGTGTTGGAAAATCATCTGTCCAATGCGGGTTACTCTTCGATCGTCGCCAGGGATGGAGAAGAGGCGCTCAATATTGTTCAGAAACAAAAAGTTGGTCTGATTCTTCTGGACATCATGATGCCCGGACTATCCGGATTTCAGGTCTGCGAGGCAATACGGAGGACCCATCCGGCTATTTCACTTCCCATCATTATGTTAACTGCCAAAAATCGCGTGTCGGACCTGGTAGAAGGTTTTACGTCGGGTGCAAATGATTACCTGACCAAACCTTTTTCCCAGGATGAGCTGCTCGCGAGGATAAAGACTCATCTGAGTTTGCGTAAGATATACTCTGCTACCGGCAAATTCGTACCATTCGCGTTCCTGAATGCCATCGGTCATGAACAGATATCTAATGTAAGGTTGGGCGATCACTCATTGGTTGAAGTGAGTGTTCTGTTTGCAGATATCAGAGACTTCACACGCCTTTCTGAATCCATGAGCCCTACTGAAAACTTCAATTTTGTAAATGACTTTGTCGGGCGTATGGGGCCTGTCATACAGAAGCACCGGGGATTTGTCAATCAGTATCTCGGAGATGGTATCATGGCCATTTTTCCGCACTCCTCCACTCATGCCATCGCTGCTTCCATAGAAATGATGGAGAGTCTCCGGGATTTTAATCGTGAACTTCTTGATAGTGGAAAGGAAGCCATTCGCATTGGCATAGGACTTCATACAGGACCACTCATCATGGGCATTATTGGTGATGAAAACAGGAGCGATCCTGCTACCATAGCAGATACAGTGAACACATCTTCCCGTCTGGAAGGGTTGACCAAATACTACAGGGCTAACATTATAGTAAGCGAAGAAAGTCTCCACGCGCACGACAAGGAAGAAAAAAATCTATTTCGCTTCCTTGGAAAGGTTAAACTCAAGGGTAAGGCACGAGTAATTGGTATTTACGAATGTATTTCCGGTGATCCACCTGATATCGTCCGGAACAAGCTCGCAGGGCACTCTCAATATCGGGCTGCGATGACTTATTATCAGAAGGGTAAATTGGAAGAGTCACGAAAGATCTTCCGTCAACTACTTGAAGCAGAGCCCAGAGACACGGTTGTAAGTTTTTTCCTGGAAAAGATCAATTCACTTATTGATGGTGGCATGCCTCCGGACTGGGAGGCCATTGAGGTCATGACCCAGAAATAAATAGGTTGACACTTTGTCGCTCCAGGTCACGCACTTCTGTGTCTGATCATTCGATTATCTTTTTACAAGCATTAAGCGACTTGCCTCTTTAATCATTCAAGGATTAATTCACATTCAAAATGTCCTGAAAATATCCTCCAAGCATGATCGCACAAAAGACCAGACCAATGGACAACAGATTGCCAATGAGAAAGTAGTCATTGGAAATATGGTCTTTGGACTGTATTCGCGTACCGATCTTTAATGCGCCAAATGCGATCAGAATCTGAGGGTATCCCATGAGAATACCCGAGTAGAGAATGAGCCGCTCAAGG
>JAWVZH010000189.1:0-4906 GCA_033722295.1 Saprospiraceae bacterium
GTCAACAGGTCATCACAGTGGTCATCGACGAGCCTTTCACAGAAGACAGGATCATGTGGCCTGAAGATTCTGTGATCATCGGAAGCTGCGATTCAGTAACCATGACAGGTGAGCCTGAGATAGATACGTCCGGATTGTCTTGTTTCAGAATATCAGTGATGTTCGAAGACTCCATGTATGTTGATACCTGTGATGGCGAACCGTGCGATGTGACCCGAAGAAAATGGACTGTTATTGATTCATGTCAATTAGATGGCATGGGCGGAGGAATATATTGTGATACCCAGATCATTGTAAAACTGGGCGAAGTTCTTGAGATCATGTGTCCTGCTGATACCTTATTGGATTGTACAGAAATGTTGGGCGATCTCAGTAATTATGGAACATTGACATTTTCCTCTCCATGTGGCGTTGATACGGTGATTAGAGATACGATCTACGAATTGAATGCGTGCTCTTTGGGCACGGTGACACGTTCACTATTTGTCAGAGATACAGCAGGCAATGAAGTAATGTGTACACAGGTAATTACGGTTGGTACTGATGATCCATTCATGGAAGAGGACATCAATTGGCCACCTGACAGTGTATTTGTTGATAATTGTACATCCATTCATCCGGATAGCTTGATGAACGGAAGACCGGTGATAGATTCCAGTGCTCTGGAATGTGCCAGATTGAGTATCACTTACAGTGACAGTTCCAGTGCGTCTTGTGAACAGTCTCCATGTCTTGTAGTCTTTCGTGACTGGACTGTAACGGACTCTTGTCAACTAGATTCATTGGGAGCCGGTGTCTTTATGTTCCGACAAGTGATCGAAGTTGAGGATACCATACCTCCTGTGATCACCAATGTGCCTGACGATACGCTGGTGGTGCCTACCGATTCTTCTCTTTGTGAGGCAATGGTCAGCCTGGTCGCAGGAGCGATGGATTGTTCGCCGAATGTGATGATCACTAACGACTCTCCACATGCCGACAGCTCTGGTGCAGATGCGAGTGGAATCTATCCTCTTGGCGTTACTTCATTCTTTTTCTATGCTGAAGATGAATGTTGCAACAGAGATTCCGTCATGGTGAATATAGAGGTGATCGATACTGTGGCACCGAGGATCAGATGTACCAAGGTGTTCAAGACCATGTTTGACTCTATAGAAGGCGTGAAGTTCTTTGCAGATGAGCCTATAAGTGCATTTGCAGACAACTGTACTCAGGAAGGGGATTTCAAAGCCAGCTTCTCTCTTGATGATATGTCTGACACGTGCAGATTCTATAATTGTGATTCGTTGCGAATGACAGGGCTTCCAAACCTGTTATATCGCGAGACAGTTTATGTATGGGACGAATCGGGTAATGTAGACTCGTGCGAAGCCTTACTTCAGGTTGTAGACAGCTCCGGCTGTATCGATAAGTCGTTTGGAATCACCGTGACGGGTCTGGTGATGACCGAGAATCTGACCCAGGTCAAAGACGCCACAATAGATCTGAAAGGCTCAAACAATCTCTCTGAAGAGACGGATGATGATGGTATTTACATATTTTCATCCATGCCGGCAGGGGGAACATATGTAATAGCTCCCGAAAAAGATGGTGATGACATGAATGGCGTCACTACCAAAGATTTGGTCTATATACAAAGACATCTCCTGGGCAAACAGGAACTGCCTACACCTTATCAGCGTATCGCGGCTGATGTCAATGACAATGACGATATATCAGTAAGGGACCTTGTGGAGCTTCGTAGAATGCTATTGGGTTATTATCAGGAGTTTCCTAATAACACCTCGTGGAGGTTTGTGGATGCGGAATATGTCTTCCCGGATCCAAGGAATCCATGGATTGAGGAGTTCCCTGAAACCTATCTGATCGATCCGTTGGAGAGGAACATGAATGTGGACTTTACAGCCGTGAAGATCGGTGATGTCACTGGAGATGTCAGCTTCTTTGATGGTGAAAACCGGATGAGGGATAAGGACAGAATGATCATCGAATATGAGATCGTGGACAATGAGTATCGATTCTATAAGGTATCTGACCCTGTGATCAACAGCTTCCAGCTGACACTAAATTGGATAGCAGGAGATGAGGTACAAGTGGTATTAGATGAAAAAACTCCATTGTCAGATGATGACATCGGCTATCACAGTCTTGATGAGGGCATCATGACGATCGCTTCCGATGACATGATACCTGAGGGAAGGGTATACCTTTTCAGCCTGAAGGAATCATCAGTTCTGGGAGGCCTTCACATAACTTCCGATGTCACACCCGTACTGGCATACAATGAGGTATTTGAGCCTCTTCATATAGAGATGGTTCCATCAGTACCGGAACAGGAAGCTTACAAGTTGTATCAAAATAAGCCTAATCCGTTTAGGGGATCGACCGTCATAGGCTTTGAGGTTCCAGGCCGGGAGACAGTACGATTGTCGGTGTTGAATATGAATGGTCAGGTGATCGTCGAGAAGGAAGGAGTGTTCGATCGAGGATACAATGAAGTGGAGATCTTGAACTCAGAATTGCACGGATCAGGTATCTATTATTACCGACTGGATTGCCAGGGATACAGCAAGATCCTCAAAATGATAAATATAGACTAGGTCTATCAGAATAAGTGTGTAGTAATCGGTTTCGTTTATCGGTCCTGTCTTTAGTGGCAGGGCCGATTTTTTCTTCTAAAAACACATTAAAAAATTTCTTATATAAAAAAAATACATATATATTTGACTCAGCATCCCAGCTATGTAGCTCTTTGATCAATCGAGTGAAGTCTATTGGTGAAATGATTTTTTGCATTTACCAATAAACTCGATTTAGAATGTATTCAAAGAGAATTCGTTTACTATCACACGCCATCACATGGTGCCTCGTAGCAGGCATGATCGTGAGTTGGAGCGTAAGATCTGACGCGCAATGCGTGACCTTCTTTGATGATGAAGCGCAATTTTTGGCCAGCGTGCCAAGTCCGACCCTCGAGAGCTTTGAAGGGTTGACTGCGACAAATTCTTATACCACCAATCAATTCGTCCTAAGTGGTTTTACAATTGATGTGACCAATCCAGGGTTTCCATTTGCAGGAGTATGGAGTGGTCCGGATTGCTGTGGTCGTTTTCCGACTCATGGCGAGAACCATATTGTGGTAAGTGTAGGTACGACTGATACAACCACATTCACGTTTAACAGTCCAAAGAATGCCTTTGGATTGAATATCACTGATTGGGGCGATTTCAGCAATGGAAGTCTGGTATTTATGAATGATGCCGGTGATGAGTACACAATAGCCGTAACTCCAACTCCTAATGGTGCTCTCAACTTTTTTGGTGTCATCAACTATGATTTTAATTTCACAATGGCATTGTTTATCCACAATGGTTCATCTGAAGCCTATGGTATTGATGAGGTTTATTGTGACTTCATCAATCTTCCACAAACCAACGCCGTGGCGTGTAAGAATGTCAACCTGAGTCTGAATGAAGACTGTGAGGCTCTGGTGGTGCCAGCCACGGTTCTAAGCGGGTTTTATCCTTGCTATGATGATTTCATCGTGGAACTGTCATATCATAATAAACCGGTACCTAATCCAGTGACATTGGATTACCTGGGGCATACGATCATTGCGTCAGTGACGGATACATCAACCGGTAACAGTTGCTGGAGTGAGATCTTCATCGAAGACAAGTTTCCTCCTGAGGTCATCTGTCAAAATGATACGGTCAACTGCATAGAATACAGGATGTACTATGATACTCCGAGAGTGATCGAGCACTGTCTTGCCTATAATCTCATCAAATTGGATGAAAGAGTAGAGAGTCTTTCTTGTGACTCGAACTACATTAAGAGAGTGACCCAAACCTTTCAAGCTAAAGATACCTATGGAAATATAAGTGATACTTGTACACGAACTATTTTGATCGAAAGATTTCCTCTGGATGAGGTCAAGTGCCCTGTTCAGGAAAAAACACTGTATTGTACGGATACTTTCAGGCGTGATGAGAACGGACATCCTCACCCCTTCGTGACAGGAACACCATACATTTTTAATCGTGACAGTGCAAAGGCGAGACTATTTGGTGCTGATAATGAAGGCAATTACTTCGTCTTTGATCTGGTGACAGGTCGCGCGGAATTGTTGAAAACGGGTTTTGATAAACCTATTGAGGGTATATGTGGACCTCAGGGCCGCTTGAGAAACCTGGGTGTCACGGAAATTGAATTTGACTGGCAGTCAGGGATGACCTTTGCCAAGGCGCCCTCTGATTGTGATTACGGATTTATGTTCGACCCGAGATCTGGACATTCGGATGGTCAGTTGACACGCACCTTCTCATCCGGTGATTTCGAAACCGGTGATTTTCAGGGAGCTGAAGTGATCGATGGTATTTGGTATGTATCGAGCAGTTCGAGACAAGCATTGGACATCTTTGA
Source organism: Saprospiraceae bacterium (assembly GCA_033722295.1). Taxonomy (GTDB): domain Bacteria; phylum Bacteroidota; class Bacteroidia; order Chitinophagales; family Saprospiraceae; genus JAWVZH01. Next base: position 4,426 of record JAWVZH010000189.1, read on the forward strand.
TCCAGCCACTGGTGAGCTGACTAGAATTGGTACTCACGACAGTACGGGTTTGTGGTTCAACGGCCTTGCATGGGACGGGACAACCTTATATGGTTCTGAAGGTGGTGGCGGTACAGGACTGTTCTCAATCGACATCAATACGGGTGAAGCCACTTACATCGGTAATATGGGCATCGTCATGGGAAGTATTGAGTTTGGCCCGAATGGCGTGCTCTACGGAGGTGGTGCAAGACCGCCTTTCCAGGGAACATTATTTAGAATAAACCCGGCCAATGCCGGCACCAACACGGTTGGTCGCGGTGGCTTAGGGACGACAATAACGAGTTTAGCATTAATTCCGGAGGCTTTATCGCTCTATCCTCAACCGGATTTCTTCTGCAATCTATGGGTGGACTACGAGGATGTTGACTTCGGTAAGGTTGGATGTACGCGCAAGATCATGCGTACATGGACCATTCAGGAATGGTGGTGTACTACAGAC
>JAWVZH010000190.1:0-4902 GCA_033722295.1 Saprospiraceae bacterium
CACATTCACGATCCGACCTGTGATCCGACCGGAAGAGCTTTCCTTCAAGATATTCGATGACAATGATGAGATCATACTGGAGGATGGACCATTCAACTCCCGAGGAGAGAAGACTTATGATCTTAGCCTGGAAGCGAATACCTGTTACAGGATCTCCATCAGAAATAATTATAGAAGTGTGAATGGAACGTTCAAGATTGAAAATGAGCGAGGCGAGAATGTATTGACAGAAACCATTCAGGAACAAGGTGTATCTGTCAACGAATTCGGAACCTTCAATTCTGTTAGCAACAAAGATCTGACCCAGATAGAGATGTGGGAATTAAGTCCCAATCCTGCTACGGACAAAGTGACGATAAAGGCAGAATTCAATTCACAAGCCAGGCTGAATGTGATGATCACCGACCTTATGGGCAAGCAAGTGCATTCCAGTGTGATCGAGACCAATAAGGGTATTTACACTGAAGTTCTGGACCTGGATGACCTGCGGCCAGGTATCTATTTTGTGACTTTGCGAGATGGCCAAAAGCGATCAACAAGGAAATTAATAAGACAGTAATTCCGATCAGAATAATAGGGTAGTGCAACTACCAAATGAAGGGGCAGATATTCTGCCCCTTTTTCATTCTGCTATTTGCGCCATTGAAAGAATATGCCAGTATTTCGTCTGATATTCTCATTTTGTTGATAGCCGTGATAAAATCCGAGTTGCCATTTGCCGATTTTGTAATTCATATTAATGAATACCCTGTATCCGCTTCCTGAAAAACTCGGAATAGCAAATTTGTTGCCCGGACGTATTTCATAAGCATAGATGCGAGTATCATAGTTGGCCGTATTGTACTTACTTGCCCGAAAGGTGAATGACAGTCTGCCTCCTATCGGTTTATATCTCAGCTCCTGGTACGCCAACCACCCCATGGATGTCGCAACTGATCTGTGCCAGCTCAACTGGAGCCTGGAACGCCACTCGACGCCTTTACTGACCTGAAGGCTGTGGTGAAATCTCAGTTGAGCTTTATGCTCCGTTATAGTTTCTTGAATATTTTTATCATCGATGTCAGCATTTCTTCTCAAATATTTGAAGAGGCAATATGTCATAAAATGCTTCCGCCTGTAATATCTTATCCTCACCCTGACCTGGTCGGACCGGCGGTGTGGACTATTCTGAAAGGACCACCAATTTCTGATATGTGAATCGACATTGAACTCTGCGGATAATTCAGGTAAGATCCGGGTTATCAACCCCAGGGATATACCAGTTTCATTAATTCCTGTACCATGGCTTAACGTTTGATAATTAAGGTGTTCGAAATCACTGGGAAGATGACGAAGGACGAAGGACAATTGATGAGAAGGATGTGGGCTCCAGAGAAACCCTGATAAGATCGCCGGTTCAAAGGATTGAGAGATGGTGACTTCACCAAATGGATTGAATGAGCCGAACATGAGGTCGTAAGACAGGCTCACTCCGATATCAGTGCGTCCGGTCAGGTAGTGCTTTCGATAGAGTTTTTCAGACTCACCAACAGGCTGTTCCATACGTGAATACATAAAATTTAGAGCATATTGATGGCTGTATTTTCTGATTTCTATTGAGGAGAGCAGAGTGTAGGTGCGTACGGCATCCTTACCCATCAATTGATTCTCAGTTTTGTGAAGCCCAGATCTTTGAAAAGAGATGACATGATGAGACATGCTGTCCGTGCTTGCATCAAGTTGGCGGATAGATAGACCTGATTGCAGATATAAATACTTGCCCATGGATAATCTCGTAGCAATCCCGCGGAAGGCTCTGTTCTCATCTAATGACTGGTAGGCGGACATGCCGTTACGAGGATATTTCGGCAAGGTGTTGTCAGATAGTGTCAGTCCTTTTCTGTAGTAATTGTTATATAGTAATCCCTGACCACAGGTCATTCTGTAATCACCGATAATAACCTCTCTAATGACGGGCGCTATTGGCCTGATTTGCAGATATCCGCTAATGTATTCCGGACCTTTATTTTTGTGCCAGAATGATTCTCCTGAATCCTTTTCGAACATCATGCCCAAACGCCAGGTTTCTGAAGGTGTGATCCTGATTCGTGCCAGGCTGTAAATGGAAGATAAGTTCAGATCCTCCTCTGTTTCTGAGTCTTTTTTAAAGGCAGATAGAAGCGAAAAAATGTTTTGGCCGCTTTCGAATGATTGCGATTCAGGCCGTTTATCTTCTGATATCCTATGTATCAAACAGGAAAGTTTCTCAAGTGGAACTTTCCTTACCACCTGCAATTCATAGATGTTCATTGGGCTTTCCTCCTGGATAAACTCCTTGATTAGTGACCTTTCATAACTTGACAGACAAGAGGAAGTGTCTATATGACGCACCCAATTGATCAGGTGGCCGGTTAATTCTGAAGTTATTTCATCACTTGAAATAAATGGCTCCTCAATAATTGCATCATCCGTTGATTGTGTTCCGCTGTAAAGCGGTAAACAGAAAAGCAGGGCTACTGCCTTGATTGTAGATCTCATAGTGTTCAATGTCCATTTATACAGCCTTTGAAGCTGTTCTCTGTATTCTTTTTTTCGTTGCTTCTTCGATCGTCGTCGAATTGGCTAAGGCTGCCGACCAGTCTATGAAATTGAAGTAAGTGAAACTCCTCCAGTCGAAGCTGTTCTTATCTAACGATGAAAGGGAGTGATGTAGTCTTGATGCGAGCATTGTTCTTTTCGAAGGCTCCTGGATCCAATTCTGCAGAATTGTCAAAATTTGATCGATCGTGGGATTCACAAGTGAGGATCTCTGGAACCCACGCCTTACAGATCTCAATAGATGTCTGGACAAAGCATAATGTCCCATTTGCAGATGAATGACCAGATGAAGGAGAAGCGCATAGCTTTGCAATTCGCGCCTCAGGTATTTTGTCTTCCGGTGAATGATCAGGTTGAGCAATTCTAAAGCGCGGTCATAGGACTCTACGCCGAAATGTAACCATGCGAGTTTGTAGTACAGTATCAATGACCGATGGACATCAATGAGATTCTCGTAGTGTTCAATACCATTTAATATCGAACTTTCATGCTTGATAGCTCCCTTGTAATCCCCTTTTAGCAGGTGACTGTTGATAACAGCATTCTTATAATAGAAAAAACTCAGCATTTGAGAGGTTACGGGAAGGTTATCCTCGTTCTTTTTCAGAAAACGGGAGAACTCATTCAGGAACTGCCCGTGCTTTTCTCGTTGTTGGGAATAAAAGCAGGACAGTAAGAGATAATGCATTCCCCTCATGTAGGTAGATGAATCTTTCAGTTTCATCTGCTTATGGTTGTCGAATAATCCCTTCCACTTTAGAGCATAGCGATAAACGCCGGGCACGTTGAGCGTAATATAGTTATACCAGAGATAGGCCTGGGCGAGATAGACCTCATCATTGAACTTTAGTTGAGCAGTATCGATCTTGCTCAGCTCTTTAGTGAAATGCTCACGGATCTCGATCAGATCGCTCTCATCATTAATAAATCCCCGTTGAATGTAATAGCCATGAATATCCAGTGATAAATTGGATAACTCTACGGTGGTCTTCAGCTCTCCCGCCATTCGAGCTGAACGCTCTATCAGTCTTTCCATTTTATCCTTTACTCCTCTTGACCTGGTTATATGTCTGGCTTCTATATATTTTTCAAATTCCATGATCTCCAGTTGAAGGACGGATTCCTCAGCTTTGATGGAGATGGGAAGGAGCTTCTCGAGAATTCTAAGACTTTGAAGGTAGTGTCCTTTACTGTATAGAATTCTGGCGTAATCAATATGTTCGCTTATATAGATGTCCGTACGACGATTGATGTGGACCTGCCTTAAGCTTTTTAGTATCGCTGTTTTAAGATGTCGATTAAGATTGATGATCTGTCGGTTGGAGAGATCGGATAACCGATTCCTGAGAGTCATTTCTTTATAATTCTTCATGCTGTCCAGAGCGTCGAAAAGGCGAATAAAGAGTGGCTTGTCAAGACCGTTCTTTTGATCGAACTGGAGCTTGAAATGTCGCTTCTCCGCCTTGGTCATGGACTTTATCAGATAAAATGTCTCTAACGATCTGCTTTTGGCCATCTGTTATAAATGAAACATAAATGTATGAAATACAGTTAATTAAATATTTATAACACTGTTTAAAAATAATACTTTAGGATACAAACTAGATTGTCGATACTTATAGATGTGTATAGTTTTGTCCTGCGTATCATCATTAACTCTCAATCAAACACTAAAAATGTCACGATTTAAATTTGAGTATATCTGGAGAGATGGAGCCAAACCTGAGGCCAACTTCAGAAGTAAAACCAAGATCATTGCGATGGAATCTTTCGATGGCGATCCAGGCAAATTGCCAATGTGGTCATTCGATGGAAGTTCTACCCAACAAGCTGAAGGGGGAAATTCCGATTGCCTTTTACAGCCTGTAAGATGCTATCCTGATCCACAGAGAATGGAAGGATGGCTGGTCATGTGCGAGGTTCTTAACCCCGATGGCACACCGCATGAAAGTAATACAAGAGCATTGATCGAGGATGCAAGTGAGGATTACTGGTTTGGATTTGAACAAGAGTATGTATTGACCCAGAACGAACGTCCCATCGGGTTTCCTTCTACTGGATTTCCCGCCCCTCAGGGACCGTATTACTGTGCAGTAGGCGCAGATCGCGTGAAAGGTAGAGATATCGTTGAAGAACATATGGATGCATGCATAGGAGCAGGCATTGGTGTAACTGGAGTTAATGCTGAGGTTATGTTGGGCCAATGGGAATTCCAGGTATTTGGCAAGGGTGCAAAAAAAGCCTCCGATGATTTAATGGTAGCCAGATACCTTTTACATAGAGTCACAGAGAAATACAACATTGTTGTTAATATTCATCCTAAGC
>JAWVZH010000191.1:0-4875 GCA_033722295.1 Saprospiraceae bacterium
AAATAATCATTCCCGCTCCCACGGTATTGTTGGTTGCTTCGTCTATCAGGATGATGCTTCCGGTAATCCGGTTTTGACGATATTCATCGACAAAAAATGGCTTTGTTGTTCTTAAGACGACTCTGGCGATATCGTTCATTTCTATTTTACGGTCCTCGATATTTCTGTGGAGTGTATTAATATCCATTTTATAGCGAATATCTCGTACGATGCAGCGTGCCTCCTGTGTAGTTTGTCGTATGGTGTATTTGCCACGAAGCTGCAAGGGTTTATCCTGATCGAACCAGCACATCATCACATCCAGGTCTTGAGTGACCTGCGGCTGATTATGCGGCCTTACGATCATATCGCCGCGGGATACATCGATGTCATCATCAAGGAGAACAGTCACGGACATGGGTGGGAACGCCTCCTCTTGTTCACCATCGAACGTATCTATCTTCAGGATCTTTGAAGAAAATCCTGATGGTAAAACCACAACCTCATCTCCTTTCTTCAATACTCCACCTGCCACTCTTCCCGCATAACCCCGATAATCATGGAATTCATCATTGTGGGGCCGGATCACCATCTGAACAGGAAAACGGCAGTCGATCAGGTTATGATCACTACCTATATGAACGGTTTCAAGATAGTAGATCAATGTCGAGCCGCCGTACCACGGCATATTCTTTGAGCGATGGACCACATTATCACCCTTCAAAGCAGAAATTGGAATGAATTGTACGTCATGGACATCAAGTTTGGTAGCAAACGCCTCGAATTCTTCCCTTATCCGGTCGTAGACTTCTTCATCATAATCCACGAGGTCCATTTTATTGATACAGACGACCACATGAGGAATTTGCAATAAAGAAGCTATGATGGCATGACGACGGGTTTGTTCTACAACACCATTTCGTGCATCTACCAGGATCAAGGCCACATTAGCTGTTGACGCCCCGGTGATCATGTTTCGCGTATACTGAATATGTCCCGGCGTATCCGCAATGATAAATTTCCTTTTCGGCGTCGAAAAATAACGATAGGCCACATCAATCGTGATCCCCTGTTCTCTTTCCGATTTGAGTCCATCGGTAAGGTAAGCGAGATTGACTTCCGACTCTCCACGGCGCTTGCTGGCCAGTTCCATTTCCTCATATCTGTCCTGGAAAATACTCTTGCTGTCGTACAAGAGCCTTCCGATCAATGTAGATTTTCCATCATCCACCGACCCGGCTGTCGTAAATCTCAGTAATTCGCTATTGATATAATCGTGCTTCAAAATAGATTCTGATTTTATCTACCCTGGAATTTTCCATTTTTAGCTTCCTGATAGATCTAATTCTTTCTGTTAATTTTTTTCCTGTCTCTAGCTTATTAGAAGTAGCCCTGCTTTTTCCTGTCCTCCATGCTGGACTCGCTTCTCTTATCATCGGCGCGACCACCTCTTTCGGTCATTCTTGTCGTGGCGATTTCCTTGATGATATCATCTACTGTCCGCGCGTCAGACCGCCATACTCCTGTACAGGTCATATCTCCTATCGTGCGACACCGAACAACCTCTTCAAAGGGTTCCTCTTCGGTCCTTTTATTTAAATATTCCGAGTCCGCCAGTAATATCCCATCTCGTGTGATCACCGATCTTTCGTGAGCAAAATACAGGGACGGCAAAGGTACTTCTTCCTCCGCCAGATACTGCCACACATCCAATTCTGTCCAGTTGGAAATAGGAAAGATCCTGAAATGCTCACCAAATTGTTTTCGTCCGTTGAACAGATTCCATAGTTCAGGTCTCTGATTTTTTGGGTCCCACTGTCCAAATTCATCACGGTGCGAGAAAAAACGCTCTTTGGCCCGAGCTTTTTCTTCGTCCCGGCGTCCACCTCCCAGGGCTGCATCATATTTTCCCTCTTCAAGGGATTCCAGCAATACATGGGTCTGCAGGCTATTCCTGCTGGCATTGAAGCCTTTCTCCTCCTGAAGCACACCGGCATCGATCGCCTTTTGCACTGACCCCACTTTGAGCTCAAGCCCGTATTTCTTTACCAGATCATCCCGAAATTCAATCGTTTCCGGAAAATTATGTCCGGTGTCAACATGCAATAAGGGAAACGGCACTCTGGACGGGTAAAAAGCCTTGACCGCCAGGTAGGTCATTAAGATACTGTCCTTCCCACCAGAAAACAGGATCACAGGATTTTCAAATTGAGAAGCTACCTCTCTCAAAATGAAGATCGATTCGGATTCCAGTTCTTTTAAATGAGATATATTATAATCCATATTATTTCAGATCTATTCTTCAACACTTCCTCGTCCAAAAAGAGAACGGATCGTACCAAGTGGCACCAAAAGCCAAAGGCGTTCATGGAAATAGTAAACGATCAATTTCGCAAAAAATTCCAGCGCTCCGATCTTGAAGGCCAGATTGGTTTCTCCTGTTATGATATAGGCCACGATCACCGTAGTGGTCGTCGCCAGGAGCCTCCATGTCAAACCCTTTATTATACTCCGTATATGTGAGTCTCTCTTGGTCATTATTCGTTATTATGATTAGTGATTGTAGACCGGCCTATGCTTTCGTAGTAAAATCCGAGATCTTCCATGCTGTTGACGTCATATACATTTCTTCCATCGAAGATGACAGCCTGTTTCATAAGCGATCTCATCTTATCAAAGTCCGGAGTCCTGAATACGCTCCATTCGGTAACGATGGCAAGCGCATCAGCGTCTTTAAGAGCATCGTAAGGGCCTTCGCACATTTCCACTTCCGGAAAAAGCTCAGCCATATTTTCCATAGCTTCCGGATCATACGCCGTTAATTGGGCGTCCGCTTCCAGCAACCTCCGGATTATGTATTCCGCGGGAGCTTCTCGAATATCATCGGTGTTCGGTTTGAATGAAAGACCCCAGATCGCCACTTTCTTGTCCTTGACATCACCCTGGAAAAATTTGATGATCTTATCTGCAAGGATATATTTCTGGTCATCATTGACATTCATCACAGAACTGAGCAATCTGAAATTGTAGCCGTTCTCCATGGCCGTTTTATGAAGGGCTTGCACATCCTTAGGAAAGCATGAGCCGCCATATCCTACACCGGGAAACAAAAACCGCTTTCCAATACGGGTATCACTTCCCATCCCCTTACGCACCATGTCCACATTGGCACCCAGCAGTTCACAGAGATTAGCGATCTCGTTCATGAAGGTGATCCTTGTTGCCAGGTAGGAATTTGCAGCATATTTCGTCATCTCCGCACTCCGTTCGTCCATGAAGATGATCGGATTTCCCTGACGGACAAACGGCTCGTACAATCTCTTCATTTTCTCTTTGGCTCTTTGGGAGGACGTTCCTATGATCACCCGGTCGGGTTTCATAAAGTCTTCTACTGCCACCCCTTCTCGCAGGAATTCAGGGTTGGAGACAACGTCAAAAAGATTTGTGTCGCAACTATCTGCCAGAACGTTGTGTACCCTCTCAGCAGTTCCAACCGGAACAGTACTCTTGTCGACGATGATCTTGTAGTCTTTTAACAGGTTGCCGATCTTATGAGCTACACCTAAAACATATTTCAAGTCCGCTGAACCGTCATCCCCTGGTGGAGTAGGTAAAGCCAGGAATACGATCTCGGCGTCCTTTATCCCATCCTCCAGGCTCGTAGTAAAGGTCAACCTTCCCTGTCGTGTATTTCTTTCGAAGATCACTTCCAGGCCAGGTTCATAGATCGGCACCTCCCCTTCCTGCATGCGTTTTACCTTTTTCTCATCGATATCCACACAGATCACATTGTTGCCTGTATCGGCAAAACACGTCCCTGTTACAAGTCCGACATATCCTGTTCCAATTACCGATATATTCATCGCTAGATTTTCAGTTTTTTCTTAAAATATTCCAATGTTCGCTGCAGCCCTTCCTGTCTGTCTACAACGGGTTTCCAGTCGAGCAGTTCTTTGGCCCTGGATATATCAGGTCGGCGAACCTGTGGATCATCCTCCGGTAAGGGTTTATGAACGATTTCCACTTCACTGCCAACCAATGACCTTACTTCACGGGCGAATTCGAGTATCGAGATCTCTTCCGGATTGCCGATATTGACCGGCAGGTGATAATCACTGAGGAGTAGACGGTAGATCCCTTCTATCATGTCATCAACGTAACAAAAGGATCTCGTCTGCAGGCCATCTCCAAAAACTGTTATGTCCTCCCCTTTCAAAGCCTGTGACATAAATGTAGGTAATGCCCTTCCATCCTTGAGGCGCATCCTGGGGCCATAGGTATTGAATATTCTGACGATGCGTGTATCAAGTCCGTGATACGTATGATAAGCCATAGTCATCGCTTCCTGAAATCGTTTGGCCTCATCATAAACCCCTCTTGGCCCTATGGGATTGACATTTCCCCAATAATCCTCGCTTTGAGGGTTGACCTCTGGATCTCCATAGACCTCCGATGTTGATGCCACCAGGATGGTTGACTTCTTTTCCCGTGCCAGGCCGAGCAGGTTGTGGGTACCCAGGCTGCCAACCTTAAGCGTCTGGATCGGCATCTTGAGGTAATCGATCGGACTGGCCGGAGAAGCAAAATGCAGGATATAATTCAACTCTCCGGGCACATGGACAAATTTGCTTACATCGTGATGATAGAAGCTGAAATTGGAATTGGCATACAAATGCTCAATATTGTCCTGGCTTCCGGTGATGAGGTTATCCATACCAACCACCTCATAACCCTGGTCGATAAACTTATCGCAAAGGTGAGATCCTAAAAATCCCGCTGCACCTGTGATCAAGACTCGTGGCATACGCTAGGTCGAAAGCCCTCTTTTTAAAACGAGGCCGAAGTTAAGACTTAACACACCGATATTCATAGTTTTCCGGACCATACTGACCACTA
>JAWVZH010000192.1:0-4827 GCA_033722295.1 Saprospiraceae bacterium
CCGGAAGGCGAAAGGAAAATGGAAGGGATAGAACCCAAAACCACTTAAAATAGTAAAGGACCCCATTTTCATGGAGTCCTTCCTGGGCGCCTCCTCAAGGACTTGAACCTTGGACCTACGGATTAACAGTCCGCCGCTCTAACCAGCTGAGCTAAGGAGGCATATTTCAAAGCTCCCAGCATTTTCAAGCGAAGCTGGTTAATCCAGCTGCTTGTACTCGACATACGGGCGTAAGCGCGGATGTCGGTAAACTAAGGAGGCTTCTTTTAAAGCGAGGCAAATTTATGTTTTACTACACTCTAATGCAACTTCAATAAAGCATTTTTTGAGGTCAAAAGCACCTTGTGGGAGATTTTTTTCATATAGCAATCACACGTATATAAAAAGTTTATATATCTTAACGTACAAATTATACAATTATGAAAAATTTGTACTTAAGTTTTCTGTTGATCGGTTTCGGAATGTTGCTGTCCGGAACTGCCCAAAGCCAAACTGTCAACCAGGGTGCCTGGATGATCGGTGGTGGTATTAGTTATTCAAGTTTATCAAGCGATCTACTGGATGACAATATAAACACCTTTGTCTTCGCTCCGAGCGTTGGTTATTTTGTTATAGACAATCTAGGAGTTGGTCTGGGGGTTGACTTTACTTCTGTGAGCATTGACGGCGAATCTGAATCAAGTACATTCCTCACTCCTGCAGTGAGATATTATGTATTTGATGCCATTTTTGGTCAGGTGAGCTATCGTTTGGCTACAGATGACGAAGACCCAAATGAGCTCGGCATAGGAGCGGGCTACTCGTTTTTTGTTAACAACGCTGTTGCCATTGAGCCTATGATCCGTTATTCCCTCATTAGCCGTGATGATGACGATGCCAATGAAATTGGATTGTTTATTGCAATCCGTGCTTTCATTGGAAGAGAATAGACGTAAAAACAATATTTATCAACTGGAGGCCTCAATTGAGGCCTCTTTTTTTTGACATTCCCAGTATTTGAGCCAGCTCATACTTAGTCAGGTAAAAGGGCTTAACGGGTGTTAAAAACATCAATATTCTTAGCTTTGCCCTCAAATCCAAAACATGAGTTTAGTCACTGTTGGCACTGTAGCCTTCGATAGCATAGAAACACCGTTTGGTAAAGTGGAAAAGGTGATAGGCGGCGCCTGTACCTATATTTCCTGGGCGGCCTCTTATTTTACCGATGACATCAAACTTGTATCTATAGTTGGTGACGACTTTCCCGCCGACGAGATCCAATTACTGAACTCCAGAGGAGTCGACACTCAGGGTCTTGAGGTTGTAGAAGGTGCGAAATCTTTCTTTTGGGCGGGCCGGTATCATGATGATCTCAACAGCCGGGATACCCTGGCGACTGAACTCAATGTTCTGGCCCAGTTTGATCCGGTACTACCCGATTCATATAGAAATGCAGACTACTTGATGCTCGGCAATCTGACGCCTGAGATCCAGATGAAGGTTATCCGTCAGATGGCTAAACGTCCCAGGTTGGTAGCATTGGATACAATGAACTTCTGGATGGATACCGCATGGGATTCATTGTTGGAGGTGATCAAAGAAGTAGACCTTCTCAGCATCAATGACGAAGAAGCCCGGCAGTTGTCTGGTGAGTACTCACTCGTATTGGCTGCTGACAAGATCCTTGAAATGGGTCCTAAATATCTGTGTATTAAAAAGGGTGAACACGGTGCCCTTCTGATGGGAGAGAATCGCATGTTCTTTGCGCCTGCGCTGCCATTGGCCCTTGTCAAAGACCCGACTGGAGCTGGAGATACCTTTGCCGGTGGAATGATGGGATATATGGCGCGATCGAAAGAGGTGAATTTTGATACCCTCAAGTCGGCCATGATCTACGGCTCTGCCATGGCTTCTTTTTGTGTAGAGGACTTCAGCCTGTCCAGGATAAAAACCCTGAATGATGCACAAGTCAAGGAACGGCTCCAGGCTTTTAAGACATTGACGCATTTTGATATTTAGTTGGATGATAGACAATGGAAAATGGAAAATGGATGTTGGAGACGATATGAGTTTCATGTGTCCGAGTCTTCCTGAGCCAGCATGCAATCTTCCCTTTTTGTAACTTTGGATTATGTGTGCTGCTACAACGTATAGAAATGGCTGGTTATGTCTCGCCGTATTCTGTTTTATGATCGCTTCATGTGGAGAAACCTCCAGGCAGGAGGAATCCACCATGCCTGACCCGAATCTGATCCACGACCTCAACCGGGCACTGACGATGGTTGTCTCCGAAGATCTCTTTCCACCACCTGTGGCCGCCAGGATCTATGCCTATGCCAATATTACTGCATATGAAGCCCTTGTTCCGGCAAGTGACACCTTTGAATCGCTGGGTGCCCATCTCAACGAATTCCCTGATATACAACCACCGGAGGTAGATACCTGGTCCAGGGAGGCCGCTTTGATCACGTCATATACAAAGGTGGCCAAACATCTGGTATACCGTGGCTTTATGGTCGATTCAATGTGGAGCCAGGCCTACAAAAAATACAATGTCGATCCCTCTGATGAAGCGGTAGCCGAAGGTGAGAAATGGGGTGATAAACTGGCTGATGAGATCATTTCCTGGGCAAATGCCGATGGTTATAATGCGACCAGAAATTTACCAAAATATGAGCCGTTGAAAGCTGAATTTGCCTGGGAGGCAACAGCGCCTATGTATGGTGAGGCCCTGGAGCCACACTGGGCTAAATTGCGGCCCTTCTTTATGGACAGCAGCAGTCAGTTTCGCCTGGACCTGCCTGTCGAGTTCAGTACAGATGAAAACAGCGATTTTTACCAAAGTGCTGTTCTTGTCAAAGATCTGGTCAACAAGGCGGACTCTCAGGACATAGGCATTGCCGTTTATTGGGATTGCAATCCAGGGCCTACCATGGTAGATGGACACAAAATGCAAGTGAGAAAACAAAATACACCTGGCGGTCACTGGATGGGTATCCATGCTGTCATTGCGAAAAAGCAGGATCAAAGCCTGATAAGAACTGCCCGAGTGTACGCTGAATTGATGGCTGGGATCGCTGATGGATTCATCGCGGCCTGGGATACAAAATTCCATCACCACCTGTTGCGTCCAGAAACTTATATCAACCGATATATCGATGCCGACTGGAAGCCCAAGCTTGAATCCCCCCTATTTCCGGAATTTGCAAGCGCTCACAGCGCTATTTCCGGGGTTGCCGCCTCTATCTTGGACCACCATTATGGTGAGGTGGAGTTTTATGACGACACCAATGTAATCTTCGGCTTGCCACCAAAGTCATTCGACAATGTCTGGCAAGCAGCTGAAGAAGCAGCCAATAGTAGATTACTTGGAGGTATCCATTATAAATTTGGTTGTGCGCTGGGACTTGAACAAGGAAAGGATATCGGTAAAATGATTATCGAGAAGGTACACGAATCATCCTAGCAAGTGATTGATCCGCGTCTACTTTTGACATCCCATCTGATAGTTGTATCTTTCTAATTCTTCTGTACATCCCTTTTTCAGAGAAGTGAAATCTGCCATAAGTTGCAGCGTAATTGATGTCTAGTCACATCTGTAGAAACGTAGGACCGATGAAATTGAGAAATAATATAATTTTCCTTTTATGCCTGCTGATTTGTCTTTCATGCAGCAAGGAGGAAAATCTCGTACCCGATAATGACCCTTTTTCGTCTTTTAATATTTCCGATCTTAAGATCGAGAATTACGTCAATCGCGTATTCATTGATATCATTGGTAGAGAACCGATAGATGAGGAACTGGATGCCGAGGTGGAGGTGCTCAAGGATAGCAGTCTAAACCGGGAATCGAGGGTGGCGCTTGTTACAAAACTCATGGAAGACACCACATTTCGTGAAAACGAATTTTCATATCACGCAGCCTACATTCAAAATTTATACAATCTTGCCAAGGCTCGCTGCATAGAAAGTGTCGGAGATGACGAAATACAGCGTGAGATCGGATTGGCACTTAATGGCGCCTATCGAGACAGTCTGGTGGGTAACTGGGATGGCTATTACAATAATCTGGAGAAAGTCAGAAGATACAGGGCGGTGATTCAGAGCCGTGTTCTGATGGAGGAAGGCCTGATGGATTTTCACAGATGCTTCGCTTTTATGATCGATAATGGGATCTATGATGTGCTCAATATGAACACCTTCAATTTTGTGAGGGCTTCCTTTGATCAGTTGTTGTGGCGTTTGCCATCAGAACAGGAGTACGAGAATGCCTTCAACATGATCGAGTTTCATGAGAAAAGAGAGCTTTTCGGAGAGGTTGGGTCTGATAAAAGCGATTACATAAGAATTTTAATTGACAGTCCGGGGATGTTGGAAGGTATGGTGATCTGGGCGTATCAGACGCTACTCAACAGAGAGCCGACACCGAGTGAAGTGTACACCCTGATGCAGGAGTATGCTCAAAGCAAGGATATCGGATACGTCATCACTCAAATAGTTGTTACAGATGAATATGCAAGTTTCAGGTAGCAGACTGGTCTTTCTCATGAGCATGATGATGCTAATGAGTATTTCCTGTACGGAGGATTACGATGTATATGAGATCAATGATCTGACCATTTTGCCGGTCAACTCACAAAAGATCAAACCCAAATCGACGACTCAGTACATATCGATCCTGTACACCAATTTCTTTCAGACCGCCATCGGGCCTAACAAGATGTTGGAAGCCCAGAAGGCCATTCTATCCATTGGTGATAAACAGGTGGCCTTCGACATTCTCGTGAGCAAGTATATGAACGATCCGAAGGTGATCCTGCCTTCCGAAGATTTTATGCGTATGGACCC
>JAWVZH010000193.1:0-4722 GCA_033722295.1 Saprospiraceae bacterium
GCGTCCAGAACTGCGGTATCTCCTTCACAAAGATTCAGATCGCAGTCCGATGGTTCTGGTGCGAACTCCCAGTTCTGGAAGATCGTAATGGCTGCCCAGGACTCAGGTAGGTTCGGGCGATCGGTAAAACTGTGAGAAACCCTGAAAGTCCATTCACCTGTCGGATCGAACGAGCCCAAGTGTAATAAAAAGCATTCTTGTCCGTAAAATATGTTCTGATGTTCTGTAAACTCAATGTCTTCAATATTTGAACCGGCGGGACCACTGTAATTCAGATTAAGGTCCAGAACGCGGGAGGGGGGATAACTGCTGACACAAACTTCCATATTGATAGAGGATGACTCAACATCATCTGGAACAGAATTGGCGAGGGAGGCCGGTATGTCGATCAGGTGGATGTCCTCCTCGGCATCTATGAAAATAGTATCAAGAGTATAGCTGGATGATCCTATCACCGGATCCTGCAAAGGACAATGCAGACTCACGTAGAATGGCTCCACCTCCACAGTGACCTCTTCGGTTACCTCAGAACAGCTAGTGGTGATCTCACAATAATAGGTGCCCGAGTTTTTGACAATTATCTCCGAATTATCTTCATCCGGTAGTATCAGGTCATCTTTGTACCACTGGTAGGTGTATTGGGGGCCGACAGGATTTGCCTTTAATATGGTACTGTCTCCTTCGTAAAACTGAACCTCTCCTTCGATATCCACACTAGTTTGAAATGCACTACCCAGACAAATGGCATTATCTATTCTGGATCTTATCCTGTTACCGGGCTCATCACCAAAACCCTTGGAAAAGTTTATTCCATACTGCGTTAAATGGCAATAACTCATGATCGTACCACCTCCTATGGGCGCAGGCCCGGGAGGGCAATTACCTTCAGTATCTTCACAATTATCGAGGGCTTCGTTCCTTTGTGGTCCCCACACGCACCTGTGGGTATGATGAGAGCCTAGATTATGTCCCATTTCGTGGGTAACGACCATGACCGTCCAGGAATACACAGGAAATTGGCGATATGAACGATTGATATTCGACATCGCGGTCCGGTTATAGTTATTAAAGGAACGATAGCTTTTACACAATACATCCACCCAGGCCAGTCCGCCTAATCTGCCATTGGTGGTCGTCAAAATATGTCCGATATCGCCATCTATATTATTCTTGACATTGGAAGAAAAATCATCGAGCAGGTTTTTTGGTTCGTTCTTGCGATAAGGGTCAGGCGTATTCCAGATCTTGATTGTCTTGATCCCGAGTATAATGTCTTCATTCTGGTAAATAAGCGCTGACACATTCCAAACGGCGGTTATAAAATTGGTCACTGCCGTCATGTTGCTACTGAAATCACGATACATGATATTGTCCGCCTCGATATAGACATTCACCTTTTTACATGGAGCTCCAGTAGTTACTGGCAATGGACTTTCATCCTCATAATGAACATCCATACTTTCGTCATTACCGCAAACGAATGGATTTTGGGTTTCTATGGCCCCTTCAGGATAGAAGACATAGTGTTCGTTGTCATTTTCCAGTTTACCAAGGTTGAACACTCCCTCAGAAGGCAAAATAAGGACGCCAATGACTTCATCATTGAAGAAGGATACGGCAGCCATCGAATTTGGATCCCCATTCACTATACCTCGATAATGCTTCCCACGGGGCAGATCCACTTCTTCCTCCTGAGCATTGACAACCCTGAAATCCTTATCCAGCAACTCGATTTCCAATAGTTCCAAAGTATAGTTTTGAGTCTCCAATTGCAGTTTGACAGAAATAAATGGCTTTTTTTGTTCCATAATCGAACCAAGCTGTGATCTGGAGATGTCATATAGGCCGAACCGCTCAACACCCGATGGAATTTCCGGCTTCGACATTGGCTCGATCATCTGAAAAAGTTCAATATGTTCGAGTCTATAGTTATTTCTAGCGTCCTCTACACTATTAGATATGGGCGTTTGAGAGGTACAAAGTGTCGCGAAAAGTGACCAGATAAAGGTGATCAGAAGTCGGGAGTTCATGTACAAAGCTTGATTGAGAGATCGAAACTCGAATATACAAATAGTGCTCTAGTCCACTTGTCCGGTTTGGGATAAAAGGGGGTGAAGTGAATATTATTTGAGTAATTTCGCGCTTATTTTTAGCTTTGCGCAGAATTTGAACAGAAAAAAAAGTTGCAATGAAGATATTTTCAAAAATTTCACTGGTTCTCGCACTGGGTGCTATTCTCTTTGGTACATCGTGCGTTTCAAACAAAAAGTATGACGATCTGATGGCCGAAAAAGAGGCCCTGTCTGAAAAATGTAAATCGGACAAGGAAGAAATGCAGGCCAAGATCAATGAATTGGAAACCAACAACAGCAAACTCAAAACTGACGTGGCCAACACCGAAAGAGAGTTGAAAAATGCTGACATGAAGCTTTCCGATGCAGAGCAAAAAGCGGCTGCAGTAAAAGCCAAGATCGACAGGATCAAACAACAGATCAAAGAAACGGTCATGGCTGCCAAGGAGGCTGACCTCGATGTTGAGGCCAAGGACGTTAAACTCCATGTGTCATTGGCGAACGAAGTGCTGTTCCGACCTGGAAATGCTGATCTCAGCAAGGAAGGCAAGGAATTGATCAGCCAGTTGGCCAACGTCTTCAAAGAAGAAGATATGCACATCATGGTGGAAGGTCACACTGACGAGGATCCTATCAGAAGATCAAGATATCTGTTCAACGACAACTGGGATCTCAGTTGTGCAAGAGCAGCCAGCGCTGTAAGAGCCTTGATCGAAGGTGGTGTTGATCCGGCAAGTTTGACCGCAGCAGGTAGAGCGTATTACGAGTCTGTAGACGGTGAAGTGGAAGGTGAGGATATGAAAGCGGCTAAAAGAAGGATTGAATTCGTTCTGACGCCGACTCTTGAAGGTTTCGAAGACCTCTAGAAAGAAACAATATATCGATTTGAAAGGGCTGTCTCTTGAGGCAGCCCTTTTTATTTAGGTATTCCTTAAGAAGGCGTTAATACATCTTAAGCAACTCTTGCGATAACTTGTTCGTCATTACAGAAATGGTGTATCATGAAGCAAAGCGTACTTTTTCAGTTTCTCCTTCTGACTTTCTTACTCACTTCCTGTCATCCTGACTGGAGAGATTGCGAAGGTCCAATCGGTCCGGAAGAACTGTATGTCTTTCATTCGCCTGATATTCAGGAATTATATGTTGACGGTAGTGTGGATGTCAGGGTCTACCACAGTCAAAATCCGCGAGTGGAGGTTGTGGCAAGCAGGAATATTGCGAATAGGGTAGAGGTCATTTTTCATGGACCTGCAGTTGTTATTGATCAGGTGGGATGCATTAGGAACCATAATGTCCTCGTAGAAGTCTATACACCGGGTCTGTTGAGAACGGAAGTTTCAGGTTCGGGTGATATCCTATTTAATGACTACAACGATGTAAGCCATACGATCCTGGAAATCAACGGCAGTGGTGACGTCAGCTATATGGGTGACAACCTGGAGTTGACGGGAATTATCAATGGAAGCGGAGACATCTTTTTGAGAGGAACAGCTCGCGAATTGGATATCCTAATCGACGGTAGTGGGGATGTTCACGCATTCGACTTCTTATCAGAATCGGCTTATGTCGAGATCGACGGTAGCGGAGATACAGAAGTCTGGGTAGAAAGGGAATTGACCGTTAAGATTCATGGGAGCGGTGATGTCTTCTTTATAGGGCGCCCCGATCTCTATATCACAGACAGGGGATCAGGCGATGTGATCGACTATAACTGATCGGCAAAGGGGGATTATGTACGTGTGAACCGACCTGATGAAGGACTATCGGCCGAAAATTGGTTTCCTCTTGCCTCTTCGTTTGCTGGACCCGACCGGTGACAGTATAAGAAGTACCGTAAATAGAACGACCAGGGCTATAACGATCACCAGCAGCCACACAGGGATGAACGGAGCTTCTTTAGCCGTCCTTAGGATCATCTTCTTTGTGACGAGTAAAGATCCTGCCATACCCTGCACGGCCATGATCATAAATGCGATTATCGGAATTAATCTTGTGCCTGCTCTCTTTATCATAAATGCAAGATAGAAGGTATGGCTCAAAAATCGAAGGCTGGAGGATGCAGATTCAACTTGTCTTCTAACTGGTCATGTTTTCTTACCTTTTATCCGAAATAGGCTACTTCCGATTACGGACTGGAGCCTGGAGGAATAATGAAAGGATCAAAAAATATTTCAACACAGCTTACCAGGAAGCTAAAAGCACTATCGAGAGATATTGAAGGAGAAGGCCATTTCGATCATCTCCACCGGATCTTGTATGCGACGGATGCCTCAGTATACAGGGAATTGCCACTGGGTGTTGTCTATCCGAGGCATGAACCGGATCTTGTAAAGATCATCGATTTCTGTTCGAATGAAAAGATCCCCGTTATTCCGAGGGCTGCAGGAACGTCCCTGGCGGGTCAGGTGGTTGGCAACGGCCTCGTCTGCGACACTTCACGCTACTTAACAAGTATCCTGGAAATAGATGAAGACACCAGGAGAGTTACAGTGGAACCCGGCGTGATCCGCGATATACTTAATATTGAGTTGGCGGAAAAGGGCCTTTTCTTCGGTCCCAATACATCTACCTCCAATCGCTGCAATATCGGAGGCATGATCGGCAATAATAGCTGCGGTACGACCTCGATAAGGTATGGCACCACTCGCGA
>JAWVZH010000194.1:0-4711 GCA_033722295.1 Saprospiraceae bacterium
AGTCCAATGGTCATGGCCACCAGGCTCGTCATCAGAGAAACGCCAACGATAAAAGCGATCTTGGACCATAGGAATTGACGTCGGCTAAGTCCGTCAATAATGTTTTGTTTGACAGTTCCGTAACTGAATTCGTTACAAACAGAAATCACAATTATGAATCCAAGCAGGATGGAGAACTTTTTATATATCCAGGTCAGGTTTTGCCAAATATCTACAAAATCAAAAAGTGGCAACTGGTCGGCCCGTATTCCCAGGTCGGAAATATTCTCGCCCATACTACCCAGATAATCGAGGAAAATCTTGCTCCCTACTGGTACGGCAAGGAGAAAGAAAACGAAGCAAATGCTAAGCACCCAGAAATAGCGGGTATTGCGCAGCTTGAAAAACTCTATGCCTAATAACTTAATTATCATTCGCCAGTATTTCCAGGAATTGTTGTTCAAGGTTCTTTTTTACAGCAAGGAGATGTGAAGGATATATGCCCTTCTCTGATAAAAATTTGTTGACCTCCGAAGTACTAGATTCGCTTTTACATCTGACCTCAAGTTTTTCCTTCAATTTCACATGCGATATGTAGTCCGGGAACTGTTGTATATCTCTCTCAAGTTGATCCATATTGTCTGCCCCAACCTCTATGATCAACTCCTCTCCCAGATCCGCGTCCACCCTTCCTGTATGTATCAGTTTACCATTTCTCAATACACCGAATTCAGTACATATCTTCTGCACTTCATCAAGAAGGTGACTGGCCAGGATAATCGTTTTCCCGGTGTTTGCGATATCTATGATCAGCTGACGGATCTCTGCTATGCCCTGGGGATCCAGACCATTGGTTGGTTCATCGAGAATCAGGACCTCCGGCTCGGAGAGAAGAGCAGCCGCTATGGCTAACCTTTGCTTCATACCCAGGGAGTAAGTCTTGAAGGCACTTTTTCTTCTTTCAAATAACCCTACTTGCCTTAGCCGGTCATCTATCCGAGATTCGTCAACACCCTTGATCCGGCATACGATCTGTAGATTCTTATATCCCGAGAATGTCGGATAGAAATTTGGCTTTTCGAGTATGGCGCCGATCCTCTTACGATGGACATGTGAGTCGTCCTTATCGAACCATTTATATGATCCGCTCGTCGGGTTGGTAACTCCCAACACCATACCCAGTGTTGTTGTCTTCCCACTTCCATTAGGTCCCAATAACCCAAATATCGAGCCCTTCTCAATGTCGAGGGATAGATGGTCTACGGCCGTAATGCGACCATATTCTTTATGCAGTTGGTCTATGCTTAGGATCACCCGTTTTTGTCTATTTTCTATTACTGTTCATCCGAGTCATCAATGATCTCATTATCATCATCCAAAGGCAGCAATTTTTGAAGTTGCTCATAATCCAGACTTGAAAAAGCATGCAAATACTTGGTATCCAATGTTCCTTTCATCTCCAATACGCCTGTCATACCCTCCATGAAGAACGTAGCTACCCAGTGTGCCTTTGAGCCTCTTGATTCCAGATGATACAAATGCAAGATATAATCTTTATTGTCAATGCTCATTATAGACTCAAATCCTTCAGATCTAATTCCCTGGTCCAACTCCCTGAATGTAGATCCGACCGACTCATCACTTGTCGCCCGAGTATCCGTAATAAATTTGAGATGATCCAGGTCTCTGATCAGCATATTGAAGTCGTGATTCGCATCCTGATTCAACATACGTATCAGGCTTTGATATAAATATAGATTATATCCTTCCGACGTATTTGAAAAATCCGTGACCGTAGCACTTTGACCCATAAGGCCAAGAGAAAAGAAAACTGATAAAATAATAATTCCAATAGATCTCATTACCTGTCTATATTTTCAAAATGTTCGAATCCTTCTAAATCCATTTTCTTACTTAACGCAGCTATTTCCTTTAGATCTATGTCTCCGATCAGGCTCAGTATAAAGACCTGAGTGCCTTCATATCCGACCATAGCCAATTCCCGTATCATCTCATCCCTTTCAGATATAAAAAATCTAAAAGACTTGTTGGAATCACTTATGTTCATCAATTCTTCCATATCCGAAAAAGGCCTCATCGAAATTGACTCATAGACCTCTTCCGCGTCGGAGATCCCACTTCCTACCAGAACTTTTAACCCTTGCAGCTTGGATATCGTCTCGATGATCTGCTGCTCAGTTTTATCTTCCCGTTCAAAATTCACAAAAAGTTCGAACATCTTGCTGGACACACTTACATGTGTATAGCGCTCATCATGCCGATAATCCTGAAAATGCCTGTCAACCGCCGTATTCTGCGATTGTAAGGACATACTTACCAGGCATAACATGACTATTATTAGATTAAATTTTAATTTCATGATTTCAATTTTTCCCTTCCAATTTATTTTTAACCTGATAGAACTCACCCAGTAAACCTGTATGCTCCACCCCTTGACCCATATTGCTGGAAAGTAGCATCATAACCTTCTTAACCTCCTGAAATGCCATTTCCGGGTCATCAAATGTATCCGAGACAACAACCTCTTTCTCGGAAGTTATTAATGAATATTGATCATCAAACCACAAACACAGGCTGATCACCAATATTAAACTCGCAGCGACAGACAACCATTTGAATTTCCTGATCGAAGGACGTTCGAGAGCTTTGATCTCAGATATAACCTCCCTGGTGAACTCCTCGTCAAGTGATACTGTTTCACCCTGTTGATCAGTATATGAAAGATAATTTCTGACACCGACCAGTTCATCATCCAGGTCATCCTGATCTGACAACAGTTCGTATAAATACTCTTCTTCATCTCGGGTCGTCTCACCTGACCAGAATTTTTCTACGAGATCACTGAGCTTGTGTGACACCATGGTCATATATTTTTTTCATTTCACTTCTCACCGCAAGCCGTGCCCTGTGTATGAGAACTTTTACATGATTAATTTCTATGTTCATTATTACTCCTATCTCTTTGTAGGAATAGTTCTCTATATCTCTGAGAACAATAACCTCCCTTTGCATTTGCGGAAGTGCCTCGATGATCCTGCCGACCAGTTCCAGACCATCTTTGTTTTCCAGTTGACGATAAGGATCAGGCCTATGACTTTTCATACGGACATAATCATTGAGGTCAACCATCAACACCTTATCGGATCTCAACTTCTTTAATGCTGAATTCCTGACAACTACCATACACCACGCCTCAATATTTCTGACTTCCTCTATCTTATCGATCTTCTCCCACGCCGCGATCATTGTATCCTGAACAATATCCCGTGCTATCGATTCTCTCTTTACAATACTCTGAGCATAGCGATAAAGTCGGTCCTTAAGCGGTAAGATGTTTTCGCAAAATTCCTTTTGATTCACTTGTAGTGTTTGGTATAAAGCGCGAAACAGAACTTACTGTACAACGAACTTCTTCCGGATGGTAGCTTCACCATTATTTACTTCAACTAGGTATCTTCCTTCCGAAATATTAGTCACCGGCATTTTCTCAGCGATATTGCTGATCGTCCATTCTCTGATATTTTGACCTGACAGGTCAAAGACGCGTGCCGTTCCTCCTACCATACTTTCCGGTACTTCGAGGGTGATCACCTGACCTTCTCCGGAGGGGTTTGGATAAATTTTTACTTCATCAGCACCCTCTTCATTCATTTTGCTGAACGGTTCGAACTCGCCTTGTTGGATCCTTTTAGAAATCTTACCCAACCTGCTCAGATCCATCTTTCCGTTCAAAGAGGCTACCATGAATTTGTCCTTGCTTGCACCTATCATGACAAGCTCATAGACTATACCGTTAGATTCATTTATTAAGAAAGAAAAATTGCCTTCCTTGCCACTCACGACCATCAACTCCTCATATTGTCCCTGAATGGCATTAAGCCCTTCCTTGTATTTCATCAAAGTATTTTCCTGCTCTACTCCAAGGATCATGCTGAAAGACTCAATCTCAGAAATTAATTCCTTGACTTCAGTCATGTCCTTGTCATCCTCTTGAACTTCAATATCCGAAGCCATCTCGAACATCTTACCGGCAACTTGAATTTTCGTGTAATCATCATCGCTCTTATATTCTGCAAATTCCCGGTCTATGACATTTTGAGCAGAAAGTGAAAAGGACGTCATGCCGAGAAAGACAAAAAGTACAATACGTTTCATCGTTGTTATTTTTTTAGTTAGATCAATTGTTTCAGGTGTGTGCTCACTTGAAAGACCCATTTGACAGGAAAATGTTACAAAACTTTGGAGAAAATCGATATTTAGACGTCAAAAGGATCGTAATTCTCGACAAACAGCACCTTTTTTGTAGGTATTAATACAGACATCCCACTCTACACATTACACTTTTCACGTTACACGATTAAAACTATTCCTCCTCATCAATCCTTGACCCGGCCTCGATCCAAAAATTGTTCATACCGTCACCCTGGACCAGGTGAAGTTTTTGGAGATTCAGCATTTCCAGGATGGCAAGAAAGCGTACGATCGCGTGTATCCTGTTCTCACAGCCATGAAAAACGCGTTCGAAACTGCATTTTTGATTGATAATGAGTAGGGATCGTATGGACTTTCGCTCATCAGTGATCTCGTAGTTGAACTTGATGATCTTGTGGATAGCCTTCCGGTGCTTTTCCTCTTCAAACCTTTGTAGCACCTTTTTAACGGCCTTCATAATTTTTAATAGACAAAGCGACTCCAGTTCAGCATCTTCGAG
>JAWVZH010000195.1:0-4708 GCA_033722295.1 Saprospiraceae bacterium
AGCAGATACACCTTTATTTTTCATTGTATACAACATTTTGGCAATTTCATCTACCATACTGTATAGGTGATCAAATCTCTCTAACTCTATGTGGTCGGTTTCTACCAGTAGTTTAAGCCAATACTTTGATTCTCTTGTTTCCCGGTAACACAGACTTAGCTTATGCCTGAATTCCTTTGGAGAGTCACAGGCTAGTGCTTCTTCCAAATTAGCACCTATGGAAGTAGCCGATCTTAATAACTGCTTTGATATAACAAATTCACCGTGCTCAATCGTCAAAATTTTAGAGAGATTGACGATCCTAATTGAAAAATCCAATGCCTTGTCCTGTATGATTAGCGTTTTCATAGTGCTTTGTGTTTCATCAATCCAACGCAGGAATTCGCAGTGTTCTTGCATTTAGCTCAAAGCAACTGACTGACAACTTCTGCTAACTGCTACTGACTACTGCTACTGACTACTGCTACTGACTACTGCTACTGACTACTGCTAACTGAACAGGTTTCCCTCCTTCCCCGGTTGAGGGGTACCCAAATGCCTGTACGCCTTAGGTGTGGCTTCACGTCCGCGAGGCGTTCGTTGTATGAAGCCTTCCATGATCAGAAAAGGTTCATGAACCTCCTCGATCGTACCTGCTTCCTCACCCACGGCCGTTGCAATGGTGGTAATACCCACCGGACCACCATTGAATTTATGGATGATGGCATCCAGGATCCGGTTGTCCATCTCGTCCAGACCGCTTTCATCAACATTGAGGGCCTCAAGGCCATAGTTGGCTATCTCTACATCTATGATGCCCGACCCTTTGATCTCCGCGAAGTCCCTTACCCTCCTCAAGAGCGCATTGGCAATTCTCGGAGTCCCCCGGCTTCTCCTGGCGATCTGATGGAGCCCTTCTTCGGTGAATTCTATTTCCAGGATGCCAGCACTTCGCTTGAGGATGCCCTCAAGAGTCTCGACATTGTAATAATCCAGCAAACAATTGATCCCGAATCGGGCCCTCATTGGCGGTGTAAGCAGGCCGACCCTGGTGGTAGCCCCCACAAGCGTAAATGGATTAAGATTGATCTGAACCGTACGGGCGTTAGGTCCCGTATCGATCATGATATCGATGCGATAATCCTCCATGGCGGAGTAGAGGTATTCTTCGACAACCGTATTGAGGCGATGGATCTCATCGATGAATAATACATCACCCTCCTGCAAATTAGTCAAAAGGCCTGCGAGTTCACCGGGCTTATCGATCACAGGCCCCGAGGACATCTTCAGATTAGCGCCCAGTTCGTGGGCGATGATATGAGACAACGTCGTTTTTCCCAATCCCGGTGGTCCATGCAAGAGTACATGATCCAAAGCCTCTCCTCTCCTCTTTGTGGCTTCGATGAAGACTTGCAGGTTGTCAACGATCTTGGGCTGTCCTTTGAATTCAGACAGTTCCTCAGGCCGCAGCGCCCTCTCTATAGTTTTTTCTTCCGGACTGAAATTCTCGTCCGTTCCGTCTAACCAGGATTCGTTCATCGCTTTTCTTCAATATTAACAACCAATATGACGTAGCCATTGCTCATTTCGGCCTGTACTGGGTTACATCGATCTTCTATTTCCGTGGTGGCCCTGCACAACACATTTCCGTAACAATCCGTGAATATCACCCGATCCGGGCCCTCGAACTTATATGCCAGCTGCTCCCTGTAGTCATATCGGGTGACCCTTCTGGCATCGATCTCATTGATTATAGTCTTCATCCAGTTGATAGCAAAGGCATCCTTGGTCCTGACGCAGGTATCGCTCTTTGTATAATCCGTATTCAATGTTTCCTGCAAACACGTAATACTTACAACATCCTTTGCCTTTTCACAATTTGATACTTGATCTGGCAGAATCTCAAAGCTCACTCGCACCTTCTGTCCTGTCGCCATGGCAAAATCTGGATTGGGTAGATCTTGCGGTTTGAATAGTATGCCATTTGGCATTTTCAACAGCAAACCGCAAGGTTCACTTTCGAGATCCAATACGATCTCAGCAGTATGCTCGCAAGGTAAAAAAGAGTCTACCTGAACTACCTGAGTCTCCTCCTTTTCTTGCATAGACCGAGACTCCGAGGTCTTTTGAACACCGCATGAAGTGAACATGCACAAGCCGAGCACACCAAATACCGGCAACAGTTTTACTAATAGTCTTTTCTTTATATCGATCATAACTGGTTACATAATGTCCATTCTACAGCGTAAATTGTTAAATGCACACCTATATCTTACCTTTGCGCTTTCAAAATTAACGTATTCCTGACACATATAAGATTTTACAATATAAAACGATAACAACATGAGCGGATCCACAATAACGATCAATAACGGCAAATTAAATGTTCCTGATAACCCAATCATTCCATTCATAGAAGGAGATGGCATCGGTCCTGACATTTGGGCAGCCGCAGTTCGGGTATTCGATGCAGCCGTAGAGAAGGCCTACAACGGACAAAAGAAAATTGAATGGAAAGAAGTCCTCGCAGGACAAAAAGCTCATGATCAAACCGACGAGTGGCTACCGGAAGACACACTGGATAATATCAGGAAATACCTGGTAGCGATCAAGGGACCACTCACTACACCTGTCGGAGGAGGGATCAGGTCACTCAATGTTGCCCTCAGACAAAAACTGGATCTCTATGCATGTGTGAGGCCTGTCAGATGGTTTCAAGGTGTTCCTTCTCCTGTCAAAGAGCCCAACAAAGTGGATATGGTGATCTTCAGGGAGAACACAGAAGACATTTATGCTGGTATAGAATACAATAATGGCACATCTGAAGTGGAAAAGTTGAAGAAATTCCTGATGGATGAGATGGGTGTTACACAAATACGATTTCCACAGACGGTTTCACTTGGAGTCAAACCTGTTTCTGTAGAAGGCACAGAACGGCTGGTTCGCGCTGCCATCAACTACGCTATCGAAGAAGGTCGTAAATCTGTCACCCTCGTTCACAAGGGTAACATCATGAAGTTTACCGAAGGCAAGTTCAAGGAATGGGGATACGATCTGGCCAAGAGGGAATTTGGTGCTGTGGATTATGAAGGTGGACCCTGGCAAATAATCAGGAAAGACGGTAAAGAGCTGATCATCAAGGATGTGATCGCTGACGCCTTCCTCCAGCAAATATTGCTCAGACCAGCAGAATACGACGTTGTGGCTACGCTCAACTTGAATGGTGACTACGTTTCCGACGCACTTGCCGCTATGGTTGGCGGAATAGGTATTGCTCCCGGTGCCAATATCAATTATGACACCGGCGCGTCCATTTTCGAAGCCACGCATGGAACCGCTCCAAAATATGCCGGTCAGGATAAGGTCAACCCAAGCAGTGTGATACTCTCAGGTGTAATGATGCTGGAATACATGGGATGGAAAGAGGCTGGTAAATTGATCGTAGATGGCCTGGAAAAAGCCATTTCATCCAAAAGAGTAACTTATGACTTTCATCGGCAGATGGAAGGAGCTACTCTATTGAAATGTTCCGAATTCTGCACTGAGATCATTAACAATATGGGTTAAACAGTTTAAAGTTTACAGTATCAGGTTTCAGTTGGAATTGTCCGGTGTTATTTCATCCGTCACCAGCTTTGATATGCGGTGAAGGCGGCTATCGAGTTACCACACTTTCAATAATTAATTGCTAAGTGGTATGGTTAGCCCTGATGAACTGACACCTCCAACTGATCACTGTTTCCTGCAATAGTCTCTTGCATGACCAAAGCATGTCTTTCTCATCCTGTGAGATCTGTTTCAATTATTTTTATCGTACCTATATTTGAGTAAAACAAGATACATGAGCAGCTACTACAATGATAAAGACCTTAAAAATTTTGGCAACATTACCGAGTGGTCTGAAGAATTGGGCAAGAAGTTTTTCGATTGGTATGGGCACGTCTTCGAGGAAGGCGCTCTTTCAGCGAGGGAAAAGTCCTTGATCGCGCTTGCCGTTTCGCACGCCGTACAATGCCCCTACTGCATAGATGCCTACACCTCAGACACCATTAAAAAGGGGTATACGGAAGAAGAGATGATGGAAGCCGTTCATGTTGCAGGCGCCATCCGTGGAGGTGCATCCATGGTACACGGTGTACAGATGATGAACAAGGCTAAAGACCTTTTAATGTAAACTATGAAGAATCACACTAAATCACTTTCTGCCAGAGAGCATGAACTGTCCAATGTGGACGTACAGAGTGAGGTGCTGACCGACACGGAAAGCATACGGATTCCGACCTTTCGTGAAAAACTGCAGGACATCGGATTGTTCCCTCTAAGACCAACCGGTATAGACATCTTTCAGGTCAACGTTGGCAAAATGTGCAATCAGATATGCAAGCATTGTCATGTTGATGCCGGCCCCGATCGTAAGGAGATCATGACGCGCGAAACCATGCAACAATGTCTGGATGCATTGAAAGGCACCGATATTCAAACCGTGGACCTGACCGGAGGAGCACCTGAAATGAATCCTCATTTTCGCTGGTTTGTGGAGAGGATCTCTGAACTCGGCAAAGACATCATCGTAAGGTGTAACCTGACCATTATACTGGCCAATAAAAAGTATTACGATCTACCGGAGTTTTACAAAAAACACAATATCAATGTCGTGTCTTCGCTGCCTTATTTCGCCGCCAGCCGGACCGATGCGCAAAGAGGAGATGGTGTTTTCGAAAGATCGATA
>JAWVZH010000196.1:0-4686 GCA_033722295.1 Saprospiraceae bacterium
GTGTTTTTCCAATCACCTACTTTACCTTTCCTGAAAAATAGATTCTTATTCATGGGTGGTCCATACTTGGGGTCACCTTTCTTTTGAGATTCAAAAGTCTGTATTGATGCTGTGTTCGGTTTCGGTAGATTCTCTACCAATACCCTTAGCTTTTCCATTTCTTTTACGGGATCAGTGATGAGATCCTCGAAACGGATAACAAGGTCTGCACGCGCCATCCACTCGACTGCATTTTTGGCCCATCCTCCGAAGTAACTGTCTTTTTGAGCTTCAACTGCTAATTTCAGATTATCCTGTAGATCACTGCCGGGTGCGACTATGTTGCTCCTGTGATGGGCGATGGAGACAATGGCATCCCGGCCATCCCTGACCAGGTAGACGATGACGTCCGAATCCGGAATATGCTCAATATTGGAAGGGCGCAAATGCGTTTTGACTACGGGATATTCCCGATAGGTAGAAGAATGGCGAAGTACTTTTTGATTGACTTCTGTTGATTCCAGGCCGTAGACGTCGTGCAGGACATTCCTGGCAAAAGTGTTGCCAGACCTTGGAAAAGAAGCCAGCCAGATCATGACTTTTTTACGTTTTTCTTCTGAAGCAGAACTTCCTGTTTCGAAAAATCGTCAAGGCTCTCGTAGCCCTTATTAAGGTAGTAGTCAAAGCCCTCTTGTATGTCCAGAGTGTCGAGAGCAAGTCGGGCTTTATCGAGGACAAGTACCCTATTGGCCACCTTGGAGACCTTGTCGATGTTGTTAGAAACAAAAAGTACGCATTTATTCTTGCCGCGGGCAAAATCACGTAAATGTTCGAAACATTTATTCCTGAAATGGTCATCTCCGACGGCGAGGGCCTCGTCGATAATGAAGAGATCGGGGTCGGTGGCGGCAGCAATGGCATAGGCGAGTCTTGCCCCCATACCTGAGGAGTAGTTGCCAAACGGCATGTGGATGAAGTCTTCAATTTCTGAGAACGACAGAATGAAATCCATCTTTTCCTCGATCTCGGCTTTTGACATACCGAGCATCGACCCCTTGATGTATATGTTCTCCATTCCCGTGAATACGGGAGACATGCCCGATTTAAGGGCAAAGATCGGCGTGATGCGGCAATTATCTATGAGATGGATCGATCCTACATTTGTCTCATAAATACCGGCGATGAGCCGCATAAGAGTGGTCTTTCCCGACCCATTGGTGCCGAGGATACCCATAATATCCCCGGAACGGACAGTAAAGTTGATATCGTGCAAGGCCCAAAACTCCTTGGGTCTCAGCCTCATGTAGCTTTCCTGTGTAGGCGCCTTTAGAAAGGTATCCTTGATGCCATACAACATGTTGTATTTGATGTCCGCGCAAAACTTCTTGTACAGTCCTTGGACTTCGATCATTATGTTATTCGACGATTCCATAGATCAGTTGTTGATCAAACGTTCAAGGATCTTGCTTTCGTTCTTCAAATAAAACCTGAGGACCAGAGGAAAGAGAACCAATGTTCCGGCGAAGCAAATGAAATAGCCTTTCATCAATGAAAGATCTCCGGTTACCAATATATCTCTGCTGAAGCCGATCAGGTATGTCAGCGGATTGTAGTTGATGATCGATTGAAGCCAGCTGATCTCTATCTTCGGGGCATACACGATAGGCGTCAGATACATCACGATCTTCATACCCTCATCAATGGCCTGGCAGAGGTCGAGGGCGATCACTCTCAACATAGCTACGAAAAGGCCGATGGTCATTCCAAAAAGGATCAGGGGTATCAGGGTCAGAGGAAAAAGAAAGCTGAGCCATGACAATCTGACACCGAACAGGAGAATTACCGAGATATTTATGATCATCAATATGGCAAAATTGATGAGTTGAGTGATCGTCAGGCTGGCCACGATGGTCTCATGCGGGAAGCTGTTCATCATCATCATGCGGCCACCGTTGGTTATAGACTGGCTGACTGTCTTATATAGCTGGAGAAATAAACCCCAAATGGACGTGCTCAGCAATACATACACGGGATAAGGCACCTCTGTGTCTCCAGGATCGACAATTCCTGCCCCTTTCAGGAAGATCCAGATGATCACCGTGATGATCGGAAAAAATATCAGCCAAAGGCCCCCGAGAAAAGACTTCTTGTAGGGAGAAAGTGCAAAGACCCGGATCAACTGCAGGATCAGGAATCGGTAGTTGTAGACCTTTTGAAAGGAGCTCAACATTTTATTGGACTATTGAATAATAAGCGAAGTTGAGGAATTATCGATAAGAAACCGAATTTGATATTCATATTGTATTAGTCTATGCGAATGACTCCAGTAGCGGAAGCTCCTATCTTTCGGTCTTCATTTGACGTTTGAAGTTATCAATTGCCTCGCGGATCTTGAGTTGCACCTCCGGATGATCCTCTATTACATTTTGCTTTTCAAGTGGATCCTCAGACATTGAAAACAGCTGGTCAGATCCTTCTTGCTTCTCATGATACTTCCAGTCCTTCCACCTCGTAGTCACTTCTTTTTGACCGTGTTTTTGCCAGAATAGAGGTAGAAAATCCTTCTGTGGCCTTCCTTTCAACACTCCCAAAACACTTTGGCCGTGAAAGATTTGTTTATTCAACTTTACACCTGTAATGTCACACAAAGTGGGTAGCCAGTCCAGCCCGGACACAACCGATGTGCTGTCGATATTTCCCGCGGGAATGCTTTCAGGCCAACTTATGATAAAAGGCACTCGCACACCTCCCTCATAAAAGTCGTGCTTGCCTCCTCGAAGACCACCGGCATATCCTAGCATGTTCATTTTGAGCCTTTCTTTTTCTGTACTCAGGTCTTTAGGTGACTGTATAGGTGCCGGTCCCTGATCACTTGAGAATGCAATGATCGATTTGTCAAAAATTCCCAGTTGTTTTAAGGTGTCGATGATTCGACCGATGTTCTTGTCAAGAGCGGTGATCTCGGCAAGATAGTTTCTCATGGCATGATCGGCATCGATGCTGTCGCGGATCACAATGTCCAGCTTTTCTTTGTTGAACCAATAACCGAAGTCATCAGAAGATACCTCTATCTCAGGCATGAGAGCCAAAACGCTATCGTTGGGCTGTACGGGAAAATGAGTCGTACGACACCATATGTTGAGATAGAACGGTTGGCTCTTTTTCTCATTAATGAAGTCCATGGCTGCATTGAAGATATCTTCATCCCTGCCCAGTTTTGCTTCATCGTTAGATTCGATGATCCTTATGTCTTCAATTCCATATGTCTGGTCACCTCTTTCCGGCATTGGCCCTATGCTCCATTTCCCGACATGCCCCGTGGCGTATCCTATAGAATCGAGTATTTCCGTAATAGTCGTTCGATCCTGAAAGCCATGTTCTCTGGGGTAGAGTGAGAACGCTGCGGGATTCTTACCTGTCATGAAACCGGTACGGCTGGGAACGCATGTGGAACCGGTGACATAGAAGTTTGTGAGTAGCATACCCTGTTTGGCGAGGTTATCAAGGTTGGGAGTCAGGGCATAGGGGTGTCCGTAACATGCGAGATCTCCGTAACCCACGTCATCGGCCAGGATAAAAATAACGTTTGGGAGACCTGACAGGTCCTTTACCCCTTCTGTTGAATAAGGCACGTCGGCATCCTCACAGGATAAGAAGATGCCGGCAAGGATCAGAAAAAGGGTAACTCGAATACAAAACATTGTCGTGATATTGTAAGCGCGTAGTCTGGTATCAACAGCTTTAAATTAGACTGAAAAATACCTTCAATCTGGTTCCGGTCCTCAGTTCTGTAAAGCACCGGAAATGCCAAATTTAGTGCATTCTAAGCACGACTTTTGCTAAATTCGTGGTCTTTTATACCGTTCGCATTCAATAATCAGAGCGGATCCTATGGCTGAGGTATCTAAAGTGGACATAGTAGTAGATGAGCCAAGAAGTTTTGGTTGGGCTCGGACCACAATATTCAAATGGGTCGGCCTTCTGTCTATTCTCTTCATCGCCTGGGGAGTGGTCCACATGTTTCAGATCGAAGATCAGCTCGGGCTTGTCAGAATATTCCCTTTTGTTATAGGTGGTTTTGCGGTCCACTCCTGCCTGCCCCGGTCCAGGAGATTTGTGGCATTTCTGGGCATAACAGCGGTGACGGCCGTATATCTCTTCGGGTTTTTCAATACGCTTTGGTTAACAGGTCTGGTGACAGGATTTCTCTGGATAACCACGCTTGACATCTCACATCGGACCAGAGTCTGGATCGTGGTGTCAGCGGGACTGTTACTGGCGGTAATGAAAGCGGGTGCGATCCCGGAATTAGTTCCCTCTACAATGATCACTGTAGTGGCCAGCATGTTGATGTTCCGCATGATCATTTACCTGTATGATCTCCGTCACGAAAAAGAGGCACCAAGCTTTGAAAGGAGGCTGGGATATTTCTTTATGTTGCCCAACCTCATCTTTCCCATTTTCCCGATCGTCGATTACAAGGTATATAAGTCCACTTATTACAACGCTGAAGACAACACCATTTACGAGAGGGGTGTGCTGATGATAGTGAGAGGGGTTCTTCATCTGCTTGTCTATCGACTGGTCTACATGTACATGATCCCTCCTGTGGAGGAGATCACCGGCTTGTTCGATCTTGTACAATACCTTGTCATGTCGTATGTCACGATCTTAAGACTATCTGGCATGTTCCATATGGCCGTGGGA
>JAWVZH010000197.1:0-4604 GCA_033722295.1 Saprospiraceae bacterium
CAACCGGCACACCAATTTTGACAGGCAAGTATATTATTCAGGCACGACCCAGGGGTCTATCACTGACCAATGGCTTGAAGAATATCAAAACTCGGATGAGCTGCTTCCATATTCCGCGGGACTTGCCTCTGGTGCGGACATATTCGTTGAAGATAATACAGGACAGGTCACTACAGATTATGAACTCGATGGGCGATTACCCCAGAAAAAACAAGAGAACATCAGTTCAACCGGCGGACATGGAGAAATGGTCGTTGGCTTTGCCGCGAACTACGATCACAAGATCTATTTCGGTCTTACCTTGGGGATCCCGATAGTCTCCTATGAACTGAATCGGCAATACCAGGAAAATCAGGAAATGGTCGATAATTCTATATTTTTTGATCAGCTTAACTATAATGAACGCCTGGAACAGTCCGGTGCCGGAATCAATGCCAAGTTAGGAATGATCTACCGCGTCAATCAGATGCTGAGATTAAGTGCCTATTATCATACCCCCTCGGTGATCAGCCTGCTGGATGAATTTAACAACAGCTTGGATTACAGTTATTATGATCAAAACCGGAACATCGTTACAGCTACGAACAGTTATCCCCCGAATGGAGAAACATTGAATTTCGAATACCAGATAGTGACACCCGGTCAGGTAGGCGGTGGTGCATCTGTCATCATCGGTAAAGGCGGATTTGTCAGTGGAGAAGTGAGCTATACCAATTATTCAAGTGCCCGGTTTGATTTTGATAGTGATCTGAGTACTTCTGATGACCTGGAATACGAAAGAGAACTCAATCAAAGGATCGACGACACCTATGGCGGCGCCTGGACTTTCAGATTAGGGGGTGAGCTTGCTCTGGACATCCTGCGTTTTCGATTGGGAACGATCCTGACCCAGAG
Source organism: Saprospiraceae bacterium (assembly GCA_033722295.1). Taxonomy (GTDB): domain Bacteria; phylum Bacteroidota; class Bacteroidia; order Chitinophagales; family Saprospiraceae; genus JAWVZH01. Next base: position 895 of record JAWVZH010000197.1, read on the forward strand.
GCCTTTCGCCAATGACAACAAGCTCGATCCGACCTACACTGGCGGTTTGGGCCTCAGATTTAACAAGTTCTTTGTCGATTTTGCTTACAGGAGGGCGACGCGGAAGGCAAGCTACAGTCCTTATACCATCGCAGATCAAAACACTTTTCCTGTTCAGAAGGTCTCGACAGAAGACATCAATTCCGATTACTTCCTCACCTTCGGATTCAGGTTTTAAGTTGCTTATCCTGATTCGTTATTCTTCCGGTCGCCCCATATGGAGTACCCAGGTATTTTCGTAACGAGCCAGACCCATCTCCAGGAAACGGCCATCCATCATCATCCAGCAATGCTCAGGACTGTTTAACCAGTCTTCGAATACCTCAGCAATATTATCCTGATTGATAGCCAGATTCTCACCCACACTCAGCCAGCGGTAACCGGTGGCATCAACACGCCTGGCTACGTTTCCTCCCGATCTGTCAGTGTGACTGAAGTAACCATTTTGCGCCATTTCTTTGGCATAAGCAAATGCACTCTCCCGGAGCAAAGAATTGAACGTGAGCCTGCCAACGGGATCACCGCAATAACAACCGTGAGATCTCAGATCATTAATTTTAGTAAGGAATTGATCATTGAGAGATTGACCGAAAATCCACACTGGAATAGTGAATAACAGAACCACATATATCTTTCGCATATGAACAGAACGAGATATCTGAGAAACTTTTACCCGGGGATGTGATTTTATAAAAAAATTAAGACTCACAAGTGCTACTTGCTCTGCGGAAATAGACTATTTCTTACCGCTCTTTGCTTCCCGGGCAGCCCGAATAGCTTTTTCTGCCCATTCCTCAAGTTTTAGCTGGTCTTCGATTACTTCTTCGGGAATCGTGTAATATGGCATCACCCCTTTGGCATTTTTCATTTTGGGAGAGAATGCTTCCTGGCCAGCATCGATATAATCCTGAATATTCGAATCGGCAATTCTAAAATGAGGGATCCCTTCATTGGTGATCAAACAAAACACCAGTCCATCAGAGTACAGACTTGCGCCACCGAACATCTTCCTGTATTTAAATCCCGGCAGGTGTGAAAACCGGGGCACCAGCATGTCCAGAGCTTCATCGACGGGCTTCATGAACCTGAAATTGCATTTTGAAAAAAATCATTAAGTGGCCTGGCCACCTTATAATGCTCAATAATAATATTATCGAAGTCATCCTCCATTATGATATTAGGAGGAAGTGAGTGGAAATAATAGAACCCCTTATTACAGATGAGAGATTCGTTATTTGCCGCTTCCTGAAAGTGTTTTGGAAGTCGTTTGTTCTTCTCACCTCTGATCTCTCCATAGTATTCGTTAAAAGACTCATTCTTATACAGGCTTTTGAACTCGTCGGGATACCTCGCAATATGGGTACGAATGGCCTCCAGTTGTTTTTTATCTGGTTTATAGACACCGGAATAGATCCGGGTTTCCTCATCATTTAACTGAAGATAGATCCCGGGGGTTGTCATGTCCTTTCTCCCTCCCCTGGAAAGCACGGCAGAGACATGTTGTTTGTAAGGTGTTTTATCCTTGCTGAATCTGATATCACGATATATTCTAAAAATGGCATCCTTTGGTGTGATCAATATCTGAGGATCCAGTTCACGTAATTTCAGGATCATATGAGCGATAAATCCCTTAAATGGCTCCTTCACATGAGCTTCGTATCTTTTCTTGTTCTCGATAAACCAATCCCGGTTGTTATTGGCACGCAATGCCTTGAAAAAAGTGAGGAAGTCTTTCGTAAAAAATACCATAATTGATCGATAATAGCATGGATCATAAACCCATTGATTCCCAATTTAATTGAATTGGCGCAATCTGGACGTTACGAAATAGTTAAACAGTCAAAATATCGATATTTCAAAAGGGGAAAAGAGCGATCAACGCACTCCAGAGACATAACCGCGAGGCGATCTCAGATAATAAATATAATTCCTGGTATCAGACGGCAAAGGCTGGGATTTGCTGATACCGGACCACAGGTTTAAAGTAGAATTTGAAACAAGACGCCCATCTGTCGTGTATATTATCAATGCCGCTTGGCCGTGATCTTCCTGGCTCAGGATCCTCAATTCTTTTCCCACTCTTAATACCTCAATGCCGGTCAGCACTTCTGAGGTCGAAGTAGTACTCATGATGTCATCTATCCATTGTAAATGGCGGCTTACCTTTTGGTATACTCCTGGTTTCTGATACTCGGTGTAGGCCAGCCCCCAGCTCATAATTCCAAGTTGAAGCCAACCGTCAGTGGTCTGAACCAACAACGGGCCTCCACTATCTCCTTGAGCACCACCTGCTGGTTTCTGACCGGGATCAGAAAGCCCGGCACACAACATGGAATTTGTCACCAGCTCATCGTAAAAATTATACTCCCGGCAGATATCGCGATCGATCAACTCAATGGTTACTTCTTTCAATGACTTGGACCGGGTATATTTTTGAGTATTTTCCATTCCCCAACCCATGACTCTCACCGGAAGCCCGTCTATTTCCCATGAATTATCATCGAATTGGGGTAATTGTACCGGAGGTACTAGGAGAGATTCTTCAAGGCGAAGTAGGGCTATGTCATTATCAGGAATTGAAGCCGTGCTACCATCCGGAAGATCAAAAAAGAGCCGTTCGTAAGACGGATTGATATAGATCCGTTCCACTTTGAGGCGCTTAAACCCCTGCACAGGATGCTCAAGATCGTATGTTCCTATCAGCACTTCTATCTCTTCCGGTCCAGTGGTGTGGATGATCCTTCCGTTCTCATCGTACCGTGTCAGGCAATGCGCGGCCGTCATAACCCACCTGTCAGCGATCACCGTCGCTCCGCACTCTATGGCCTTTAAAAGGTTGTTCTCATCAGATTCTATAATACCCACCATAAAGGGATAAGTCCCTTCTTCAACGTTCTTGCCACCTACGATATCCTGGGAGAAAACCAGTGATCGCGTAAGTACAAGACTCAGCAGAATTATTATCAGCTGTGTATATTGACGGGTCATAATAGGATTTTCTACATTATTAAATTTATGACCTTTTTACAAATATTTCAAAAAGGGCCTCATAGTAAGAACGAAATCACTGTTGAAAAGTTAGTTGGCCAAATATAATTTTGATTATGATTTACGAATTCAAAGGATTTAAGCCGGTCGTGCATCCTACTGCATTTGTTCATCCCCAGGCTGCGGTCACGGGCAATGTCATTATCGGCGCAAACGCTTACATCGGCCCTTTTGCCGCACTTCGCGGGGATTGGGGAGCCATAATCATTTCTGATGGGTGTAACGTGCAGGAAAGTTGTACGATTCACATGTTTCCGGGAGTGACTGTACGACTGGAAGAAGATGCTCATATAGGTCACGGAGCGATAATTCATGGAGCCCACATCGGCAAAAATGCTATGATCGGAATGAATGCTGTGATCATGGACGAAGCTGAGATCGGTGCCAACAGTATCATTGGCGCCCTGGCCTTTGTAAAGGCAGGTCAAAAAATACCGGAGCGCACCCTCGCAGTAGGTAATCCTGCCAAAGTCATCAAGACTCTCTCCCAGGAAATGATCGACTGGAAGACCAAAGGAACCCGGTTGTATCAGGAGCTACCATCTGAAATGCGAAACTCCTGGCAGAACTGTGAACCTCTGGAAGAAGTCGATGATGACAGACCGGAACAAGAATCCCTCTAC
>JAWVZH010000198.1:0-4536 GCA_033722295.1 Saprospiraceae bacterium
ATTGATGTAGGTCAGGTGTTGATATCCGCTCATACAGTTATTACGGACATCCATCTCTATGTTCATCTTATATATCGCTTTTTGCTGCCAGTAGCATGCCTGACTCCAGGATATAGATGCGATCAGTCCAAGTATAACAGTGAATAAAAATCTATTCAATAACATGATGTACATTTTAAAGGGCGCTCTGAGGCACAGATATAAAAGGAAAGTCCTCGAGCGATCTGATTTCTTGTATTAATACCAGGCCTCCATTTGTCTTGCCTATCTCATACTGCCGGGCAGAAACTTCAGTCACCAACTGTCGACCGAATTGCCATCCGTCAATATTATGAGTGGACGAATCGGGAAAAGGTTGCAGGATGAAGTATATCATCTCTCCGTCTTCCAAGCCCATTTTATAAGGTTTATAGCTCAAAAATTGCCGTTCGTAAGAGGTCCTGGCAATCGCTTTCAAAACCCTGAGGTCACGACCGATCTTGGTTTGGTAATCCGGATGATGATCATCCTCCTCTGTGGTTTCAAACTGATATGTGGAAGCCAGCAAAAGCTCATAATATCCTAGTTGAAAACGCTTCTGAACAGGTCCGTTCTTCTTAAAAGGTGAATATTGATTTGTCAACAATAAGGTACCCTTTCCCGCCACATGGTAGAACTCGATCCCTTCTTCAAGACCATCCAGGCTGACCGGCTTCTCCAAACGGTTACCAGGGAGTCCATGACTTAAATATCCAAGCTTCTTTACATTCAGCCAGTCCAGGTAATCAGAAGACCCGTCAAGTTTGACCGAAGCAAATATGAAGGCCCAGTTCCAGGGACCGAACTTTTTTCTGATAATAAAAAAGAAGACAATGGCGCTGACAAAGGCTATCGTGGTCATCGCCTGTGCGTCGACAACAGAAAGTTGGAATAGAGAAGGTGTTTTAATGGCGCTATCCTCAAAATTCACAAAAAGGGCACCGTACATATTGGTTGCAGCATGAATGCCGATAGCGAGTTCGAGACCATCGTCCAGCAGCGTAATTATACCCAGGAATAGTGCGATACCTATATAGTATATCATCATTGTGCCAAGGCCAAATTCTGCCACCTCTGGATTCATGACATGCATTATACCGAATATCATAGATGTCAGTATCAACGGCACCCATCTGGGATTGAATAACAGACCAATAGACTGCATCAAATAGCCACGGATAAACAACTCTTCAAATGTCGTCTGGATGGGTAATAACAGGATAACGAGAATCAACAAGATCGCAAAAGACGAAAGCTCAAATTGAAAGGTGTAGTTCTCGGGCCATAATATATATGTAATGACCTCTGCGACCAGGCTCATCCCGAACCATAGACCGAACCCCCAGAATATTCTACTCCAGTCAACTGACCTTCTTCCGGTCAGAATGGATCGGAACGGTCGCTTATGAAGACGCGTCACACCTATGTATAGGGCTCCAATGGCCACCACGAACATCAATAGCAATAGAAAGAAAACGAGATTGTCCGACATTCCAATACTCTCAAAATCCATTGTTACCAGCAGTTCATCGATAACATTTGCAGATCTACCGCTTTTCGAGATATAGTAACCCACGGCCAGAGTCAGGGGTATCTGCCCCAGGATATAACCAAAGACTACCATAATTATAGTAAGAACGAATTGCCAGAGTCTTTTTTCGCCTTTGTGGATTTGACGGAAGAACATATCCCGCAAAGAAAGTAGGTTTTACCAAGATATAGAAGAAAATGTGTGAATGGCAGATTCTGAAAGTCAGATATCGAATTGTTATATTTGTTGTATGAGTCAGAAGACAGTAAAAAGATCCTGGATTTATGCCTTGTTGGCCGGAATTGGTGTTATCGTCATTGGCAGATGGCTACCCCACCCTCCCAACTTCACACCAATGCTGGGTGCACTTTTGTTCAGTGCCGCATTTTTCAAAAAGTACAAGTTACACTTCCTTGTTCCGATCGTCGGACTATGGATTAGTGATCTTTTTCTGAATAATCTGGTATTCTCCCAGTACTTCGAAGGCTTCATCTGGTTCAGCCAGCCCTTCCTGTATTCCACAGCCGCATTCGTTGTGATCGCCCTGATCGCCTCAGTGGTTTTCAGAAGGCTTGATCTTGGACGAATCGCTGGAATGACCATCATTGGTACCGCTCTTTTCTTTTTAATAACCAATTTTGGCGCATGGCTGTCTAGTCCGCATCTTTATCCTCGGGACCTTATGGGCCTAAGTTCTGCCTATATCGCCGGTCTTCCCTTTTTACTGAATAGTCTATTAGGCGACATATTTTATGTTACCGGCTTTTTCGGTGTCTATTATCTGATCAACAGGAAAGCGTTCACAGTGGGCCTGGTGTCGGTCTAACAACACATAAATTCTCCTTCCATCACAGTATAAATAAAGCTCTAAGGCTGAAAAAGGCCTTTAAGACGACCATATGTGGTCTAAACGCGTATTTGTTAGGCTAAAAGGTTCATTTTGCCTAATTTAGGTCGATTGATTTTTCGCAAAACAAAATTGGACGAATATGAAAAGATTGCTACCTATTCTAATTTTTACTTTGACCGGAGGGCTGATATTGGCTCAAGGATCATTCAGTGATGACTTTGAGGCCTATAACGAAGGAGCCTATATCGGTAATCAAATGGGCTGGTCGACCTGGTCCGGAACTCCAGGAGGTGCCGATGATGCCATGGTGACAACAGAAGAAGCCTACAGTGGCACCAATTCGGTAAAGTTTGAGAGTTTTTCACCGAACGGCGGACCTGCAGATGTAATTCTGCCTATGCCTTATCGACTCAACAGAGGAAGCCTGATCTTCAAATTCTGGATATATGTCGTTGATGGCACCGCCGGATATTTCAATTTTCAGGGCGGATCAAGCCCGGGACAATCATGGTCTGCGGAGGTGTTCTTCGATGATAATGGTGCGGTGAGAGTTGTTTCTGCCGGCACATTAAGGCTGGAAGGTTCTTTTGAACATGGAAAATGGTTTGAGGTAGAGTTCAGGATCGACTTCAACAAGAATGCCTGGGAAGGCATCATCGATGGGCAATGTCTCGGCATCTTCACCAATGATGCAGGATTAAACTCAGTCGGCAGTATTGACTTCTTCCCTGTTAATAGTGGAAATCCGAGCAGTAATGCCAGTGTTTACTTTATTGATGATGTGAGCTACGAAGCCAGTTTGGATGGATTAGAAGAGGTGGAACTGGACGCAAGCATAAGCGACATTACACTCAATTCCCGTGCACTTACAGGCACCGATGTACAAATTGGTGGTGTTTTGAGAAATAATGGCTCTAATAACATTACTTCTTTCGAGGTCATGTTCGATGGAGGTGGCACACAATTTACCGAGTCCTTCGATAATTTGGATATTGCCTCTAATTCGACGTATGAATTTACGACCTCAGAAACCTATACTTACGAGGAAGGGATGAATGATCTTAGCTTATCATTGGTCAGCGTCAATGGCCAGGCCGATGAGAAGACGTGTAATGATGTAAGGCAAACAACAGCACAAGGTATTACTCCCGCGCCAGGCAAGCGTGTTCTTTCTGAAGAAGCTACCGGAACTTGGTGTGGATGGTGCCCGAGAGGAGAAGTTTTTATAGGAATAATGGAAGACCGATATGACGATTACTTTGTTCCTATTGCTGTCCACCAGGGTGACCCTATGGAAAACGACCACATTGGATATATAACTTCGGTTATTCCCGGATTTGCCGGTTACCCCAATATGGTCATTGACAGAATGGACTGGTTCGGTTTCGGAACCGTAGAATCTATAGAGAACTTCTTCTTTGAAGATATAGATGACGCTCCTGTTGGCACAATGGACGTAGGCGCTGAGTGGGACGGAAGAACCCTAAAGGTGTCTAACGCCCTGAATTTTGATCAGGACTCTGAATCCGGAATGGCTCTCGAAGTTATTTTGGTTGAGAACAATGTCACAGGTACTGGACCAGGTTATGCACAGATCAATTATTATGCTGGTGGCGGCCGCGGGCCCATGGGAGGATACGAAAACCTTCCGAGCCCTGTTCCAGCCGATCAAATGGTATACAATCACGTGTCTCGAGGTAGTTTCTCAGGACATGCTAACCACAGCATAGATGGAAATTATACCGGTGGTGATCGCTATCTGGCTAACTTTGCCATGAACGTTCCGGACACGTATGATGACTCTGAACTTCTGCTGGTGGCTTTGGTCCTGAATGCCGACGGAAGTGTCAATAATGTAACAGAGGTGTCTCTGCAGGAAGCCATAGATAACGGTTTTGAAATGACCACTTCTAGCGATGACATTCAAGTCATTAATGATCTGAACGTTTATCCCAATCCTGCACTGAATAGTACATTTGTTGAACTCGACCTGGCCGAAGGTACCAATGTGCGGATCGACGTCATTAATTCTCTTGGCGGCATAGTCGCTTCCAGAGATTATGGCAAGATCTCCGGATCATATACCTTCCCTGTTGACCTCGGCAACATGAATGCAGGTGTTTACCAGATTCAGATC
>JAWVZH010000199.1:0-4519 GCA_033722295.1 Saprospiraceae bacterium
CTGCGGAGAAGAGGTGATCACGACATATGAAGTAACCTTTATTATGATCCCGGATATCAATATAGATACTTCATTCTGTCCAGGGGAGGAAGAATTACGGTTTACTCAATTCGGTAATGTCAGAGTTATTACTGAACCTGGCGTCTATGTAGATACCATTGAGACATGTAATCAGGAAGTGATAAGAGCGATTAATGCAAGTGCGGTGATGGTGAGCGATGTAGAGTTCACCGTTGAGATCTGTGAAGGTGATTCGGCTTTACTTGGAGGTGTATGGAGAAGTGATGAAGGAGAATACAGAACATCTTTCATCAGATGTGGCCAGGAGGTGGATTCCATCATGAATTTGAATTTTGTACCTGGCACTCCTGATCCTGATCCGGTGGAAAGGTCCACATGTCCCGGAGATACTATCCAACATACCGACCGGGTTAACGGTACACTTATCTTAACCCGGGATACGAGTTTTGAAGTTGTCGTACAGGATTTTGCTTCTGGATGCCCGAATTACACAATTACAGAGCGCTATGAATATTCGTTCAATGAGGCAACAGGTGGCTTCAGAGACCTCATCCCCAATGCATTTACGCCCAATGGTGATATGATCAATGACCGTTTCATGGTCAACCAGGATACCATGGCGACCATCCAGGTCGAGTCTTTTGAGATGAAGATATACAACCGATGGGGCCAGGAAGTTTATGCCACCAACAATATAGATGCGGGATGGGATGGCAGGCACGAAGGCGAGGATGCTGTTGCGGAGGTATACCTTTATGTGATAGAATTCTTTGGACGACTTGATGATTGCGAGATCCAGGATGTCTTTACCGGGGACGTAACGCTGATCAGGTAGGACGAAAAAAGCATGCCTCTACAATGTCAATGCGAGGATCACACCGGTCAAACATATTTGAACTTTTCGGGGTCCTACAGGTGTAATTACTCCATCTTTTGACGAGTACGGTTCGAAATGGATAAGAAGCAGTTTCCCAATGTTATGAATATTGTACTGATCACCATTCTGGTGGTGTTCTTCATATCTGTATTTGTGATCGAACGAGTTATCGAGAAAAAACTGACCAACTACCTCGATGACAGCATTCTTGAAGGTGAATTCATTCCTGATTACACTCTTGTTACCAATCAACTGACCCTGAATTACAGGGATCGCCTGAGGATAAATAATCCAAAATGGGGTGAATTGAAGGTGGTGAATGCCAGACTGGATGTTAGCGGCTTTAATTATTTCAAATTCCAAAAGGAAAGATCCATAGATATTGGAACAGTTGCCATCCGGGGAGATAGTGTGGAACTGGAGCTACGTTCTGACTCGCGTGATACATCCGTACGGTCAACTCTTTTTAACGAGATAGACAGGGTTGAGATCCTATCCTCACACGTTGGGGTGACCACAGATTCATTCAGCTTCAGGATCGACAGTGCAGATATGGGAATTGCCGGCATTCGAAATCAGGGTGATACAATACTGTACTTCGCTCTCGATTATCTGGAAGGACGCCAGTTGGATGTCACATGTGAACACACATACCAAATAAATGCTCAGCGCATTTCTACTTCGAGGATCAATGATGAACTGAACTTTTACCATCTATCCTATACCGAGGAACCCAGGAATAAAGCAAACAGGGTGATCATCGGTGCAGCAAGCGAAATGGCAACTATCGAAGGTGTTTTTGAGGATCGGTTCGTTCATGACCGGCTACCAAATCACCTCCATATTACCGGATTGAACCTGGAGATCGACCTTGTGGATGAACGCCCCTTCTGTGATGGCCATCAGCCTTGCCTCAAACCTGTGATAACGGAGGTTCTCCACCAGTTCCCATTCAGAGATTCTATAACAGCTACAGGTCAGTTAAAATTTCGGTACTTCGAATTCGGTGAATTACAGAGCACATTGTTCGTAAATCATTTTTACACTATCCTCACACGTGACCTTGAGGACTCGATCAAAGTTGTAGACGCAGATGTTCGGGCTCAGGTAAATAACGGAATAGACCTTGTCCTGGAAGGAGTCTTCAGGGAGGACGACCATTTCAACTATAAAATGTGCAGTGCGCCTTTTAGCATGATAACCCTGAATCCTTTCATACCATCTCAATCAGGTTATAAGGTCATGGTAGAAAAAGGGGAGTGCTCAGGACTATGTCTCATTGTCGATGGACACGAAAGAACGTCTACAGCGGTATTCAATATTAAATATGAAGATTTGAAATTGGATCTAACTGCTCGTGAGGGCATCGGGGATGATCTTTTAAGAACAGCCATGCCTGTTTTGATCAATAAGAATGCTGACTCCAACGGTGAGATCGTTCATGAATACACATTGCCTCCGCACAGGCCCTTCTTCCATCAGATGGGTCAACATGTCAATCATGGATTCAAAGAGGCTGTAGTTAAGAGGTGGATCAGGAAAAAAGAATAAGCTTAAGGCCTTATTGCTTTGCGTACGGGTAAGGTTTAATCGATATTTCTTTTCTATCCATATGGCTTTTTAAAAAGGCACATCCAAAAAGCACGAGAATACTGGAGTAATACGACCATAAAAGCACGACAATCAGACTGGAGGCGGAGGCATAAGCATTGCTGAATGAAGAATTACCAACATAAGTACCAATGGCATATTTTCCGATCATGAATAAAACAGCGGTAAAAATAGCTCCGGGCCATACGTGCTTGAATTTTATTTTGACATCCGGAAGGAATCTGAGCATTAGTGCGAAGAATAAAGTCAGAATAATGCCGGGTATCACGATCGAACCCATGAAATCGGTGAGTGCAACCGACAGAGTTGAGCCAAACAGGTAATCACTGAATAGATGAATCGCCATATTAAAAATAAGACTTACCACAAGAATGAATGCAAAACCGATTAATAACCCGAGAGAAATGACCCTTCTGAACAGATAGAGCCAGATGCCTTTCCAGACAGTGGGATCGGCCTTGACATTGAATATCTTGTTAAAACTGACCTGGATGACCGCAAATACTGATGTCGAGGAAAATATTATTATGGCAATACTAATAACGATGCCCCACATGCCGCCATCGAAAGTAGCGATCTTTTGCATGCTTTGCCTGAGAAGGTTAGTGGCCTCCGTGCCGATCAATGCCTGGATCTCATCAAAAATATAGACCTCGGAAGATCCCCAGAAATACAATTGTTTCGTAGAGGTAAGGATGATGAGAAGTAAGGGTGGCAGAGCAAATATGGCATAGTAGGCCAAAGCAGCGGCATAGGATATCATATTCTTATCAATGAATATCTGGATAGCCTGCCAAAGGTTTTTGAAAAAGATCCGAGTTGATTTCATATGGCCTAAATGCTTCCTTTAGTTAGACATTTTCTACTGATTTGAGGTTCGAGCCAGAGATCTACAAGCCGCGATATTCCGGTTGATCAGAGTCTCACGCAGTTGAAATTGCAATAGGGACTCTGAGTCTGACAAAAGAGACCGATCCTATATCTTGCTCCGGAATTACCGAATCCTTACATTACGCTCATGACGCCTCACGAACTTAAAGCCGCGTTGATCAGGAAGGCCAGGAAACTGGGTTTCCTTGATGTGCGTATGGCAAGAGCGGAGAAGATGGAAGCGGAGGCCGTTCGATTGCAGGAATGGCTGCAAAAGGGCTATCATGGGGAAATGGAGTATATGGAGAATCATTTTGAGAAGCGCACCGATCCCACTCTCTTGGTGCCTGGTGCCAGAACGGTCATATGTCTGGCATTTAACTACTATACTGAGGCAGACCAAGAAGATCCTGACGCTCCCAGGATCAGTAAATACGCCTATGGCAGGGATTACCACAAAGTTCTTAAGACCAAGCTAAAGCGTCTTTACACATTTGTAAGGGAACTGGACGAAAGTATCGAGGGCCGGTATTTCGTAGATTCTGCTCCTGTCCTGGAACGGGACTGGGCCAGACGATCTGGCCTGGGATGGATGGGTAAGAATACAATGATCATACATCCCAAAAGAGGATCTTATTTTTTTCTATCCGAATTGATCCTGAATGTAGAGCTCCCGCCGGATGATCCGATACAGGATTATTGTGGTACTTGTACCAGATGTATCGAGGCCTGTCCTACAGATGCTATCCTCGATAGCGGATACCAAATGGATGGCAGCAAATGTATCTCCTACCTGACAATAGAATTGAAATCGGCGATCCCCGGAAAGTTCAAGGGAAAGATGGAAAATTACATTTTCGGCTGCGACATTTGTCAGGAGGTATGTCCCTGGAATCGCTTTTCAACGCCACATGATGAACCCGATTTTGAGCCAACAAAAGAATTGCTGGAAATGACTGAGCAAGACTGGAAAAACCTGACAGAAGAAGAGTTCGAGGAGCTTTTCCGGGGCTCTGCCGTAAAGCGTGCAAAATTTTCGGGAATAAAAAGAAATATCGATTTTTGTAATAATCAATAATCAATAATCAATAATCAATAATCAATAATCAATAATCAATAATCAATAATCAATAATCAATA
>JAWVZH010000200.1:0-4473 GCA_033722295.1 Saprospiraceae bacterium
AGCCAGTAGCCAGTAGCCAGTAGCCAGTAGCCAGTAGCCAGTAGCCAGTAGCCAGTAGCCAGTAGCCAGTAGCCAGTAGCCAGTAGCCAGTAGCCAGTAGCCAGTAGCCAAAATAATTTATTGGCTATTTATTAAAGGATGAGGATGTTTTTTACTCCGCCAGGCAACCTTTTTGGTCCGGTAGGCACATAGAGAGTAAAAAACAGAATTACAATGAAAAAATTAAATCTTCTATTACTGCTTCTCTTAAGCGGATTAACCTTATCACTCGTGTCTTGCAATGATGATGACGACGATGAACCCGATACCTCAACATTGACAATTGCAGAGATCGCTCTTGATGATGATCAATTCAGCACGCTTGTAAGTGCCCTGGACCGCGTTGACCTCACTGCTGTTCTCCAAGGTGACGGACCATTTACAGTTTTCGCTCCTACTAATAGTGCCTTCGATGCACTGGGAGTCGATCTCAATGCATTATCCGATGCACAACTGACAAACATCTTGCTCTATCACGTTCTCGGCGGTAATGTGACCTCGAGTGACTTACAGGAAGGTAAAACATATTCTTCCACGGCTTCTACCGGTGGATATGGAGGCACGTCCCCTTCTCTTTTGATCGAAAAAAGTGGATCTGATGTCATTCTGAATGGAGATATCAACGTGACTCAGGCGGACATCGATGCCAGTAACGGTACGATTCATGTCATTGACAATGTTCTGCTTCCTATGGACGTAGTTGGTATCGCTACAAGCAATTCGGATTTCTCACAACTTGTAGATGCTCTCGGATCTGCCAGTGGTGACCTTGTAAGCGTTCTGTCAGGAGATGGGCCATTCACGGTCTTTGCTCCCCTGAACAGCGCCTTTCAGGAGATCTCAGGTACTGTGGCCGGTCTGGATGCAGACCAATTAGCTTCAGTACTGACTTATCATGTGGTAAGTGGCAACGTCCGTTCTGAAGATCTTACTGATGGAATGTCGGTTACCACCATCCAAACAGAACAGTTCACGGTGAGCATTGGCAATGATGTGACCATAACTGACTCCAATGGCAATGTAGCCACCGTAGTGCTCACCGATGTTCAGGGAACCAATGGTGTGGTACACGTGATCAATAAAGTAATACTTCCTGAAAACCTATAATCCACTCGTTTTCTGAAGACCAGGCCTGCCAATAGTATTGGCAGGCTTTTTTTATCTTACCCCGGAAAGATGCATAATCAATCTCACACATGAACTTTGGTAGATTATTCTTATGGTTTCCGGTTTTTCTCATTCCTCTTCTATCTTGTGGACAGGTAACGATCATGTACGAAGAAAAAACTCCTTATTTCAACCAGATACCTGACTACCCCGAGGAAGTCACTCCGGCATCTGTTCTTACCCGGATGGTTGAAGGCCTGGGATACCGCTTCTATTGGGTTACGAAAGACTTGCGTCCGGAAGACCTTGAGTACAGGCCTAGTGACGATGGCAAATCCACACTTGAGACCATTGAACATATTCTTGAGTTGAGCCGAATGGTTCGCAATTCTATCGAAGGTCTACCCAATATCCGGCCTGTGCCAGATGAGGATCTGAGCTACCCTGAACTGCGAGCCAGATCTCTGGAAAACCTCAAAGTTGTCAGTCAGGCATTACGAGCTGATCTTACACAGGAGATCGAAGGGTTCAATGTGACCTTTCAACGTGGTGAAACCACGAGAACCTATCCCTTCTGGAACATGATCAATGGACCACTTTCAGATGCCCTCTATCATACAGGGCAAATCGTCGCCTATCGGAGAGCTTCAGGTAACCCTGTAGATCCTAATGTGAGCGTTTTTCACGGTAAGAACCGCTGATCATTTCGCGCCCCTAATATTTGCTCATCTTTTATTATCTTAAGCAATCAGGTTCTACTCCTCACGTCTCAGGCATAGCTGCACGCTATTATGCTGAATTTTAAACAGGGGATGGCGGATATGACATGCTGTTCGGTCCATAATCTGAATATGAAGATTTTATTTGCCGATCAAAATATTGACTAATATCAATTGAGGACTAATGACTTTTTCAAGGAAAAAATACAAGGTCTATACTTCAAAGAATTACACCTCCATATCACAACTTCGGTCTTCCCTTTCTCAGGAGGATGTCGATGCCATTTCCGTGGTTGCCAACGTTCTGCCATTCAAGGCCAATAACTATGTAGTGGAGGAATTGATAGACTGGTCCAATGTGCCCCGGGACCCGATCTATCAGTTGACTTTTCCGCAAAAGGCAATGCTCTCACCCTCTCATTTTGAGGAGATGGAGACGGCCATTATAGATAAATATTCAAAGCCCGAGCTGAAACTTGTGGCTAACAAGATCCGACATGAGCTCAATCCTCATCCTGCAGGTCAAAAGAATAACATTCCGGTTCTTAAGAACCAGCGACTGACAGGAATACAGCACAAGTATCGGGAAACCGTACTGTTCTTCCCCAGCAACAGTCAAACCTGTCATGCTTACTGTACCTTCTGTTTCAGGTGGCCGCAATTCGTCGGTATGGACGAGATGAAATTTGCAATGAAAGAGACAGAATTGCTGGTAGCATATCTCAAGCAACATCCTGAAGTATCAGATGTCTTGTTCACAGGAGGCGACCCCATGGTGATGTCCGCCAAAAAATTAGCCGATTATATCGATCCGCTCATAGACTCTTCCATACCAGGTCTTAAGACGATAAGGATAGGCACCAAGGCACTCAGTTATTGGCCATATCGGTTTATAAATGATAAGGATACCGACGACCTGCTCCGGCTTCTTGAGAAAGTCGTCAAGGGCGGATTTCAAATGGCCTTTATGGCACACTTCAATCATCCGAGAGAATTACAAACTCCTGCGGCAGAAAAGGCTATACGTCGCATACTCGATACCGGTGCCGTGATCAGAACGCAATCTCCCATCATGAAACACATCAATGACAATGTGGAGGACTGGGCTGAGATGTGGAAGTTGCAGGTGGAACTGGGATGCATTCCCTATTATATGTTCATAGCCCGAGATACCGGAGCTCAAGAATATTTTGCCGTAACACTGGAGGATGCCTGGAAGACTTATCGTGAAGCTTACAATCAGGTAAGCGGGATATGCAGGACCGTAAGGGGCCCAAGTATGTCTGCCGACCCCGGCAAAGTACAGGTCCTTGGAATTACCGAGGTCAATGGTGAAAAGCTATTCAATCTGAGATTCATCCAGGGACGAAAACCGGATTGGGTGGGAAGACCTTTTTTCGCCAAATATGACCCTGATGCCATCTGGCTCACAGATCTTGAGCCCATACAGGGAAGGGACAGGTTTTTCTTTGAAAAGGAAATGAAAGAAAGAGAGGTCCTTTCCAATTGAAGTAGTCAGCCCTGAACTATTCACTGCGAGCTCCGAAGCACAGAGTGCGAAGGAGATCCCAGTTCTACTTCAGGGCAAATAGCCAAAATAATTTGTTCCTATTGCATGACCAGTATCTTCTTATAATACCGTTGTTCTCCCACTTTCAGTTGAACGATATACACACCGGACTGAGCGTGTATTCTTGTGGTTTGTGTAGTTTGTATTATATCTGAATGAATATGGATGCCATTTATATCATGGATCATAAACTCCAGGGGGCTATTGGCTCCAATATCGTTAAAGATCAATGTTGAGGACGCTGTGGCGTAATTAACTTCCCAACCCTGTGAATTCAGATCGAGGGTAAAGGTACCTTCACAGTCGAGCGTTTCAAATTCCGCCTCAGCACAGCATCTTTCTTTGTTCCGATCACAAACCCTGATGTACTCATATTCATGGCCGCTGATCGGATAACATTCGATGACAAGCGGTAAATGTGCATAAAAGTAAGTGCCTACAATACCATTTCTGTCAAAGACATCGAATTGATCTCCAGTGCCGGAATGCTCAAAATCCAGCTCGATGACCAGGCATGAATCTCCATTGCATTCCACAGCTTCTACTTCCAGTTCACCGATCTCGCACTCTTCATCACAACAGGCCGCTTCTATGACTCTGTCGATACAACAATGTGGGTCTTCCTGATCACAGATCAGGATCTCATGACGTCTGTCGCAGCCACCTTCGAACCTACCCACCGTGATCGGCAGGTCAGAATAGGCATAAGTGCCCTGAAAATGTCCGTTCACCTCAAGATCAAAACTGTCACTTACATTTTCATACAAAAAGTCGATATCAAGAGAGAAATTCCGGTTTGAATCACACTCGATCACCTCCACAGCCAGCTCGAACAGATCACACTCCTCACAACACGCCGCTTCGATCACACCATCCACGCAACAGTCCGGCTTCTCCTGATCACAGATAAGTATCCTGTGGCGTGTATCACAGCCTCCTTCGAACCTGCCTACCGTGATCGGCAGGTCAGAATAGGCATAAGTGCCCTGAAAATGTCCGTTTACCTCAAGATCAAAACTGTCGCTCACATCCTGATAC
>JAWVZH010000201.1:0-4441 GCA_033722295.1 Saprospiraceae bacterium
CCAGGTTCAGTAATAACTCTGACATTACCGAATTGAGTAAACCGTAATTCTTCCTCCCCTGGACAGAATGAAGTATCTATATTGATATCCGGGATCATAATAAAGGTTACTTCATATGTCGTGATCACCTCTTCTCCGCAGATAATTGTCGTATCCATGTACGTGCCTTCTTCCTTCCTCCAGATCCCTCCGATCAAAATTGAATCTCCCGGACATATCGGCCTCATAAGTTCGTTATCAGGTATCATGTTCTCACATTGACGCATGGGGATAAGGGTATCCATGGGTTCAGACATCACCTCAGCACTATCTACCGTGGTCATAATAGAATCCACTGTCACGGGATTATCCACCCAATAGCTCAATAATTCGTCCAATAGACTATCGCGCGTCTCCGGCATGCAAGCCATCATGTCTTCGACCTCCAGACTGGCACCGACCTTGGAAAAATATACCGAACTGTCGGCGTCTGCGTAGGTAAGATAGCCCGATCCACTTCTGTAATCAAAGCCTATCCAGGGCATACTGTCCAAAGGACCACTTGTAAGGTAATCTGCCAGATATTTCTGTTCGATGACATCCCCGTTCTTGTCATAAACCAGGAAAGTCTGGGCATAGGATTCTATCTCCGGGATCGTATCTATAGAAGTAACAACAAAATTTCCGTCCACAGCATGCAATTCCGGAAAGAAATCCAGCAGCTTAGTATCTCCTTTGTGCATAACCGGAAATGGCGTCGCCTGAGGGAAGGTCACCAAATATGTATATCGACGGCTCTCAGCGCGTTCAACACTGTCCACTTTCAGCGGTGATACCAAAATGCCAATGGTGTTGTCCTCCAGGTAGGCAATTTCCGGCCAAATAACGACACTGTCATTTTTCATGGACCAGATCACTTCACCGAGAGTATCCATAAGAGCCACCTGAAAAGTATTAGTGACAAAGACCATAGAATCATTGATCGCTTCGATGGCCATTGGAGAAGCCATATTGGGAAGTCCATCGTATGATTTGGACCAAACAACTTCCTCGTCCTCATCAAAAAGCGCGAGGGCCTTGTTGCCATTGTCTGTTTCATATTCGGTGAGAATATCGGTGTTATTGATGATAGCCATGTCCGTACCAATAAAATAACCGGAGATCATCTGTCCTTCCGTGGAATGCTGGATGGCCGATGTGACCATACCATTGGAATTTAGTTCGATCATATAAACCCCTTGCGGACCTTTGGAAAGATCTTCGTCAGAACAAGTGATGTGATATCCCTGTGAACCGTTCTGGATGATCTCGGCATGGTGAAACTCCGCGTTCTCTGAGCTGTAAAAGTTGGACCATTGGATATCTCCACACATGTCAAACTTGATAACAGCCAATCGCTGAGTTATAGAGTCCAGTTTTACATCAGCGACTGTTACCCAACCCTGATCCTGGGTGGCTGTAGTATTAGCGGAGGTGATGAAGATGCCTTCGTATTGGTCTAGGTATTGGGTTTGACTTATTAACGTGAGAGGTCCAAGTAATATAAGTAATGATAAGATGTGTTTCATACAGTTCGAACTTTGACAGTAACTTTTAAGTAGCCTCAAAATTTCAAGGGTTTGCACTTATGACAATATAATCAAGAGTTTTGTAATGGCCCACAAAACTAAGTATTCTTAACGACGGTAGAATCCGGTATATCGCTGAATAAAAAATCACTGATGCCGAGGTAAGTTGTACGACAT
Organism: Saprospiraceae bacterium; assembly: GCA_033722295.1. GTDB lineage: Bacteria > Bacteroidota > Bacteroidia > Chitinophagales > Saprospiraceae > JAWVZH01. Next base: position 1,725 of record JAWVZH010000201.1, read on the forward strand.
ATGTTAAAGTGACCCCCGGGGTTGAAATTTTCAATTCCATGCTACATTTCTATGTTTTCAGGTTACATCGGGGCTCAAGTATGCTTAAATGACAGATTTGGTCCAATGAAAATGTTAAAAAGTGTTAAAGTGACCCCCGGGGTCGTTTTAACATTTCCTCCACCTACTTGTCACTCAGTAAAAAATCTCGCGAAACCTCTTCATGATGAGCCGCGTTGCCGCTTTGCGGGATAAATCCTACATGACCGCCATATTGAGGAGCGTATAAGTATAAGTTTTCGCTGTCTCTGGCCTTACTTATTGGAAAGCAACTCTTTGACAGAAATGGATCATCTTTTGAGTTGATAAGCAATGTGGGCTTATCAATATATTCTAAATATTGCAGTGAACTGGATCTGGCGTAATAATCGGCGGCGCCATCGAAGCCATGTATCGGCCCTGTATATGTTTCATCAAAGTCAATCACGTTCCTTACTTCTGACAATCTCTCTATATCCACCTGATCAGGAAATTTTTCTGCCTTCTTCCTGACCTTTTCCTTAAGGGACCGGAGAAATAATTGCGAGTAAGGGTAGTTCTGCCATTCCGTTAGTCGACGTGCTCCGGCTTCCAGGTCAACAGGAACGGATATAGCCACAGCGCGATTTACCTTATGGTGTACTTTGGTGGGGTCCTCACCGAGATACTTTAGTATAACATTACCGCCAAGGCTGAAGCCGATGAGATCTATCGTACGATATGCATCCTGGTGGTATTTCAACACCATATGAAGATCCGAGGTATCACCGCTGTGATACATTTGAAGCCTCCGGTTCATGACGCCACCACAACTTCGAAAATTGATGCACAGGATGTCAAAGCCATGTTTATGCAGATAAGGAGCCAGGCTCATAATGTAGTTGGACTGAGAACTCCCCTCCAGACCGTGACAGATCACTGCGAGTCGGTTGAATCCTTTGGATAACCTGTCAATCATAACAAAATCATCGTCCAGAGTGCGAATGATCGACCTTCTGTAATTGGGAGTTTCAACCTTCCTCATGAGTCCCGCATAGATCGTATTCAGATGGCCATTACGCAACCAGAACGGGGGTCTATATGATATGTCTTCAACTATTGGCATGAGCTATAATTTGTTGATCTGATCCAAATATTCTTCTCCCTGCTCGAGGATAGCGGTCCTTTCTGAAGCCTCCTTATTATTCCAGATCCTGTACATCATGGACATTCTGTAGTTGTTCTCCAGTTGTTCTTCATGTCTGTCAATAAAATGCCAGTATAAACTATTGAAGGGACAAGCCTTCTTCCCCACTTTTTCATTGACATCATAATGACAATTACTACAATAATGACTCATCTTCTTGATATAATTTCCCGAAGAAACATAAGGCTTGGTACCAACTATGCCACCATCGGCGTATTGACTCATACCGCGCGTGTTGGTGATCTCCACCCACTGAATTGCATCGATATAAATGCCGAGATACCACTTATCAATTTCATCAGGATCAATACCGGCCAACAAAGCGAAATTGCCGGTCACCATCAATCTTTGGATGTGATGTGCATAGGCATATTCCAAAGATTGATCGATCGCATGCTTCATACACGCCATTTTAGTATTCCCCGTCCAAAAAAAGTCAGGAAGTGATCTACTATGATCAAAATGATTCATTTCTGCATATTCCGGCATCTTTGCCCAATATACACCCCGCATATATTCCCGCCATCCCAATATTTGACGTATAAATCCCTCAGCCTGGGCTATATCGATATTCTTATCCTTATTCCAAGCTACTTCCACTTGTCTGATGACTTCCATCGGATGCAACATTTTGGTGTTGAGCAGAAATGACAATCGAGAGTGATATATACTCCAATAATCTGGGGTCATCGCATCCTGGTATCTACCAAAATCGGGCAGACACCTTGCAATGAAATGATCCAGCATTTCCTTCCCCTCTTCCCGGGATACTGGCCAGATGAAATCTTCCTTATCGATCCTTCCGATAGTTTTGATGTCCCTGGACTCTATTTGTTCTACTATTTCACTGACATCACGGTGGAAAAGCCTCGGGTCAGGGGGGGCTGCTGATGAAGGAAGTTTTTTTCGATTCTCCTGATCGTAATTCCAACGACCCATGGAAGGTTCCCCGCCGTCCATAAGCACATCGTGCTTTTTCCGCATCTCACGATAGAAGTTTTCCATTTTGAACTCCTTGTCTCCGAAAAAGTCCTTGAGGTCATTCCTTTTTGTCAGGAAGTGCTCCGAGTCGCTAACTTTTGTATCGACCTCTAAATCCTCGCAGAGATCGGAAAGTTGCTGATCAAGCCGCCATTCATCCGGTAACTGATATTCGAACCGATCGATATCACGATCCTTGATCAGGTCTTTAATTAAATCAGGCAGGCTCTTCTCAAATTCTTCATCATCGATCGAGATATAATGCACCTCGTGGCCAGCTTGCCTTAATGATGACGCGAATTCCCGCATGGCCAGAAAAAATGCAACCATCTTCTGGATGTGATGTACGACGTACTCTGATTCCTGACGGATCTCCATCATGACGTAGAGAACGTCATCATCTACATCTTCTAACCATGAATGACTGGAATTGAGCTGATCCCCTAGTATGAGACGCAATGTCCTGCTCATGCTGATCCTGATTTATTACTTCTGCAACGACGACTGCAGTATTTGACATTACTCCAGTTGA
>JAWVZH010000202.1:0-4439 GCA_033722295.1 Saprospiraceae bacterium
AGGTAACCTCTGAAAGTTAAAAAATTTTAAAAAACTTTCACTTACCTTTATCGTATGAACCGGTCCGATGATGCTAAAAGCCCATTGCTTGAGGATCTTAAGAGTCAGAATACGAGGAGAATCAATCGATCTGTTCTGGCGCTGTATGACCGTGTTAAACCACAGGTTAGATCGTTCGTAATCAATAATTCCGGAAATTCAGAGGATGCAGAAGATGTTCTACAAGAGGGATTGGCTGTTCTTTTCTCTAAGATAAATGACGATAGTTTTGAGATAAGGCAATCACCTTCCGCCTATCTCTATGGAATATGTAAATATGTCTGGTATAAAAAATTGTCACACGAGAAACGGTTACCTTTTACGGAACTGAAGGACTACAAGGTAGCTGAAGAAATGGTTGACGTTGTGGAGGAGGAGAAGATTTCCCTTGTCACCGGCCTGATGCAAGAGTTATCTCCTGAATGTCAGAAAGTGCTCACTCTTTTTTATTTCGACAAATTGAGCATGAAGGATATCGCCAGGAAAATGAACTACAAAGAAAGAAATGTGGCCAAGACCAAAAAGTACAAATGTATTCAGGCTCTCAAGCAGAGAATACTGGATCACCCCCAATATAAAGAAATACTGTCATGAGCACCTTTACTGATAAGGAGATCGATGATTACCTGATGGGAAGACTGTCAGCGGAAAGGGCTAGGGCATTAGAACAGCGTGCTGCGGCGGACCACGACCTTCAAAAACGCATAAACATGGAACAACTTATTAAACTAGGGGCGGAGAGATTCGGTAGGGAGCGCTTTAAGAATCGGGTTAAAATATTGGTCGAACGACGTAAACAAAAACGCAGATGGCTCTATGTCGTTGTCGCCTTGATTATACTTGTTCTTGGAGCCTATTACTATACCATGCAGAAGGGTGCTTCTGGGGATACAGTCATTCAACCCGATGTGATATACGCTCAATATTTTGAAGCCCCTCAACTGATCTCCCCTTCACGTTCAGGTGATAGTGAGACCGATTTGGCCTCACAGAAGCTGGTAATGAGACAGGCATATGCTGAAAGGCAGTGGGGAGAAATCATATCACTAAGATTAAATAACGGTTGGAAGCAAGACGCGGAAATGGCCCTTATTCGCATGATCGCACTTTTGGAAACTGGTGAGCCTCGTCAGGCATTGAATATCTCAAAAGAAGTAACGGTAAAGGATATCAGATTTAGTGACCATATCGAATGGTATGCTGCACTTGCTGAATTGAAGCTGGGTAATCTTGAATCGGTGAAAGACTTGCTCAATGATATAATCTCCAATGATGATCACGATCACTATGACGAGGCTGTATCATTATTGGATAAATTGTAATACCAAAAAAATATTTTGGGATCTGCGGTTACCTTTTGATTCTTTGTTGAACTATCAATTAACAAACAACTGGGTTAACGAGCACACTATGAGGTCACTTTCGAAAGCCCCTTCTGGAAAACGGAAGGGGCTTTTCCTTTGGGATGGCACCCAAAACAAAAAACCCCGCTTATTACCGGGCGGTAATAAACGGGGAGAACACACTATGAGAACACTTAATCCTATAACCACCATCATTGCCAAAAGGTTGTAAGCAAACATCTTTTTCTGGATCAACTGCCAATTACGACGGGTCCATATCTATCGTGTCTACATTGTGATAGACTCAGCTATATATGGAGCGGTATGAAGGGCACCTAAAATTTTTTAAAAAAAACATATAAAAAGATTTTATATATATAAATAAGTTCTATCTTTAACCTATCGAAAGACATAGAGTTAGATATTATGTCTTTTACTAATGAAAGATCGTGCAAACAGATGTGTTTGCATACACCTGATAAAGAAGAAGTTAGATATTGCATTTTTTTTGCATATTTTGTGGGAAAAAGTGGCATAAAGTGGGAAAAAGGTGTAGATTTGAGTTAGAAACAACCTGAAGAGAGTATTATGTACCGCTTATCTGGCGAATTCGAGTGTAAGATCGATGCCAAAGGAAGACTGAAGCTTCCGGCCAATCTGCTCCGTCAGTTAGGAGAGGGCGCTTCACAAAGCTTTACGCTCAACAGGGGTTTCGAAAAGTGTGTCATGCTTTATCCCAAATCTACCTGGGACATGTACACCGCTCAGCTACAGAAACTCAATCCCTTCGTCACAAAGAACAGAGAGTTTATCAGGGCTTTTTACCGCGGAGCCACGCCGGTCACCACGGATACCTCGGACAGGATACTGATACCCAGGAATCTGATCGAACATGCCGGATGCAAGAAAGAAGTGATCGTCAATGCGTACGCGGGATTTATTGAAATATGGGACAAAGCCCGCTATGTCAAAACGGTGAGAAAGTCCAGCTCGGATGATCTGGCCGAGATGGCAGAGACGGTTTTCGGAAACATTCCCGAACTCGACTGGGGCGCATGATCAGGCACGAGTCGGTCTTGCTCCGGGAAGCCGTCGAAGGGTTGAATATAAAAGAGGACGGCATCTATGTAGATGCCACTTTCGGGGCCGGAGGGCATTCGAAAGCGATATTTGAAAAATTGGATTCCAGAGGAAGGCTGATCGCCTTCGACCAGGATGTTGATGTTGATGCGGGGCCTGACTGGGGAGAACAGTTCACTTTGATACAGGCCAATTTCCGTTATCTCGGTCATTTCCTGGATTATCTCGGCATCGAGTCGGTGGATGGTGTGCTGGCGGATCTTGGTGTGTCATCACATCACCTGGATACCCCGGAGCGGGGATTTTCCTTTCGCTATGACGCGCCGCTCGATATGCGGATGCGGAAATCGGCGGAATTGACAGCCCGTGAGGTGGTGAATGAGTATGGGCAGCAAGAATTGCTCGGCATCATGAGCCGGTACGGAGAGGTCAGGAACTCGAAAACGCTTGTGCGACACCTCATTGAGGAGCGTGAGCAAAAGCCGATCGAAACGACGCTGGACCTGGTCGGAAGGATAGAACCTGTGATCAGGGGTCACAGGGAAAGATATCTGGCGCAGGTCTTTCAGGCCATACGGATCGAGGTTAACGATGAGCTTGGTGCACTGAAAGACTTTTTGAAGAGTGCCAGGGAAGCGCTGAGGCCGGGAAGCAGGCTGGCTGTTATCACCTTTCATTCTCTTGAGGACAGGATAGTCAAAAAAGAGATGAAGGCGAGACAGGAAGTGTCGGCAGCCAAGAAAAAGCTGTATGGCCCCGGAAAGCCTATATATAAGGTGATCACGAATAAGGCCATAACGGCGAGTGATGCTGAACTGGAAAGGAATCCAAGATCAAGAAGTGCTCAACTGCGAATAGCAGAAAAGATATAAAAAACATGAAGCGAGGAAAATCGGGAAGACGTTCTGGCAAAGGAGTAAACGTACTCTATAAGAATATCCCTTTTGTTTTTTTTCTCGTGGGATTGGGGCTGATCTACATAGCCAACAACCATTATGCGGAGAAGAAGGTGCGTAAGATCGAAGGTTTGAAATCAGAGGTCAAAACGCTCAAATGGGAGTATTGGTCGTTGAGGTCCGAGATCATGCACAGCAGTACGCAAAGCGAACTGTCGCGCAAAGTCGAGGTCTACGGACTACAGACGCCGGATGATTCACCGAAACGCATAATCGTGGCCCAGGCCGAAAAATAGATGCCATGGATATCAGGAGAGAGTTTCTCGGCAGAGTATACATCCTGATGGGTGTTTTTGGTATCGCCGCCATGGTCTTGTTTGGCAAAGCAGTAAAGATCAGCGTCGTGGAAGGAGATAAATGGAAGGCCCTGGGAGACAGTTTGTATCTCAGGTACCTGCCCATAGAGGCCGACAGGGGTAATATTCTCGCATATGACGGGAGTTTCCTGGCGACTTCACTACCGTTCTTTGACATTCGAATGGACTTAAGAGCTGATGGAATGACCGATGAGGTCTTCCGGAAGAACATAGATTCTCTGGCCTATCACCTCTCTGTATTTGTTGATGGTAGCCGGTCACCGGCTGAATACAAGAGGTGGTTATCAGACGAGCGCCGAAAAGGTAACCGGTATCTTTTGATCAAGAGGAAGGCGACCTTTTCTCAGATGAAGCTGATGAAATCCTTTCCTCTTTGGAGAAAGGGTTCCAATGTCGGTGGGTTTATAGCCGAAAGAAAAAGCGTACGTCAGAAACCCTTGGGTGAGCTGGCAGCTCGGACGATCGGCATCGACAGGGTCAACGCCCAGAAGATCGGTCTCGAAGGCAGTTTTCATAAGGATCTTGCCGGTGAGGAAGGTCGAAAATTGATGAAACGCGTGAGTCGCGGTATCTGGATCCCGGTCTCTGACCTTTCGGAGGTCGAGCCTGACAAAGGTGCGGATGTTCATACCACGATAGATGTGAATATCCAGGACATTGCTCATCAGGCGCTGGAGCGCGGTTTGAAAAAATACCACGCGGAC
>JAWVZH010000203.1:0-4427 GCA_033722295.1 Saprospiraceae bacterium
AGCCTTCGGTGGTCTACCTCTTCTTTTTTTAGTAGTGGTAGTTGTTGATTTGGCCTTCGGCGGTCTACCTCTTCTTTTTTTGGTAGTGGTAGTTGTTGATTTAGCCTTCGGCGGTCTACCTCTTCTTTTTTTAGTAGTGGTAGTTGTTGATTTAGCCTTCGGTGGTCTACCTCTTCTTTTTTTGGTAGTGGTAGTTGTTGATTTGGCCTTCGGTGGTCTACCTCTTCTTTTTTTAGTAGTGGTAGTTGTTGATTTGGCTGGCCTACCTCTCTTTTTTCCTGTTGCTTTGGGCTTCTTCTCCTTGGCTTCTTGCTTGAGCTCCTTGAGCGCCGCCTTCTTCAGATCAGTTTTATACTTTAATTGCTTGATCTCTGATTGATACTCTCCGATCAGAGCAACCAAGTCTTCATAACTAAGTTTCATATAACTCCTTATTTATTTGAGGTGCGAAATTATGTAAAATAACAATGCGGTTCGCAGGGAAATAATAATTGCATAATATAAATAAAATATATTATATCCTACAGTTAATTTTCAACATCAAAATTCGAATTATGTTCGCTGCTTCTGAAGTTTGATGAAAATTATAGAAAATAGCACGATGTGTACGAGGGCTGCGATCTGAAAGCTGATCAGGTAGTATGGCCAATCCCCGATGATCAACGGATTTTGTGCCAGAGGTCGCTCACAGAGATAAATGTAATTGCCATCTATGAAGTAATTGATTATACCTACTATTGTCAGGAGAATGTGACCGAAAACGAACACCCTTAGCCAACTCCAGTTGTCAAGTTTCATTTTCATTACGAAAAAGGCATAAAGTGCCATGAAGACGATGATGCTGTGAGCATAATAAAAATCAAGCACAAGCAGAGGGTGGTATCCATGAGTGAGCTCTGGTGTAATAAAACTTTGAAAGGCGCCGGCCATACCGAGGAGGATGAGGTATTCAAAAATGAGCTGTCGCGGTTTTAGGAGTAGCACAACGCCGAGTAACCTGGAAATGCCACAAAGATGGAGTGGCAGGCTTTCTGCGACCATCCACTCATCATTTGCGATCAGAAAGATATGCCACGCCAGTTCTCTGAGTAGGACAGAAATGGCGACGATATAGCGAAATCGCTTTTCATTCTCAGGTTTTATCCACCTGGCAAGGAGAATAAAGAAAACGATGGCAATGACACTACCAATAAGACCTATCCACCATAATTGTGTGAAAGTGGGAATAGTCGCGTGTCTGTCCATAATTAGTGAAGTGCAGGCCGAATTTCAAGTGATTGGATTATCTCAGATTCAATGTCTACCCACCAACCAAGCCTTTCATAAACTTTTTCCGAGGGAAAATAATTCAGGGCCATGCGAACGAAAGAGTCCCCATGTTTTGCTTCTGATGTCCAGAGCATTTTATAGAAGTCTCTCAATTTTTCATTTTCAAGATTATCGGCAATAAGTCTGAATCTTTCTGCACCCCTCGTCTCTACGACGGAAGCGATCAAAAGTCTGTCCAGGAATCTTTCGTCTCGACCGGAATGACACTTTTTTAACAAGGCCTTGATATATGGGTCTTCAGCCATCCGTTCTGGAAGAAGGATTCTTCTGTCCTTCATTATGTCATAAACCATTTGAAAGTGTTCCAACTCTTCGATTGCCGTTTCTATGAGTTCCGGGATGATCTCTTTTCGGTCAGGATATTTGGCTACAAAGCTCATAGCCATGGCAGAAGCTTTCCGTTCACAGTCCGCATGATCCTGCAGAAATGCTGGAAAATCATTCAATACGCATTCCAGCCAGTCTTTTGAACTGGGTGTTTTGACATCCAAGCGGTGCTTCATATAGCCTGTTTTCGATTACCGTGTGGTAGACATGAAGATGATAAAGAGGATAATGAGTAGTCCTACGGTAATGACAACTGACCAAAATACGAATCTCTTCCTTTGATTGCTGTATCGCTTTTGCTTTTGCCTTTTTCTTTTACTCATTGACATCGAAGCAGGTTTTTTATTTATTTAAATTTATAAAAATTGAGCTGGATTTTCCCACTTACTTTTTTTACTCGATATTATAAAATTCCGGGACCAGCCTTAAATGACTGTTAAGAAGGTGGGCAATTGGTCTGACAGATCATCTTATAATATGCTGTAATAAAAATCCACTATTCTGTGGTCGACGAAGATATCTTTCTTTTCCAGAGGGCGGCTGACCCTGATACCATGAAGCGTACGACACCTGCTGAGAGCGACATAAGTCTGTCCGTAGGCAAATGCTCCACGTCCGAGGTCTATCATGACCTTGTCGAATGTTTTACCCTGGCTCTTGTGTATGGTAATGGCCCAGGCCAGCTTTAGCGGAAACTGGATATAGCTGCTGACCACTTCCATCTCCAGTTTGCCAGGCACATCTTTGGACAATCTGTACTTGATTATTTCCCATTTTTCCCGTTCAACAACGACGCGTTTTGATTCTTCCTCTGACTGTATATCTACAATTATGGAATCCTCCTGGATATCAGCAACGACACCGAGAGTTCCATTGACGTAACGTTTGGCTGTGTCATTTTTGACGAACATGACCTGAGCGCCTTTCTTCAACCGGAGAACTTCATCGGCGGGAAAGGCCGATTTTGATATTTTTCCTGTGATAGTGGCGAGAAAAACGGATTCTTCCTCATCTATTTCGCTGAGAAAGGCATTGTTGATCTGAATGGCCTTGGCATTAGTGGAGGTCAGTGTAATATAGGACTCGTCATCGTCAAATGTTCCATGTATTTCGGCATTGATATCTGCGAGCAGGTCATGGTCCACCTGATCGCGACGGACAGCATTCAGAAATTTGAGGAAGTACATTTCTTCCTGTCGGTATACTTTATTGAGCTCAAAACAGTGCATGCCATTCGACTGATGGATCCCGGGTGCATCAAAGAAATAAGGGCTGTCGAAATTCATACTGAGTAATTCACTTTCCTCGCGTGTCGAGATGACCGGGGGTAGTTGAAAGAGATCACCGACAAAGATCATTTGACATCCGCCGAAGGGTAGAGAAGACTCTCTGTTGAGCCTGAGGAAATCATCGATCATATGCAGCAGATCTACGCGGACCATGGAGATCTCATCGATCAGTATGGCATCGAGGGTCTGATAAAGTTTACGGTTGGAACGTTTCCTCACATTTTCCCTGTGAATGGCATGAGGTGCAAAACCAAAAAACGAATGGATGGTCTGCCCCTTCACATGGAGGGCAGCAACACCGGTCGGAGCGAGGATGGCCACTTTTTTCCTGGTGGTCTTTCGAAAAATGGAGATAAGCGTCGACTTACCGGTTCCGGCCTTGCCAGTTAGAAAAATGGGTGTAGCCTCGCTTTCTAATAGATCGAGCGCATCCCTGAATTCCTGGCTTAGTTTTTTAGGTAAGAAATTCAATATATTTAATTGCGCTTTTGGAAATAGATGAGCACCGGAAAATGGTCACTGTACCCACCCAGGTATCTTCCTCCTGCCTTGGTCCTGAAAAGGTGTATCACTTGCAGCGACATTCCATCAAAGTTATGAATTTAACAAGCCTTTAAGCAATTGGTATCGCTCAATCCAGTATTGAATTTGAAGGATATCTGATAACTCTATTTCTTATAGATGAGAGTTATGAGTTCTGAGCAGTACATTTTTCAAGAACCTCATATCCCATTCTTCTATCAGGATATAATGCCATTGGATACATTACCTTCAGGTATTAAATAGTAATTCAGATGGAACGACTTCGTACAGGATTGATAATGTGGAGATCCAATAAGAGATCGTAATGACCTTTCACTTCAGTTCCTTCAGTATCGAGCATTCTGAAAGTGTCATGAAAGTGGGCGTAGATGCCATACTTTTAGGTGCCTGGGCACAAATACAGGACAGACGGCGTATCCTGGAGGTTGGAACGGGCTCAGGTGTTATAACTGTAATACTTGCCCACAGAAATGCAGGGGCTGAAATTATTGCTATAGACAAGTCTTCAGCGGCGGTAGAGTTGGCGAATCGCAACATAGTCAATGCCGGACTTCAGGAAAGGGTCGATGTGAAAAGGATCAATTTTCACGATGTTCAAATATCTGAGCAAAACCCGCGCTTTGATTCTATTATTTCCAATCCACCATTTTTCAAAACTGACCTTCGATCTGACAATCCGACCAGGAATGAATGGCGTCACTCCATCGATCTCGATTTTGACATACTTCTAGAACATACGGACCTTCTGGATACGGAAGGCTCCTTCCAGTTGATACTGCCATATCAACCGCCGGAATACTTTTCAGGGAAAGCTGCATCATGCTTGATGAGGCTTAAAAGATATTGTACTATTCGGCCAAAGGAGGGAAAGTCTCCTCATCGTGTGCTTGTAGAGATAGAAAAGACGAACGGGGAAAACCTTGCCCATACTTCTTTGAG
>JAWVZH010000204.1:0-4413 GCA_033722295.1 Saprospiraceae bacterium
ATAAGCCAAAGGCATCCTGCCTCCTGGCGAAAAGAGATAGAAACAACTTAACAATCTAACAACCCAACAATCCAGATATATGGAATGTGTTACTTGGAGCATTGGAGTATCAGTTTATAATCAAAGCTGATGAAAGCGCCTGAAAATGGAGTAAAAAAGATCGCTATGTGAACCCTATATTAAAGATCCACGCGAATGACAACCTGATGTTTTATTATTAAGAAATACGAATCAAAAAAATGCGAGAGCGACAGCAAGGATTTCGTATCTTATACGCTCATCTAAAACCAAAAGAAAATGAAAAAGCCAACATTAATCACGCTATGTCTCTTACTCTTCGTTTCCTTCTCTTATTGCCAGGATGACGAAATGCCTGAAAGCGTAACTGTAGTGTTCTCTCAGAACAAATGCAAAATGACTGATATGGGTAAGTTATATGAGATGACTGAAACCATGAGTGGTCCTGTGATGAGCGAGGTTGTAGAGGCCGGTCACTGGATGAACTGGGGTATACTGTCTCATGATTGGGGTGACGAGTGGAATTTCAATATTTACTATGTAGCCAAGGACAAAGAGACATTCTTCAAGGGATGGTATATGTTTGTCAAGCTCATGGGAGAGAAATATCCTGACTCAATGGAAGAATACCAAAGCCTCATCATTGCGCACAAGGATAATATCTACCACCAATCCATGGGTCACGCCTGGATGAAAAAAGACATGGAAGACGATGAGGATGATGATAATGGTGAAGAATAATATTTAGCACCTTTCTTAAAAAAGCTCTTTTGTGAAAAAGGGCTTTTTTTGTTGAGTGTTCAGAGTTTAAGGCGGGGAAGAAGGCATTATGAATGATTATTGTTTATTGATTATAGGGGGGTTAGTGCCTGCTGTCTTATCCGCGGAGAGGATGAAAACCTTCCATTCTGTATTAAGTTAACCATGAGCCAAAGGTATTCTGCCTCTTGGCGAATAGGGATTCAAATGACTCAACAATCCAACAATCCAGGTATGTGAAATATGTTAGTTAGCGTATTGGAGTATTGGACTGTTGATTTGTTTAGCACGCCGTATTGAAAGATTATTAATGCTTATTGCTTGTAGTAGCCACATCATCGTTGACGGATTTACCTACAAATTCGATAATGAGGATCAAAAGCCCCATACCAAGAATAAAAGAGAGGATCGAAGAAAAACCGAGTGCTGTAGGGATGGTTCCGATCACCAGTGCTACGCCGCCAACAGTCAGGGCATACGGAATCTGGGTGCGGACATGATCTATATGATTACATCCGCTGGCAAGGGAAGACAGTACTGTGGTATCCGAGATCGGTGAACAATGGTCTCCAAGGACTGCACCAGCCAGAACAGCGCTCACCGTATTGTAAAAGATCGACATTGAAGGGTCGTAGGCAAAGCCTTCACCAATACACACGGCCCAGGCAGCCGGCAGTATGAGCGGATATACGATGGCCATGGTAGACCACGAAGATCCGGTAGCGAAGGCAACAAAGCCTGATAATACAAATGTCAGTCCAGGGATCAGCCAGTAAGGCACCCTCCCGTCCATCAATTCAGTTAGGAATGCAGCGGTATGCATATCACTGACGACGGCCGCCAGCGCCCAGGCCAGGATCAGTATCAACAGGGCGGCAACCATAGTTTTAAATCCTGAGACAGTCGTATCAACCGTTTCTCGAAGACCCATAATATTCTGAGAGAGGGTTAAAATAATGGCAACAACGAGGGCAGCGAGGGAAGACCATAACAGTGATATGTAAGAGTCGGCTGCACCGATGAGCGTTCCAAGTTTTGTAGTAAAGGAGTCTATTGCGGGATCCAGGGTGGACATATTGGACCAGATCTGACGCATGGAGCTGGCCTCGACATTCATTCCGATTAACTCAGCTCCCAGGCTGCTAAATCCCGTAACGATGAGGCCAAATGAGGTGCCAAAGACTATGATCGCGACTGGGATCACGGCGTTATAAGCGCGGTATTCGATCCCTTTTACCGGGGCCATGTCTTCCATCTCGGTGAGATCACCTGTGTTGACTTCCTGATTGATCACATCTCCACCTCGTGCGCGTCGTTCAGCAACCAGCATGGAACCGAACTCTTTCTTCCTGTAGACCAGGTAGAAAATGAAAAAAAGCGTCAGGATAGGATAGAATGAATAAGCCAGACTGTTTAAAAAAATAGAATATACGCCCTCACCGATGATCTCGCTATTCTTGTTGATGGTCTCAAGCCCTTTACTTATATATCCCAGTTCAGCACCTATCCAGGTGGTGACAAAGGCTATTGCGGAAACCGGTGCGGCTGTGGAGTCAACGATATAGGCCAGTTTTTCACGAGATACGCGCATCTTGTCCGTTATAGCCCTCATGGTATTACCGACCACCAGAGTATTGGCGTAATCATCGAAGAATATGGCGATACCCAAAAACCAGGTGGCGAGTTGACCACTCCTGGCATCATTGGCATAGGGTGTGATGGCGTTCACAATGCCCTGCATCCCACCATTGCGCGAAATAACTGCAACAATACCACCGATGAGTGTCGAAAAAATGATCACACTCAGATGGCCGCTGTCATTCATGGCCGCGAGTATGTAGGTGTCTATGATCCTGAAAAAACCGTAAATGATCCCCATTAGGCCGTCGGTATAAAAGCCGATGATAGCACCACCCAGAAAAATTCCGCTAAGCAGGGAAAAGACCACTTCCCCGAGAATGAGCGCCATGGCTATCGCTATCAATGGTGGCAGGATCGACATCCAAAGTGGGATAACTGGAGGTGGAGGGTTTTGTGCTACAATATGATAACCGGATACCGATATTGGTTGAGATCGTTGAAAAGTCACTCTGATGATCATGTTCTCTTCAGTCGATTCGATGATGACCTCTTCTCCATCCACAATCAGGACTTCGGGCAGTTCCGAGGAGGAATTAAGCAATTCAACTTGAGATGGGACGCCTGAAAATGCTACAGCGGGATACTTTATCGTCAGTGTGTCCTGACTCGACAAATGTGTCGAAAACCCGATGAGAACGAGGTATAACCAACCAAGACGCTTAAGCATAGACCAATAATACGAAAAAGCTTATGGACATTTGGCAAGTGACGGGATGGACAATTGATGAGGTTGGGGAATGATTATGGATTATTGTTTAATGATTATTGAGGAAGAGTTTGAGCGTTCAGGGTTGAGAGTTGAAGGAGTAGTTGAAATGGTCATGGAATGCAGTTTAAAACTGTTTGCCATTCAGCACGAATTTTGTGAAAAATATGCAATTTGCATCATATTTGCATAATGTATGCAAAATAGTGTATTTTTGTATAATCTATGAAAAAAGAGGATAAATACATCATATTGATGGCGGACATCATCGACAGCAGGTATGAGGATGGTGTTGAGCTGATGCAGTCTTTTTCACGAATTGTCAGGGATATAAATAATGAGCATGGTTCGGTCTTGCTATCACCGCTTACGATCACACTTGGTGATGAATTCCAGGGAGTGGCGATCTCGCTTGCTGAAGCACTTTCAGTGACCATATATCTTGAGGAAGAGATCATTGCACGGAATGCCGGATTCAAAATGAGGTATGCCATTTCGGAGGGCGCCATCGATACGTCTATCAACCCCAGGTCTGCGCATGGTATGTTGGGATCCGGTCTGACCCGCACCCGAGAACTCCTGAGCCAACTGAAAGATTCCAGTTCCAGATGGGCCATTGAGATTTTTAATAAGGAAAAATCCAGGGCATTGAGTGAGGCATTTCTGCTATATCAATGGCTGGTGGATGACTGGAAGGAGAAGGATTACGAATTGCTATCCGCATTCTGGCGTTATCAGGATTACAAAAAGGTGGCGGAGGTTTTAAATAAGGATGTATCGTTGATGTGGAGAAGAGAGAAGAGTTTGAATTTGCGAGAGTATGAAGCCATTAAAAATGTATTAAACTATATGGCATGACATGGAAGGGCATTATTCTGGGATTTGTGTTTACCGAAGTATTCGCACTCATTATCTTTTATTTGTTTAGAAGATATTTTAAAGCTCAATCCAAGGAATCAGGCAGTTCGATTATCACGGTTATCAAGGGAATCCTTGAGCGGCTCATTCTCTACTCGGGTATTCTCATGGGATACCCTCAGATTCTGATCGCATTTGGCGCATTAAAGATCGGTACGCGCATCCAGTCTAAAGACCATATTTCCAATGACTACTTTCTCATTGGCAATCTGTTGTCCATTGGTCTGGTCTTCTGTGCGATCTTGCTAGGAGGATATTTTCAGGACATTTTGAATGTGAA
This sequence comes from Saprospiraceae bacterium, assembly GCA_033722295.1. Taxonomy (GTDB): domain Bacteria; phylum Bacteroidota; class Bacteroidia; order Chitinophagales; family Saprospiraceae; genus JAWVZH01. The sequence continues at coordinate 4,323 of JAWVZH010000204.1, forward strand.
TTAATCCTTGAATGATTAAAGAGGCATGTCGCTTAATGCTTGTAAAGCGATAATTCAGTGATCACAGACTGAAGTGCATCACCGGGAGTGA
>JAWVZH010000205.1:0-4387 GCA_033722295.1 Saprospiraceae bacterium
AACTGGATGTATGCAGCAGAAAGCGTCCTGGATGTATATCTGGGTGAGGCACCTGAAAAATTCACTTACGAGGGTCAGGTAATGACACCCAAGACATTCAAAGATAAATTACCGATCAATCCCCAGGACTACATCAATATTACCAGCTTCACTCACCACCCGTTTTATGATGATTTTATCCTTGAGATACCCGATAATTACTCCAACGGGCAATTCTACAACGTACCTCTTATCGAGTTGATGCAAGTAGTTGACCATGCTTTGTCTAATGGTTATACAGTCGCCTGGGATGGCGATGTGAGTGAAGAGAGTTTCTCGGGACGCAAAGGCATAGCAGTAATTCCTGCGGATGAGGACGCGGAAAATGTTTTCAGTGGTCCGGTAAAGGAAGTCCGACCCACCCAGGAAGCAAGACAACAAGGTTTTGAATCCTTTGCAACAACAGACGATCACCTCATGCACTTCGTGGGAACGGCTGTTGACCAGAATGGCTCACCTTACTATATAGTCAAAAACTCGTGGGGTGAGATCAGTCCATACAAGGGGTTTCTCTATATGTCGAGGCCATATGCCGCAATGAAAACGATCTCGATCATGGTTCATAAAGATGCTATTCCGGATTCAATAATGGATAAACTGCCATTGTAAATGTAATTACGGGGAGTTCAATGAGAGTCTGACATCAAAGAATCTGAAAAGCGGCTTCGATATACGTTTTGTCTTTATCTATGACCGTTTGGTCTATAGAATTTGAGAGTCATCCTACAATTATATTTTCTTTAACAAACCCTGAATAATACAACTCCGCTGAGTGAGTTTAAATAAAAAGGCGCCCTTGTAGTCTTCTACTACAGGGCGCCGCTTACCCAAAAAACATCGAACACCCGTTCGAAGTAATCTTGATAACCTGAGCGATCCCAGGAAATATCCAACCGGATTATTCTTTTTTCAAAACTTGACCTGACCCAACCATACGTCTACTGATTTCCGGCTCTCCCTTGTAATAAACATCGCCACTTCCTGCAATTGTAACATCTAATGTGTCTGTGACATGGATCTGGCATTCCCCTGAACCTGAGATATTCACCTTGGCCAGTTTTGACGACAGGCCGAGTGCCAGGACATCTCCACTTCCTGAAATCGCAATATCGGCCTCCTCTGTTCTGCCAGTGAGCTCAAGCCTTCCGGAACCTGCAAGTACTGTATTCAAAATCTTTTGTTCCTTGAGGTCTGCCCTTATTGTTCCAGAACCGGTGACTATCAAGCTCGCCTTTTCTACTGCCATTGTGCCGGCAGCAATTTCTACCCTTCCAGAGCCATTCATTTTGACAGATTCAAGATTTGATGTTCTAATATTGATCTTAACCGTCTCTTCGAGTCGTTCACCTTTTCTGATACCAAATTTCAATCTTCCCTTATGTATATCCACCATCACCTTTTTGAGGTCAGCTTCCGTCGCAAACACTTCGTAGGATTTTGTTTCTGATCTCTGAACAGAGACCCGAACAGGCAAATCGAATTGCACTTGATAAAAAATCTCACTACCGCTTTTTGTGGGCAGTGTAACAGGTTCACTTTCAACCTTTTTGTCCTCCTGACAAGAGATAACGAACATCAGAGCAAACAAACTTATCAGGACTAAGGATATCTTTTTCATATTGTTGGTTTTCAAAGAAAGCCTCCCCAGTTTGCCAGTCGGGAGTATCGCATTTCCAATATTAATAGACGAAAACTATTTCCAATAGGTTGCATCACTCCTCTTGTTGCAGATCGTTACTGATCCCCATCTCCCCTGCTACTTTCTTCATATATGCATAAGCTTCATCATAGTCATTGGCAATCTTACCATCGAGGATCGCTTCTCTGATCGCTGTTTTGATGTCCCCAATAACTGGTCCCGGTTTTAGATCGAAAGTCTCCATTATGATCTGTCCGTCAATCGGTGGCTCCCAATTGCGCAAGTGATCTTTCTCCTCTACTTCTATCATTTTCTCTCTTACGATCTCATAGTTCTCCAGATATCGTTTGACCCTTTTAGGGTTCTTGCTCGTAATATCAGCCTCACAAAGGAGCATGAGATCGTCTATATCGTCACCCGCTTCATAAAGCAATCGACGGATAGCAGAATCTGTGATCTCTTCACGGGTAAGCGAGATAGGCCTCAGGTGGAGGCGCACCAGTTTCTGGACATACTTCATCTTGTGGTCAAGGGGAAGCTTTAACCTCTTGAAGATCTGAGGAACCATTGCAGCACCTACGGCATCATGGCCATAGAATGTCCAACCGTTCTCGGAATCGAATCGCTTGGTAGGGGGCTTGCCGATGTCATGAAGCAAGGCCGCCCACCTTGTCCAGACATTGTCCGTCTTCCTGGCAAGGTTATCCACGACTTGCAAGGTGTGATAAAAATTATCTTTATGGCTTATTCCATTTCTCTTTTCCACACCATGCAACCGGACCATTTCGGGGAAAATGATCTCAAGCAGACCAGTATCAAAGAGTAACTTGAAGCCGGTTGAGGGTTTTGGTGTCCTCAATATCTTCTCCAGTTCACCGGTGATACGCTCCATTGAGACGATCTTGATACGTTCCTTGTTCCGGGGTATCGCGTCCAGCGTATTTTCCGAAAGTGTAAACCCGAGCTGTGCTGAGAACCTTATGCCTCGCATCATCCTCAACGGATCATCGGAAAAAGTTTTACCGGGTTCGAGAGGTGTACGCAATACCTTGTCCCTGAGATCCTGTAATCCATTGAAAGGGTCAATGATCTGCCCGAAATTATGCTCATTGAGGCTTACAGAGAGCGCATTGACCGTAAAATCTCTTCGCAACTGATCATCCCTAATGGTACCATCCTCTACGATAGGCTTTCGAGAATGCGACCTGTAGGACTCCTTCCGGGCACCTACAAATTCCATTTCGACATCCCCATGCCTGAGCATGGCAGTACCAAACCTCTTGTAGATCGTTACGTTAGGCTGCGGATCAAGCCTGGAAGCCACCTCATTGGCCAAAGCAATCCCACTTCCTTCGCAGACTATATCCAAGTCCTTGCATGGTATTCCCAGCATCTTGTCCCTGACATATCCGCCAATGATGTAAACAGGAACATTCAAATCTTTGCCGGCCTCGGCCAAGAGGTCGAAAATCCTTCTTTCTGACGGATCAACTTGAAACAGCATTAAACCAGGATATCTGACGTTGAATAATGATCTTCGATTTCGTCAAGAACTGCGAAGATATCGGCTGGATCATCAAGAGTTACCAACCGTGATCTGAAGTGTTTAATGCCCCGAAACCCTCTGAAATAGTTGGTGTAGTGCCGTCTCATCTCCAGCACTCCCAGCTTGGTCCCCTTCCATTCCAGGGAGTGAGTGAGGTGCTGCCTGGCAGCAGATACTCTCTCCTCTACTGTCGGCGTGTCCAATTTTTGTCCGGTTGCCATAAAATGTTTGATCTCACGGAAGATCCACGGATATCCTATGCTTGCTCTTCCGATCATAATACCATCCACTCCGTATCTATTCCTGTATTCCACGGCTTTTTCAGGAGAATCGATATCACCATTTCCAAAAATGGGTATATGGATTCGGGGGTTATCCTTTATCTTACCTATAAGTGTCCAGTCAGCTTCACCCTTGTACATTTGTTTTCTTGTACGACCATGAATGGAAAGGGCCTTTATTCCTACGTCCTGAAGCCTTTCTGCCACCTCTTCTATATACTTAGTATTCTCGTCCCAGCCTAAGCGCGTTTTAACGGTCACAGGAAGTGAAGAACGGTCCACAACAGCCTTGGTCAACTCCACCATTCTGGGAATATCCTGAAGTATACCAGCCCCGGCCATTTTACATACCACCTTTTTTACGGGACATCCAAAATTAATATCCAGTACCTCAGGCTGGGCCTCCTCTACGTAGTCTACTGCCTCCTGCATGCTCTCCATATTGGATCCGAATATCTGAATACCTATAGGGCGCTCTTCCTCATATATATCCAACTTTTGAACACTTTTGTCCGCATCTCTTATCAGCCCCTCGACGGAGATGAACTCCGTATACATCATATCACAACCCTGCTGTTTACAGAGTGCCCTGAAAGGCGGATCACTGACATCTTCCATGGGAGCCAGCAGGAGGGGAAAATCTCCAAGTTCCACTTTACCGATTCGAACCATAATACAAAGCTAAGGCAAATTGATGAGTGTTGAATGGTTGGTGTTTGTTGTTTATTGTTTATTGTTTATTGAGCAAAGATGGCTTTTGATTGATGTTATGAAGTTATCACAGTAATTGAAATCCGGGAACTAGCCATCGGTGCAGTAGTTCTTAGCCATGGAACAAACGTTGGAGTCGTCAGAGTTTGACTCTACCTAAAAAGCTGAGAT
>JAWVZH010000206.1:0-4381 GCA_033722295.1 Saprospiraceae bacterium
AGACCATAAACATAATCCCCGGTGATCTCGATCTCAGCGGATTTTATACCAGCAACATCACCATCCTGAATATTTAACGCATCTGTTTTAAATCCGGATTTCTCAGCCCACATAGTATACATCCTGAGAAGCATGGCTGACCAGTCGCAACTTTCCGTTCCACCTGCTCCCGCATTGATCTCAAGGTAACAACCAAGTTCATCTTCGGGCTTATTCAGCGTAGAGCGGAATTCAAGATCGTCAAGTGCTTTCTGGACATTGGCATATTTCGAATCGACCTCCTCTTCGCTCGCCTCGCCTTCTTTCTGGAATTCAAGCAATACCTCCAGATCCTCAACCTGTGTTTGAAGATCGCCGAATTTTTCGATCCAGTACTTATGGGACTTTATCTCCTTGAGAATAGATTGAGCCCGGTCCTGATCATTCCAAAAATCAGGATCGAGCGTCAATTGTTCTTTATCCTCTACAACTTGTTTACGCCTGGAGACGTCAAAGATACCTCCTTAGCATGTCCAGTTTATCCTGGACTTCTTTTAGTTGATCCGCAGTCATATTAGTTTACTTCCAATAATTCAACATAAAATACAAGATCAGCTTTGGCTGGTATCCCGCCACGACCTTGTTCACCGTAAGCCATATTATATGGAATGAACAGGGTAGCTTTTGCGCCCGGACTCAAAGCTTTAAAACCCTGATCCCAACCCTGGATCACCTGACCCTGACCTACTTTAAACGTAAAGGGTTGTCCTCTGGAAAATGAGTTGTCAAACATGGAGCCATCCTCTTTCAGAACTCCGTAATAGTGAGCTGTGATATTATCGCCGTCCTGGACTTTGTCACCACTTCCCTCCTGATGGATCACATATTCAACACCATTTATTTCCTGTAGTTGATCTCCGAGATTACCGGACTTATAATCGTTCAAAGCTTGTTGAACTGTTGCCGCTGCCGCCGTTTCCTGACCTTTGGCTGCTTCAGCCTGTTCGGATTGCTCCTGTTGCATTTCATTTTTAGTAGCTGCGAATTCCTGATCATTCTGGACGTCCTGAATGACAAGCTCGTAGACGAGTTGCTTAGTATCACCAAAACGATCACGTCCTCCTTCCGGCAACGAGTCGATCGGATAATAGAGTCTCGCACTGTCTCCTACTGACATGATCTTCATAAGTTCTATCAAAGCCGCTTTCTTTGGATAAGCGTCCGCAGGGGGTATCCTGAAGGTAGAAAATGGTTGTCTTGTCTTACTCGCCTCAAGGATCTCACCTTTATCATCTCTCAGATAGTAGTGATATAGCACGTATTCCCCAGGTTGAGGCTTGACAGCATCTGTCTGCACAGGATGCTCATATTTATAGCCCATGATCTCTTTCTCTTCCTCTTGTTGACATGCCACGAAAAGCAACACGCACAAGCCATAAAATACATTTTTATACATATTGGTATAGTTAATTTGGATGCGAAGATAGTGAGGAATATAGTTCCTCGTAATTTTTGACTTAATAACTGCACTTAAACTCAATCCTCACAGGCATTATTGCCTATATAAGGTTTATCGATCAATCGTAGCGGCATTCCCAACATATTTGGGAATCACTTTCCTGAGCCGGTCGAGGGCCTTATCCAGACTCACGAATGTATATCCGCCAGCAGCATTGATATGACCTCCTCCGTTGAAATTCTCACGCGCCAGGGCTTGCACATTGATGTCGTATTTAGATCTTAGTGAGATCTTCACGATCTTGGGTTGCTCAGTGACGAACGCGGCGAGTTGGATGCCTTTGAGGGTCAGTATGTAATTGACGATACCTTCAGTATCTCCTCTCTCTATATTAAAATCCTCATAATCCTGACGGGTCAGATGTATTATTCCGGCCTTATACTCCGGAATGATCTCCATACGATTCAAAAGCGCATGACCCAGTAGCCTCAGATTTTTAACCTCCATAGAATTGAAGATCATGTCGTTGACCCGATAATCTTCCAGACCACGGCGCTTGAGGTCCGCTACGATCTCAAAGACCTTGGCCGTTGTGGCGTGCCGAAACGATCCTGTATCCGTCAGAATGCCTGTATAAAGACAATTTGCGAGGTCGATATCAAGCAGGTCTAGCCAATCCAGTTCTTCCAAAAGTCCATATACCAATTCACAAGTGGAAGACGCAGTCGGATCAGAGAACATGATATCCATGAAAGGTTCGGGGTCCTGGTGGTGGTCGATCATGATCTTCATTGCGTCGCTCTCTTCGACAGACTTGGCCATCTTGTCAATACGTTCCAGGCTGTTGAAATCAAGACAAAATATAATTTCAGCTGGCTTTATTTCAGAAACCGCTTCGTCCGGATCAATGTCATAGATCAGGGTCTTTTCCGAGCCGGGCATCCAGGAAAAATTGTCAGGAAACTCACTGGGAAAGATCACGGTCACCTTATGATTCTTCTTTTTGAGAATATTATAGAGGGCCAGTGAACTTCCAATCGCATCTCCATCCGGATTCCGGTGGGAAAAGATGACAACATTTTTTGGCATGTCAAGTGCCTTACGAACGGAGGAAATATCTTCGGTATTAAACAATATGTGTCAATTTATTCAACAAATGGCCATTTCTGTTGGACGGCCATCGGTGGATTCAGTAATTTCGCGCCGCAAAAATACATGAAATGGCAGGAAATATAACTTTTACCATGATCAAACCGGATGCAGTTCGCGCCGGTAACATTGGCAATATTCTCGCACAGATCAACAATGCGGGATTCCGGATCAAAGCAATGAAATTCACAAGGTTATCACAAGAGAAAGCTTCTGAGTTTTATGAGATCCACAAGGAGCGTCCATTTTTTGGGGAGCTCGTAGACTTTATGACGAGTGGTCCTATCGTTGCCGCTGTCCTCGAAAAAGATAATGCTGTTGAGGATTTCCGAAAGTTGATCGGTGCTACCAATCCAGAAGAAGCAGAAGAAGGTACCATCAGGGCCAAGTACGCCACCAATATCGGAGAAAATGCAGTCCATGGTGCGGATAGCGACGAGAATGCATTGAGGGAGGCGAGTTTCCACTTTGCCCAAACCGAGATGCATTGATCACACCTATTGCAGATGGCTGAAGATTAGGCCATCTACTTTCTTATTTAATTTCGAATTCAAAGATTCTGGATGTGTCAGATCTGACATGTTTTCAAGAAACTGAATAAGGCCAAGAGCAGTACAGAGCATAAAAAAAGCCCATTCACACAAGTGAATGGGCTCATTTTGTTAAGTTTTAAATGGCTTAGAGGCTATTCCACAGTGACATTCACTGCATTTAATCCTTTTCTTCCTTCTTCGACATCATAAGAGACTTTGTCTCCTTCATTCAAAGTGTCTCCATTAATACCATTAACATGGACAAAAACATCCTTACCTCCGTCATCCGGAGTGATAAAACCGTACCCTTTCGAGTCGTTGAAAAATTTAACTGTACCTGTACTCATTATTAAAAAATATAAAAAATTAAATAGGCGAACTATCTGAATGATAGCTCTGCCACATCAAAGGTAACGGTATTCTATCTTAGAAAGTTGCATATTTTGCTGAAGATTTTACTGTAATCTGCCTTTTTCGGGGAAAAATTAGCTAAGCGGGCTAAATGATATGGGGTTTCGACAATCGTATAAGTATATCTTGACCATCCTCCAGAAAATACACATAAGAATATACTTCAACCGTCTCAGAAATTAGAATTTATCATAATTCTCCTTCACCTACGGGTTCACGACTAGTAGTCAAATATGCTAGCTGACCGGAATAGAACAAGTATACCGGTTCTTCATTGCGCAATAGGTCTACTATATCCCTAAACTGTTCATATCGGAAATATACTTTGACAATTTCTTCGTTAAAGCGATTGAAATGAGACTCAATAGACTTTAATGCTTTACCAGGTGTCATGAAATAGAAATAAACAAACTTGTCCGGGAGAATGAGAGATATTCTCGCCTCCCATCCCCCTCCACTTGGATAATAACCACTTGTCATAATTGTGTATTCTTCAATTTTCTCAATATACGCGGCCATGCTTTCAGTGTTTTAAGTTAATCGAGCAATTCGGTAAGTGATTAACTAAAGCACAAGCGCCATGCCAATAAAGACAGAGTGTTGCACGGAAAACTTTTGTGTGATCCAGATCGTCTTTTCGGCGTGCCCTTCCCAGTAGCAGCATAAAATGGATGGAAGTAGTTGTTACATTTGTTTATAATAAGTTATGATGTTGTCCATGCAAGTGTAGCACCTACTATTTGTGAAGTCAAATGATCACAATCTAAAATTGACATGAGTCCTCTCCCGCGGCATCTACCCAACATTAGGTATCATGCAATCTAATACAAATAGATCTTTTAGGTAAAAT
>JAWVZH010000207.1:0-4360 GCA_033722295.1 Saprospiraceae bacterium
CAAAGATGGAAGCCTGCATAATCGCACTTGAAAAAGGTGCCAAAAATGCCGTTGTTCTCAACGGTACAAAACCTAAATTGATACTGGATAAATTATTAAAAAACAGCAATGTCGGAACAACAATTATCGCTTAATACCAAAAAGTCCACAGAGCTCCATGAGTCTGATCAGGCCCATTATCTTCCGACCTTCAAACGAATGCCAATAGCATTTGAGAAAGGAAAGGGATGTAAGCTCTGGGATGTAGATGGAAATAAATATCTGGACGCTCTGGCCGGAATAGCCGTCAACAGCTTGGGCCATGCACATCCAAAGGTGAGCGCGACGATCAAGGAACAGGCGGACAAGCTCTTGCATGTCTCGAATTTCTTTGTGACCAGGCCCCAGGTACAACTCAGTCAGGAATTGACTCAAAGTGCTTCTCTCGATCATGTATTCTTCACCAACAGCGGTACGGAATCTTTTGAGGGTGCGGTGAAGATCGCCAGGAAGTATGCGCATTCTAAAGGCAGGGGAGGTACTGTCCTGTCGATGCATAATTGCTTTCATGGAAGGACTATGGCGGCCATAGCGGCAGGAAAACCTAAAATGCAAAAGGGTTTTGATCCTATACCTGCCGGATTCAAGCAAATTCCTTTTAATGATATAGATGCATTTAAAAAAGAAATGGATAACGATATTGCCGCTGTTGTCATCGAACCTATCCAGGGAGAAGGTGGCATAATTCCGGCAGATCTTGGTTTTGTCCAGGATCTCAGATACTTGTGCAGCAAGAATGATATCGTACTCATATTTGACGAGATTCAGTGTGGTATGGGCAGAACAGGAAGGCTTTTTGCTCATGAACATTTCGGTGTGAAACCGGATATCATGACCTTGGCCAAAGCATTGGGTAACGGGATGCCGGTTGGCGCAATATTAAGCAATGAAGAAGTCAGCGATGCCATTGAATTTGGTGATCACGGTACCACCTTTGGAGGCAATCCCATAGCGTGCGCTACTGCACTTACAGTGCTTCAGGAAATAAATCAAGAAGATTTCCTGGAAGAAGTAGAGGAAAAGGGCAACTACCTGATCGAAAAACTCATCGGATTGAAAAACGAAATGGATGTAATTAAAGAAGTTCGAGGCATGGGTTTGATGGTTGGTGTTGAATTTGAATTTGAAACCGCTCCCCTGGTAATGAAAATGCTGGACAAGGGTGTGGTTGCAAACGCTACTGCGCAGAATGTTCTGAGGTTGGTGCCACCATTGATCATCTCTGAAAAGGAGATCGATCAACTCCTCGCGGTCATTTACGATTCCGTTGTAGAACTTCAGAAGAAATAATATGATAAAAGCGGCCATAATAGGAGCTACCGGCTATACAGGATCGGAGCTCGTGCGATTGTTACTTATTCACCCCGATGTGGAACTGACCCTCATCACTTCAGAAAGTCGTGCTGGACATCACTTCTCCGAAGTTCATCCACAATACAGTAATATCTGTGACATGACACTTCATTCTGCAGATGAAATTGATCAGTTTGAGATCGATGTCGCATTTCTTGCCTTACCTCATCGGATCTCAATGGACTATGTTTCGAAATGGCAAGACAGGGATTTTAAGATCGTCGACCTCTCCGGGGACTACAGGCTCAATGATGCAGAAACCTATGAGAAGTGGTACAGTAAGCAGCATGTTACACCCGAATTAGTGCCTGATGTTCCTTATGGACTTCCTGAGCTTGAAAGAAATAAGATAAAAGACGCCCGTATCGTGGCCAATCCGGGTTGTTACCCGACGGCTTCTGCTCTGGCACTGGCACCTCTTTTTTCACGTAATATTGTCAAAGAAAATATTGCGATCGTTGACGCCAAGAGTGGGACGACAGGAGCTGGGGTGAAGAGTAAGCCGATCACTCACTTCTCCAATGTGAATGACAATTTCAAAGCCTACGGCTTGAAGACTCACAGGCATACGGTTGAGATCGAAGAATCCCTTGTGAAGCAGGCAGGTGATCCGGTTTCGATTCAATTTACTCCGCACTTACTGCCTATTGACAGAGGGATCCTGTCTACCTGCTACATAACACCTGAAAAAAGCATCACTGATAAGGACCTCTCGGATCTCTACCAGGAGTTTTATTCAAATGAACCTTTTATAAGGCTGCCAAAAACTTTACCGGAGGTAAAATTTGTAAGAGGCACCAATCTGTGTGATATTTATGCAACCTACGATAGTAGAACCCATCGGATCATTGTCTTGAGTGCCATTGACAATCTGATGAAAGGCGCTGCCGGTCAGGCAGTACAGAACATGAATATTATGTTTGACCTTGAAGAAACAAGTGGTCTGAAGATCAGTCCATTGCAACCGTAAATTAAAATATATCGAGTCATCAGAATGAATAAAAACCTTACGTCTGTCCGAGGCATCAAATGTTGGGGTGCCCATACGGGTATTAAAAGTATGAGACGGGACCTGGCTATCATCTATTCAGAGGTGCCGGCTGCTACTGCCGCGGTTTACACTCAGAATGAAGTGGCTGCAGAGCCCATAAAGCTTTGTCGAAAGCACCTAAAGAATAATATGGCTCAAGTGATCGTCTGTAATGCTGGCAACGCGAATGCCTGTACCGGAAAGGATGGCCAAAAAGCAGCGATCGCCATGGCTGATGCGGCTGCAGAAATGCTGGATTTGAATCCAGAGGATGTGGTGGTTGCGTCGACCGGTCTTATCGGAGCTCCATTTCCGACCGATGATATCGTGTCCGGGATCAAGGAGAATATTCCTAAACTTTCAAAAAAGGCCGCAGCCGGATCATTCGCAGCGAATGCTATATTGACCACGGATACTTTCGCGAAAGAAGGCTTCGTAGAGTTCAGAGCTGACGATTATAGTATCAATATGGCAGGAATAGCCAAAGGCTCAGGTATGATCCATCCCAACATGGCTACCATGTTGGCCTTTATCGTGTGTGATGTAGCCATTGACCCCAAGCTCTTACAGGATCTGACCAGGGAATGCGTTGATGATACATTCAATATGATCACAGTGGACGGCGATACCTCAACGAACGACATGGTTGTCGTGATGGCCAATGGCCTGGCGCAAAATGATGAGATAAAGAAGAAAAGTGACATGGGCTATAAGGCCTTAAAAAAGCATCTGCTTGAATTGATGACTCACCTGGCCAAGCTGATAGTCAGTGACGGGGAAGGGGCTTCCAAATTCATAGAATATGAAGTTGATAAAGCCAAAAGCAAATCAACAGCGAAACAACTGGCACGAAAGATATCGGACTCGACACTGGTCAAGGCGGCGATGTTTGGCAGAGACCCCAATTGGGGAAGGATCGTATGTGCTGCTGGTAATGCGGGTGTAAAATTTGACTATACCAAAGCCGATCTCTTCATCGGTAGTATGGAAGAGGAGGTGCAGGTCCTGAAAAGCGGCAAACCAGTAAAATTCAACAGAACGGCTATGAAACAGAGGCTCAGAGAATCACACCTGAAGATCAGACTGGTCGTGAACAACGGAGATGAGAAAGCTTTCGCCTGGGGATCAGACCTTACTACGGATTATGTCCTGTTCAATTCTGTCTACACCACATGATCGGGAGATTTAGAGTTTATAGTGTAAGGAGAGTCCGTTGACTATGGTTAAGTGAGTATTTAATGAATGTGGTTGCATAGAATTATGTGAAAGCGGCTGACTTCCAATATAAGCTTTTCCATTATCTGCCGGATCCGATGCTATCCCGCTCCATTGAGTTTTCCCTGACCTCATCCATTGCCTCAGCTGTTTTATTCCAGAAAGATTCAAAAACAGGTTTGATCTTCCGGCACGCTGCGGCGACTCCCTGTGGCATAGGTTTCAGATAGACATAGGTTATTGAAGAAGATTTCGCAGACGGGCTGAGCAATCGCGTCTCGTCCATGAACCACAGCGCGCAACTGTACAACAAGGTAAAGACGAAAGCCATGACCAGACCTCCCGCCAGCTTGTTCACAAAATTGATCTGCAGTTTGGCCATCATTTTTTCCAGCAGTGTTCCCAGGAAACGTATCGCTATGACGACAATGATAAAAGTGAGTACGAAGCCGAGTATGACAATCAAACGCGGATCCCATGTTAAAAATCTGTCCAGGAAATTGATCATGATCGGTGACAATTTCATGGCTGCGAGAACAGCAACCAGCAAAGACAGTATGGCGAATACCGTTTTGATAATACCTCTGCCGTATCCAACATAAAAGCCCAAGGCCACCATGATGCCCAGAATGATGTCAATGTACATATTGCAATATTACATGGTTTTATGATAACATGACATATTGGATATTTGACAATTAACGAGGCATACCTGATGGCGCG
>JAWVZH010000208.1:0-4339 GCA_033722295.1 Saprospiraceae bacterium
CTCTCCCAGGAAATGATCGACTGGAAGACCAAAGGAACCCGGTTGTATCAGGAGCTACCATCTGAAATGCGAAACTCCTGGCAGAACTGTGAACCTCTGGAAGAAGTCGATGATGACAGACCGGAACAAGAATCCCTCTACGAAACCTGGCATACCATCAAAGAAAAGTAACTCTGCGAGAACAGTCACCGCTATCACCTTGTCTTATATAAATAAGACAAAAAATAAAGAATGGAAATTCAAAAGGCGCTCAGAAAGACAGACACACTCTCTCAGGCAACGTCAATGCTCCAGAATGCAGGGTATACGACTAATTTCATAGCAGAGTCCGAGTGTATCTCAAGTACAGATAATAACAAGAAGTATAAACCCGAAGAACTTGAAATAGAAGCTTCATGCCGGTTCGAGGGACAATCCAATCCGGCAGATTCATCTGAGGTATTAGCACTCAGGGCAAAGGACGGCACAAAAGGAACACTCGTACTGTCGTACGGCGCTCAGCATTCACAGGATCAGGCACTCGTCAGAAAGATCCCGTTTGCAGAAAATGTCGCCAGAAACTGAACACCTGGCACTTCAGTCTCATATTTTGATGCATAGCATTAGAGATCAAATAATGCATACATCCTATTGCGATATCAGATAATGATTCTTTCTTAACGTATTAAGTATATTTATAATATATAAATCGTTTAGCCAGATCGTGCATTCATTCGTATCTTTATTTGATCATGACATTGTCCTTCACCACTCGAATCTTATTTTCTCTCCTCATATCGATTTTCGCCATCCTCAACCTTGATGCCCAGTCAGACAGTGGAGTCTCGATCATGATACTGGGAATTGCTCAGGATGCCGGTTATCCTCAGATCCAGTGTCAAAAGTCATGTTGCGAAAAAGCCTGGAATGATCATTCGCTGCGTCGGATGACCGCGAGTCTTGCCTTGCTCGATCATAAACGCAGGGAATTCTTTTTGATCGATGCCACACCTGATATTAAGGATCAATTGCGAAAGGTCACCGAGAATTTCCCTTATGAGCTTGAAGGCATTCTTTTGACACATGCGCACATGGGGCACTACACTGGCTTGATGCACCTGGGCAGGGAGGCTATCAACGCTCCTGCTATCCCTGTATATGCCATGCCGAGAATGAAGGAATTCCTGAATACTAACGGACCGTGGGACCAACTGGTAACGCTGGGAAATATTCGGCTGTTCGCGATCGAAAATATGACTGCTATTCAATTGACGGAAAATCTGAAAGTAACGCCTTTTCTTGTACCTCACAGGGATGAATATTCAGAAACCGTCGGTTTCTACATCGAAGGAACAAACCGAACCGCATGGTCTGTACCTGATATCGACAAATGGCATAAGTCCAATATCCAACTTAAAGAAATCGTCGAAGCCGACATCGCGTTACTCGATGGCACGTTTTATGCCAATGGAGAGATCCCCGGTCGCAACATGGATGAGGTCCCCCACCCTTTTATCGAAGAGACCATGGATGAGATGAGCTCCTTTGGAATAGATGAAAAAGGAAAGGTGTTCTTCACTCATTTCAATCATACCAACCCAGCTCTATGGGACGACTCTACCAGAAATCGTATAAGAGAAAAGGGCTTCAATCTGGCCCGGGAAGGGCAACTCCTAAGATTATAACATCTCTCTCTTCGGTATCCTCTACTGAACTCTGTATAAGCAGATTAGTGTAGATGCACCAAAAGAATATTATCTTTTACCGGTTCTATCATGTAGCGATTGGCAGATTGAATTGATATATAAGTGCAAGAGGGAGACTCACGAATGTAGAACCAATAAAATTAATTTTTCCCAGGAGCTGTTATATAAATGATGACCGTAATACAAATTGGCAGATCTCTTTTATTATCAACCATTGTTGTACTGTTCTTTTCGTGCAGCCGGGATAATATTGATGACCTGACAACCGATGTGACATCGTCATATGAGAATGTCGTCACTACCATCACCGGACGGGTTGTTTCCGAGAGTGGTATACCCATACCCGGAGCACTTGTGCAAACAGGCAGTCTCAACCGTAAGACAGATGTCAACGGCGTCTATGTATTTAGCAGAATAGCCGCTAACAGGAAGGGACAGAACATCTACATTACCAAACCTGGACACGTTCCCGGCGTTGTGCACCTTCAACCTGAGAACAGGAGCAATAATTTTTCGGAAGTAACTCTTTCTGATTTTGATATAAAAGGATCTTTTAATGCAAATGAGAAGAGCACCATTATTTCAAATGCCTTCTTAGATCTGGAGATCCCCCCCCATGCGCTCGTTGATGCGTTTAATAGAAAATATTCCGGGAGAGTGACGGCCCAGGCCAGGTTGTTGAGCCCAGGCGCGGTCTGGCCGACTATGTCGGGTGGCATCATTGCCATGGATGAGAATAACAGGCTCCGCTCCTTATTACCACGAGCAGCCATATATTTCGAACTCTCATCTGACAGCGGAATCCCTCTGAATTTAGCCGAATCTGCTCATTTAGAACCACGGATCACATTCAACGAGAATTCAGGGCTTTATCACTTCAATAATTATCTGGGATATTGGGAGAAATTGGCAGACTTGGCCGATGACGAGGAAATAGATATTCCCAGGACAGGATACTACCTGATAGCTTTGTCAGATGAACTCAACGTCAAACGGCTTACTCTGTCAGACCATGGCCATCCCATCGCCAATTCGCGGATCGAGATCGTTCAGAATGATTGGATCTATAACTGCTGGACCGATCAATCCGGCCACATAAACCTTCCAATTTACCGCTCAGCTCAACCCGAAATTGAGATATGGGACGGGTGCGACGTATCGGTGTCACAAATTCAATTGTCCGCTTCCGGCGGAGACGAAAGTATCGACCTGAGATCTGGAGTTTCGGAGAGGATTGTCAGGATAACAGGACGAATCCTCGATTGTGAACGTTTTCCTTTAGAAAGGTCCTACATGGTCTACAATGATCAACATTGGCTGCCAGCTCAAAAAGACGGAGTCATTGACCATTATATTTTAAATTGTATGACAGAAGAGGTGACCATACAGGCCTATAATCTGAAGAATGATAAAAAGAGTCGATCACAAAATTTTGAGAGTAATTATGGTGAGATAGAACTCGGAGATGTTATGGCTTGCGATGAGAGTTCAGGTGAGTATATCCTTTACAATCTCGATGGTGAGGAATGCGTCATGAGCGCAGTGTCGTGCGGATACAGTAAAAGTGGTGATACGATCATCGTCAAGGGTGATCATATTCATTTCCAAAACCCATACAACAAGTATGATTTCTATATGAAAATCGATAATTCCATCCCAGGTGATCATCTGGTCATTAGTGCTGAAGTATACCTTGGAGGCACTTCCAGGTATCATGCAAAATGCTATGATTGGTGTGACCTGCAGGTCGACCTGGTGAGCACGGGAAGGAAAATAGGAGATCCGGTGATGGGGACCTTCAGTGGTGAGTTACCGATCTATGGACAAGTTGGCAAAGTAAAAGTAGAGGGAGAATTCAATGTGATACGAAAGTACTAGAAACAAATACTGTGAAGCAGGAAAAGCGCTTAATCGATCTTTGTATCAATGGCGATGCCATCGCCCAAAGAGCGCTTGTGGAACGGTACGGACCTTATTTATTGACGACATGCAGAAGATATGCCCCTCCGACCTGGGCGCCGGAAGACATTTTGCAGGAGGCCTTTATCAAGATCTTTTTGAATTTGAAAAAGATCGACTTCAGCAAGGGAACGCCCCGGGCCTACATGAATCGGATCTGCATAAATATTGCATTGTCCAAGAAGCTGAAATTAAAACGAACAGCAGATATTGAAGAACTCAAGTGGGCCAGTGAAGAATCGGCCCGCATCGCACCAGCGGCATACAGTAATCTTCAAGTTGAAGAATTGATGGCAATGATCGCCAGCCTGCCTCCTACTTATTCCGACGTATTCAACCTCTATGTAGTCGAGGGATACAGTCATCGGGAAATAGGAGAAATGCTGGGGATCGGAGAAAGCTCGAGCAGGGCCTATCTGACCCGTGCGCGAAAATCGCTGAGAAAAATGTTCAAAGAAAATGAAGGAAGAGAATTACATAAACGATCCCTTTGAGCAGCATTTGAGATCGAATATCTCGAATCACAGATCCACATTTGACGGTGAAGAGATGTGGAACAACATCGAAGGGAAGATCCAGAAACCTAGAGATCGCAGAAGAGCGGGGGCCTGGTTCTGGTTGGCGGGATTAGGACTTATTCTGATGGTCTCTCATGTCTACTTTACGGACAATACAAAATCGCAGGATCCGGGTCA
>JAWVZH010000209.1:0-4242 GCA_033722295.1 Saprospiraceae bacterium
CACTTATCGTCTATTTCAATGAAATTGTTGGCTATAATTGGAATTACAACCCCGGGGGTCAATTATCGGATACAACGAATAGAATGATATGAGGAAGCGATCGAAAAAGCGAAGGAGCTCAGCAATCTGATCCTGTAAGACATCTACAAAGTGGGAGATGCTTGGATAAACTTGGATATTGGTATTGGTCGATGGCTTTATGAGCTAATACTTACATCACCTGTTCAGAAGTGTGAGTTTTTGTCCTGGGCTGTATTAAAACTTTACAATGGCTATTACACTACATATCTATGAGATATTACTAAGGATGATTACATTGATATGGCTTGAATTATAAAAGGGACCCAAAATGAGCAGGAGCAAGTTTTTATCTCCTTTCCAAAAGTTCGTTAAAATTGAGGGATTCAGCGGGATCCTGCTTCTTATCACTACGATCATTGCCTTGGTCTGGGCCAATTCACCACTTGCGGACAGTTATCGGGCTATTTGGGAATATAAGGTTGGCGTTACCACCACGGATTTTGAACTATACAAACCCTTGATCCTATGGGTCAATGATGGATTGATGGCCATCTTCTTTTTCCTGATAGGGCTGGAAATAAAGCGTGAGTTCTACATCGGAGAATTGAACTCGTTAAAAAAGTTGGCATTTCCGCTTTTTGGCGCCCTGGGTGGCTTAACGGTTCCTGTAATTCTTTTTCTGGTTCTGAATGTAGATCCCGAAACTTACAATGGCTGGGGCATACCGATGGCTACCGATATAGCTTTTTCACTGGCAGTGTTGAATGTCTTGGGCCGGAGGGTGCCGCTGAGCCTCAAGATCTTTTTAACAGCCTTTGCTATCGTAGATGATATCGGTGCCGTTGGAGCGATAGCGATCTTTTACAGTGGAGATATCAACCTTGCATACGTGGGAATGGCAGTGATCTTACTGGGCGCTCTGTATCTGTTGACCAGCCGAGGATATTATTCCAAGTATTTGATCATATTTGGCGGTATTATAATTTGGTTTTTATTTCTAAAGTCTGGCATCCATCCCACCGTGGCTGGTATTTTGCTCGCATTCTCTGTTCCAGTAAGACAAAAGGTCGATACGATCAAATTCATTGATATTCTGTCTGATATCACCACAAGAATACAGCATGCCACGGTTTTGAATAAACCCATCTTATCCATTGAACAAATTGGACATATCGATGATCTGGAGAACTGGATAAATAAATATCAGTCTCCCTTACAGCGCTCCGAACACCGATTGCATGATTGGGTGGCTTATTTTATCATACCAGTCTTTGCCCTCGCTAATGCCGGGGTGGAATTACGGGGTGACCTGGAGTGGGATACGCTCCTTATATCCAACATAGCTGTCTGCCTTGTTTTGGGCAAAAGCGTCGGAATTTCATTTTTTGTATTAATGGCCAAAAAAATGAGACTGATAAAAATTCCGGATGACATTACCAATCAACATATTGTAGGTGTGTCCTTTTTGGCCGGTATCGGATTTACAATGGCGATATTTATTTCAAATCTGGCCTTTGCAGGTCAGCCTGCTTATATTGATTCAGCCAAGATTGGAATTCTTATTGGCTCCTTTATTTCAGCGATCATCGGGTATATCATATTAAGGCGATCAGCAAGTTCTACAAACGTAGATATCTGATCATTCAACATTATGGATAACGCGGCGATGACAACATGTAGAATTGATAAAATTAACTCGCCAATTTTAGTCTGTCCATAAGGCATAGGGTCGGCCCAGGATCTGTGTCTTATCCCTCTCGGTGGTTTCCTATATCCTCGACGGCAGTCCTGAATATCACGTAAGTACTTATACTATATTTGCCCACTCAAAGAAGATGAGCATTATGGAAGCGGATCGAATACAGAAGTTTATCAGTGATGTTATAGCGAACATGCCGGATGACTGGCTGAGGCTGACGACCCATAGACTTGATATCTATAACGAAGAAAAGGCGAAAACAGAATTCATTGATGAGTTTGACCGCCTGTTTGAAGAAGACAATACATCGGTCGAGGCGCTGGGTTCACTGCCAACAGCATACGATTATATCCGTCTCGGCCATCCCCTGTCATCTGTGCTTGAGTGGGCCATTGCCCGGATCAATGGTGTAAACCCCGAAAGTGTCATCGGCTTCTCTTCAAGGGTTATGCCCGTCATGGCTGTACTCAGAAAGAACCATCTGCTGAACAGGAAAACAATAATCACCTATACGGGAGACCTGCCCGGGCATTTTGATCCCGAAGTGATCCGTCAGGTATATGGATACAGTTTTGAACTTTGCAAGGTTGATGACGTGTCGGATACTCCTGCGTTTGACGGCAGCGCGATATTTGTTTCTCAGCAAGAGGACCTGTTTAGTACGGAACTGTCACCCGAAGTGGATTTCTATGTCACCACAGATCCTACTTTGGGAAGCGTAATTCTTGTCAATGGAGAGGATCATAACGACTATATCCCCGAGATCCAGCATGTGCGGCGACGTGAATCCATTGCGATGACCCCGGCTAATTGTCTCATGGCCCTGAAGCAGTGGATCGGCCTGCCCGCATACGGAGATGAAATAGACAGGGATCAGGTCAAAGGATCTGTTGATCGATCGATCAAGAGCATTACCGGCGCCCAGACAGAACCCATAGTAGGGACCAGCGGATTGTCCATTCAGTACGCCATCACGATGGGACTCATTCATGATGCCCAGGAGAATCATCCGGGCCGTCCCGTGAAACTGGTCATACCGCCAAATTGCTACGGCGGCACCAATGACCAGGCCCGAAGAGTGGCCGCGTGCATGGATCACTTAGAAGTGGTCGACCTGCCGGTCGACCGTGATCACGATATGGTCGATAGTCTTGATCGTGTGCTCGATGAGGTGGCAAAGGAGGATGCGGTGCCTTTGATCATCGTGGAGATCCCGACCAATCCACGGGTGGAGGTGCCCGACCTGGATCAATTGAGAGGGGTGCTCAGCCAACCGAGGTTTAACAGCCAAGGCGATAGAGCTATCGAGCCTGTATTTATCCTGGACCAGACCTTTTGTCCCAATGTCCACTTTCTCGGTGAGAACGATATCCTGGCATCCATTCGCACCATCTCATATGTGAGCGGATCGAAATTCCCGAGCGGGGGACTTTGTACCGCAGGTTATTGTATGGCCAATGAAAAGGCCAGCGCCCTGATGGGAAAGATCAATAAGCATCTGAAATTATGCGATAACAAGGCGACAGACTTTCAGATGCAGATTCTGGCCGACCAACTGCCCTCCATGCTTCAGCGCATCCGGGACGCCTATGCCAACACACGGGAATTCGTGGACTTCATAGGTAAGGTGCTTCCCGAAGCGAAGATCAATTTCGTTTCACATGAGCTCGCCGAACGCGGTTTCACGCCTTCCGTGTTTTCCCTTGACCTTCCCACTACTGGCAATACGCAACAGGAGCGGGAAGAGCGCAAACGGGCCTTGAATCACAAACTTATCAGGATGATGATCAACAACATTCCTCAGGAAAGCAAGTACTGTGTGAGTTATGGCCAGTTGAAAGGTTGTTACTGGACGATCCCGGCAACATCAACTCAAGGCACAACCAAAGAGGAAGATAAGGACTACATTGCACGGATTGCTTGTTCGCCAGATATGGACCTGGAACAACACAAAGCGGCCTTTAGGGATTTCGTTCGGGAGATCGGGCAACTTCGGGAGTAGAGCGGATATATTGAATTATCAAATGGCAACAAGTTTAATCAATACGTTGATGTAACTCAATATGTCAATATGTGGCCTTTGTGACTTTGAATTAACTACAACAATCATTATTAAATTCGATTCAAATTAATTACGATTAATAGGTATTACCGGAGAAATAGTTAACAGCTTTTTGGTGATTTCAACACTCGCGCCATATATAAAAAGACAACTTTTCATGATCATTTTTAATATGAACCGGACACTTGATAATGACTATTCATTCCAACAGAATTCCGGAAAAGTGGTGAGTACTGTGGTCTTAATATTTGCCATTTCATTTGTAGCACATACGCAAAAAGCAGGAAATACATCCCGGATGACTGGTCCCTCTGGCCAAGAATACGAAACGGTTCGGATCGGCGATCAAGTTTGGTTGAAAGAGAACCTGAATACAAAAAGGTTTAAAAATGGTGAGTACTATGGCAAACTCTATAATTGGCACGCTGTCTCCGATCCACGCGGCATATGTCCTGAAGGC
>JAWVZH010000210.1:0-4232 GCA_033722295.1 Saprospiraceae bacterium
ATATTACTCGAATATCCGGAGATTATGGCTACCGATGTACTGATATATTTTGCCAACGAATACGATCAAATGGGTGATTTGGCTGATCCATAAATGTGAAAGTTCAGGCTGCTAAATTCGTGGTTTACTGACCATTTATGGCTCGGCCCTTCAGGGTAAGTGTCACCTCTAATAGATATCAATTATGCAGTTGATCCATATCACCGATCGTATGATCGAACCCACTTACATTTGGGTTTTTAATTTAATCAAAAATCAAATCTATGATCACCAGTGCAGAGACGGCCCTAGATCAGGTGAGGTCAGGTGATAATGTCTTTATACATACCGCAGCCGCCGCCCCACAACATTTGGTTCAGGCGCTGGCAGGCAGAGCGAAGGATATAAGTAATATTAACATTTATCAATTGCATACCGAAGGGGTGGCGCCATATGCGAGTGATGAGTATCAGGATACTTTTAATATAAAAGCGTTTTTCGTTGGCGCCAATATTCGACATGCGATACAGACCGGAAGAAGTAGTTACATACCGATATTTTTAAGCGAATGTCCTGGGCTCTTTCGAAAAGGCGTTATTCCTCTTGATGTGGCACTCATATCTGTTTCACCTCCAGATTCTCATGGTATGTGCTCACTGGGACCATCGGTGGATGCCTCGCTGGCTGCCCTGGAAGCCGCAAAGATCGTGATAGCCCAGATAAATCGAAATATTCCAAGAGCACATGGTGACGGCTTCATTCATAAGGACAGAATAAACTATTTCGTAGAGCATGATCAGGAATTGGTGGAGGTCAAACCAACTGAACCTGATGCCGAACAAAAGGCCATTGGTAACCACATAGCAAATTTGATTGAGGACGGGGCGACCCTGCAAATGGGCATCGGAGCTATTCCAAATGCAGTTCTGAATTCGCTGGAAGGTCATCGAGATCTTGGGGTTCATTCTGAAATGTTCTCAGACGGGATTATACCGCTTGTGAAAAAGGGCGTGATCAACGGTAAGAATAAAGTGCATTTCAGAGGTATGATAGTTGGGTCCTTTGTCATCGGGTCGAAGAGATTATATGATTTTATCGATGATAATCCGCTGGTCAAGCTGATCGACAGTGAATATGTGAACAATACTGATGTCATCAGACAGAACCCAAAAGTTACTGCGATCAACAGTGCTATAGAGATTGACCTCACAGGGCAGGTCTGTGCTGATTCTATCGGCAGTAAGATCTATTCCGGAGTGGGTGGACAGATGGACTTTATCCGTGGAGCCTCGTTATCGGAGGGGGGAAAACCCATCATTGCCATGAAGTCCACAACAAGTTCAGGTCAGTCGAAGATCGTTCCTTATTTGACCCGTGGAGCGGGTGTGGTCACAACTCGCGCTCATGTTCACTATGTGGTTACAGAATACGGGGCAGTCAATCTGTACGGAAAAACGATCAAAGAAAGGGCGGAACTTTTGTCTGATATTGCACATCCGGACTTCAGAGAAGATCTGCGGAAAAAAGCATTTGAACTGTGGAAGTGAGAGTGCGGATATTCCTGAGGTGGTTATTGTGGCAGCAATGTGTATATCAAATTGGGTTGCTGTGATCTCTCCGTACCAGATAGATGAAGATTTTGATCATCAGAGTATTCACCTACTTCAACTATGAGGGTTTTCACCTAATTTTAAAATTGCGTTATCAATTCAAAGTGTAATTATTGGAGTAAGGACTGAGGGACGCACATCCCTGTTTTCGGATGTCCCGGCATTCATTCCATACACATCGGACAGGTGAATTGTGTATTAAATATTCTCGAGGACCTTCATATTGATTTGGGTATGTGGTGCTTTTATGATTAAATTTGGAACGGTTGATCCCAAAACCGATTCAAATCGAGTCCATATTCCCAGTGTTAATCTGGAGGAATAGAGGGACTGTATTATAAGTGTATAACTCATATTGTTAATTGTCATATATATTTTATAAAAATATGATAATCAACGAGTTGTATATGGTTCTTATTTGTATATTTGAAGAGCCAAAACTCACCCTTTACCAGATAAGGTAAGATTCCTGTAACAGTAAAGTTTGTTTTTTTAATCGGAAACTTTGAACAAAATGTTCCCAAAGGCCACTATTGTTATACGCCGTCATCTGCCTTGCTGTATATCGTCTGGACTAATGGTTGCTGCACTTTTAGCATTGATACATTCGTCCGGATACTCGAGAGGCTTTGAAGCATATTCAGGATCTCAAGATGAGACAGGATCGGAGATAATAAGTACTGAAACCAGTCAGGGCTTCTTTAATGGATCAAATGCACCTGATTGGGGATCCAGGATTATCTCCCAATGTGCTGTTATAGCGACTAAAATATTTAGTGTTCCAGTCAGGAGCAGGAGTCATCCTGATATAGTTGATGGAAAGTTAGATGAGGACCTTGTGCTAGATCTATCGGCAGTTGCAATCTATGGCGACTGTGGCTCTGGCGACCCATATTATTTTCCAGATAGCCAAATTATTGAGTATCACGGTCTTGAACATGACTCTGTTGAATGCAGAACGTGCTATTACTACTGTATTATCAATAATGGTGCACGACCAAATACAAGTCACACTTTGTTTGGTGATACTTCATGCGCGGCCACGTGTATTGATGAGTTGGATCTGTCCAATGATGTGGGTGAATGGGAATGGATCGGTGGAGAACATGTCAGGTTTCCAGGAAGGGGAAGCTATGAACTAGGTGAGGACGGTTCTACAGGATATTGTGGATTGAAATCCAATGAAAGTGTAATGGATGGAAACCCTCAAAGAATTTTCATTTGTGTTGATGGAATCCATGAGGCTGGAACAATCATTGGTCTTATTAAAGCAGGTCGGGGTTTTGACACTCTCCATATTCCGGGTCCTACAGAATGTGAAGGGACTTGTGACAGTTGTGGTACGTGTAGCATCGTCAACGCACCATTGACTCCAGTATGTCCTGGCGAAATCACGACTTTGGAAGCCCAGATTGACGGCAGTTGCTTGTCACCGGTATATTCCTGGACGGTAACGGGAAGTTACTCATCCTACACTCTTGTTAATGACTCAACAATTTCAGTAACGGCAGGAGCGCATTGTGATTCGTCGTATACGGTAGAGGTAAGTATTGATTGCGAAGGTTGCTTCTTCTCTCCTTTGATCTGTTCGTCGACGGTTACTGTCAGAGATACCATGCCACCGACCATAACTTGTCCAGTAGATGTAACTATTGACTGCAGTGATTCAAGAGATCCAGCGAATACAGGTCAAGCTACCGGTACGGATAATTGTACCGGACCAACAATAACCTATTCAGATGCGTCGTCAGGCTCGTGTCCAGAAGTCATTACCAGGACGTGGACGGCAGAAGACTCTTGCGGCAATGTGAGTACCTGTGTGCAAATGATCACTATAGAGGATAATACAGCGCCAGTAATAAATTGTCCTTCGAACCTTACATTGGACTGTGTTGCCTCTGTTGACACGTCAAATACTGGCTCGGCCACAGCTACGGATGATTGTTCAGGGGTGGCGGTAACCTACAGCGATTCCAGAACAGGCTCTTGCCCCGAGATATTGACCAGGACATGGACAGCAGAAGATTCCTGTGGTAATGTAAGTACGTGTGTACAGACCATAACTCTTGAAGACAACACACCACCGACAATATTGTGTCCATTTTCGATGGATCTAGATTGTGCAGCTTCTACCGATACTTCCCAAACCGGAGTGCCTTCTGTTACTGATGATTGTAGTAACATTACACTTGTTTATTTTGATAGATACACGGGCTCGTGTCCTGAAGTACTGACGCGGACATGGACGGCGACAGATGAATGCGGAAATGAATCTACCTGTGCACAAATATTCAATCTTATCGATCAAACAGCCCCGGTGTTGAACTTGCCGGCGGATGTCACCATTAGCTGTACGGCCTCCACAGATACATCTAATACAGGATCTGCAAGTGCTACAGACGACTGTTCAGGATTTAGTATTACATATTCAGATTCCAGATCAGGTTCATGTCCAGAGGTATTGACCAGGACATGGACAGCAACAGACGATTGTGGAAATTCTAGTTCTGCAGATCAGATCATAACAATTGAAGATAATGTCAGTCCAAATATTGAACCACCTATTGATCTTACCATAGATTGTAGTGAGTCTACAGATACATCCAATACAGGTGGGATTTCGGCAACGGACAATTGTTCGGG
>JAWVZH010000211.1:0-4230 GCA_033722295.1 Saprospiraceae bacterium
AACTTTCCGGTGGCGAGCAACAGCGTGTGGCTCTGGCCAGGGCTTTTTCCAATACACCTGAAATACTTTTTGCCGATGAGCCTACAGGCAATCTGGATGAAGAAACCAGTCGACAGGTCGAAGACCTCATGTTCGAGCTCAATAGTGAAAAGGGCACGACACTGGTCATCGTCACCCATGACATCGAACTGGCACATAGGACCGGGAGGATCATCCGGCTGAAAGGCGGACATATTGAGAAGTAAATCGATGAGGGTATGAGAAGTTGGAAGTTTCTTTTCAAGACGGCCTGGCGCGATGCCAGAAAGGATCGTGGTATGCTGCTCATGTTCATGTCCGCCATCGTGCTGGGTATTTCTGCTCTTGTTGCCATCAATGCTTTTAACGATGCTCTGATCAAGGACGTGGACCGACAGGCGGCAACACTTCTCGGTGCCGATCTGGAGTTGGAGTCCAACTCACCTATTTCCGATTCTTCAGTCGCGGTTCTGGACAGCTTCATTGCCGACCTGTCCATGGAAAAGGAATTGTTGTCAATGGCCTATTTTCCCCAGGAGGATAAAAGCCAATTCATGCGCATCAAGGCCGTGAAGGGTGATTTTCCATATTACGGTAAGATCCTGGCCGAACCGCAGTCCAGCATCGATGAAATACAAGAGCTCAGGTCTGCTCTGGTAGATAAAGCCCTGATGCAGGAAATGGAATTGAGTGTTGGGGACAGCATCCGTCTGGGAGAGACCACATTTATCATAAGTGGCCGATTGGAAAGAGCATTCGGCAACGCGGCCATAGGCGGCAGCTTTGCTCCAACAGTTTATATAGGTTTGAAATATCTGGATAAAACCAGATTGATACAACCTGGAAGTCTGGTGGAGCATAAGGTTTATATCAAGGTTAGGGAAGGAGTGGATATAGACAGGGAAGTGGAGAGATACGAGGACTTTTTCCGATCTCAGAGTATACAGACTGAGACCATAGCATCCCGTAAAGAGGAGCTTGATGAAGCCTTTGATTCTCTGAACAGCTTTCTAAATCTGGTTGCCCTTGTTGCTCTACTTTTAGGATGTATTGGTGTGTCCAGCAGCATTTTTGTTTATGTCCGCAGAAAGTACAGATCCATCGCTATTCTGAGATGCCTTGGATCATCAGGCAATGATGCCATGCTCATCTACCTGATACAGATCTTGGTGCTAGGACTGATCAGTATACTCCTCGGGGTCGCCTTGGGTAGTCTCATACAGATCTTCCTTCCATTCATATTATCTGACTTCCTCCCTGTAGAAGTGACATTAGGTATTTCCTGGTCCGCCATCTGGGAAGGTCTTATAATTGGTGCGGTGTTGACTTCACTGTTCGCTCTGTGGCCGTTGATCAAGGTGAAGAATATCGCACCCATAAGTGTACTTCGAAATGAACACATCACGAGATCGAAAGTGGGCTGGAAGAGCGATATCTGGTTATTGGTTTCAATAATTGGAGCCTTGTGGATGACCATGTGGTATTTGACAGGCGACTTTGACAATGGTTATCGGTTCACACTCGGCATGGTGATCGCTTTTGCCCTACTTTATGGTCTGTCCCGGATAACAGGTGTGGTACTCAAAAGATCAATACCGCGAAAGATCAGATTCGTGTGGAAGCAGGGTATAGCGAATTTATATCGGCCTAATAACCAGACCAGTACATTGCTTGTGGCAATAGGGCTGGGTACGGCTGTTTTATCCACTCTTTTTATCGTACAGTCGATGTTGCTCAATAACATTGAACGGATGGACGCCGGGAATCAGCCCAATATGATACTTTTCGGTATAGAGACGGATCAACGTGAGGGTTTACAGGAGATGACAGCCGATTATGACATGCCGGTTATTCAGCAAGTTCCGATCGTCACTATGAGGTTGGTAGGCTGGCAGGGCAGGAGTAAATCCCAGTGGTTGCAGGATACTAATCGGACGGCTGAAAGCTGGGTGATCCACAGAGAAGCTCGTGTCACGTACAGGGATTCACTGGACCGAAGTGAGTCGCTGGTAGCCGGTGAGTTCGTGGGAAGTATTGAGGATCCTGCGGACAGTATCTTCATTTCTCTGTCCGAAGGATTTGCCGACGCCCTGGATGTTGGTATTGGGGATGAACTGGTTTTTAATGTGCAGGGTGCCAGAGTGAAAACTTATGTGAGCAGCTTGCGCGAGATCGACTTCAGTACGATGCAGGCGCGATTTTTTATCGTCTTTCCCACGGGTGTACTTGAGGAGGCACCACAGTTTCATGTTCTCGTCACCAAATCTCCGGATAGCAGGACCACGGCTCAATACAGGACGGATGTGGTCAGTCGATATCCCAATATCAGCGTAGTAGATCTTGCTTCTATTCTGGAGACGGTCAACAAGATCTTCAGTAAGATCTCCTATGTGATCCAGTTTATGGCGGCATTCAGCATATTGACGGGTCTTTTGGTGCTCATCAGTTCCCTGTGGCTGAGTAAACTCCAGAGGATCAGGGAGAATGCCCTGCTGAGAACCCTGGGAGCAAGCAGCCGTCAATTGCTATCTATCAACGCCATTGAGTATGCATTCATTGGTATGTTGGCTTCCATCTGCGGTGTCCTACTTGCGCTTTTATCAAGCTACGCTATTACCGTCTATGAACTGGACCTCGAGTTTTACGTGAATGGCTGGTCCATTGTCCTGATCATCTTGACCATCACTGCATTAACCGTAGCCATCGGATTGTGGAATACCAGGGATGTTCTAAAGCGATCGCCGGTTGACGTTCTTAGGTGAGTTTATTCTTTACAAAATCGATGGAGGTCTGGTTTCATGACCCTCCAAGGGTCTCCCCACCCTCCAAGGGTGATATGAAATGTAAAAACATGAAATATTAGATTGCACCTGGCGTCTACGTGATTAAGGGGTGCATGAACTTTTCAATCTATAATACCCTGAGCTTCTGTTGGTTATATTTTTTTATTGTAAGATAGAACAGATATGTAAGGAAGCCCGGTTAAGGGCAATTGGCCAAACGCTTGCGGTATTTCATAGGGTCTCCCCACCCTCCAAGGGCACCAATCAAGTTATTCTCCGTTCTTATCACCTTCTGAAGCGACCGGATATACCAGCCGCGTGGCGCTGTTGTCATCACTTCCTTCGGCGAGGGTTCCTTTCATGTATATTTCAAAAACAGGATATTCAATTTCCAGACCCTCCTTTTTCAGTTTGCCTTCAATGAAGGCATGCGCACTCGGCCGATCATTATAGAGGTCATTCACAAAAAGGGTCTTGGCGACAGGTTCGTCTTCCAGGGTAACGAACTTGGCGATGGGAAATACATCTTCTTCAACAACAGGAATGGCCAGAGCGTAATCCACAAGATCCTTCTGACGGTCCCAATTGTATATGATACCTATAGGGAATCCTGCCTTTAACAAACCGGCTTCAGTACGGAGTCTAGTAAGTAGCTTCAACGATCTTTTCGCAAAGGAATCTATCTTTTCTGCAGGCAGTTCTTCACGCATATAGGCATATGTGCCACCCTCCATGGAATAATCGTTCACCATGTAGTTCACATGCAGCCTTTCTCGTCGCTCCATGATATTCTTCAGACCTCGAAGTCCTTCATTGAAATAGTCATTGAGCTGATCCGTGGGTTGGCTGACAAGCAAAAAAGCATTCCACGGATAAGGTACTTCGTATTTGAATTGCCATATCACCTGTGTATTGCCGCTCCTGTCGACAAGAGAAAAGCGACTGATGCCTTCTGAGGTCTTCGGGGATTTGGTATTGACCTTGTATTCGATATAGGCATTTTCTTCAACGGTCAGAATAGTGGACTCACCATCTCCAACTTTCGGATCATTGCTCTCCCACCGGCGTACGGCACCTACCGTTCCATCTTCTCCGATCACCGTCGTCAAAAGATTTGGATCCTTCTTCAAAAGAGGATGCCATACAGCCATCTTGTCAAGATACCTGACCTGATAAAAAACAGCAGCGGGTGGTGCTTTTATATTGATGCTTTGCTGGACACTTACTTCTTTCGGGGCAAATAATCCTGCAATAAGGACAGTGGCGACAAGCACTGCGATCACGATCAGGATAAGTCTCAATACCTTCATATATCCTTGGGTATTTTAATATAGTATTGTTTTCTACTTTGATTGGGCAGACGACTGGTTCGGAGCCATGGATTGAACACCTTTAGTAAACGGTAGCTTGTACCATTATCATGAGCAAA
>JAWVZH010000212.1:0-4220 GCA_033722295.1 Saprospiraceae bacterium
ATCCATAGCATGCCTTATCTCAAGATCACCCCCATTGGCCTGTGTAAGATAGTTGCCAAACGACACTGCCGGCCCGCCGGAACCTGGCTCCAATACATGATTCCAGATCATATTACCATTGTAATCAAAACCTTGTATCATGAACGTATCGCTCCAATCACCGATCCATTCGTGTACAAGAAGCATTTTAGGTGTATATGTCAATGCATTGGAGGTAGTGATATAACTATTGGAATCCATTAATGTCGTGTTCCAGATCTCTTGTCCTGTACTTTGATCCAATGCGATCAGGTTGGTCCTTGTTTTTACCAAAATTGTGTCTCCTATTGACATAGTCGCCTCAAAATCTATTACTTCTGAAGGCAGAAGATACTTCCAGGATTCTTCGCCGTCATGCGTGACAGCAAACAAAGTATCATGAATGCGACTGGTAAAATATACATGCCTGTCATCTACCAACGGTACAGTTTGAGCACTGCCCGAGCCAAACTCCCATAACTTTTCCCCGGTATCCTTATCCAGGCAAACCAATCCCTGTGCCGGAGGTTGCAAAAACAGTTTATCTCCCTTGATAGCCACATTTCTTCCATATAAAGATTGGTTAGCATAAAACCATATGGAATCTCCTGTCATACGATTAAGAGCATAAAGTCCTGTACCCCCCTGACCGCCAATGTACACTATATCGTCAGATACGGCAGGAACAAAGTTCACCCCACCGCGCGACCTTGGCACCACTCTGTCCCACAAGACTCTATTGGACATTGGATCATACGCCCTAAAGGCATTCCCGTTAGGAGTGCTATACGAACAATAGATAATACCATCTACAAAGCTGAATTCTGATACATTGACTCCAACATCAACAGAAGTCTTTAATTCAAATGGAGGGGTCATTTCTGAATCGACATGGCCGGTCCTTTCGCTGAAACCATCGACCATCGGCCAATCCATACCAGGGGTCTGCGCATGAATTAATTGAATGGTGAAAATGAAAACCAGGGCGAATTGAAAAACTGTTTTGTTCATGATTGAGTGATTAGATTGAAAAAGAATTAAAAATCCAACACTTCGGGAATGGCCTAGTAAAATACTAAAAATTCAGAAAAAATATCTCGAAGTGTCTGGCTTCTGTTTGTGACATCTATCAATGTCTCATGAAATAATTCTAATCAAATGGGAATGGTCAGAGGCCACAAAGCTTTTTAAAAGGAAGTGTGGATTCCTGTTG
This sequence comes from Saprospiraceae bacterium, assembly GCA_033722295.1. GTDB lineage: Bacteria > Bacteroidota > Bacteroidia > Chitinophagales > Saprospiraceae > JAWVZH01. The sequence continues at coordinate 1,232 of JAWVZH010000212.1, forward strand.
CCCGTGTCAGCATTTTGCCTACAACTCGCTTAACAACTTATTTTTTGCGATATTAGGTGGCCGCACGCAACAAGGATGCCCTAACACCCGGTTGTGAACCTAAAAACTGTGACTTGAAACCTGAATGTGACCTGCTGCCATTAACTCGTTGGGCTATGACTGTGCTCATGACTCTTTTCCTAGGGGTTACAGCGATTTCTGGTCAGGTAGATTCTATATTCTGGTTTGCCGCCCCCGACTTTTCCGACGGGCATGGAGATGTTCCCATATACCTTCGATTTACGACACTGAATCAGCCAGCGACGATCACTCTTTCTCAGCCGGCAAATCCTGCCTTCCAGCCCATCACATTCAATGTCAGTGCCAATGATTCCTATACACAGGATCTTTCATCTATCAAGGGCCTGATAGAGAACGACATTCCCAATACTGTCCTGAATCGCGGTTTGCGCATTCAGAGTACGGCACTGATCAATGTCTATTACGAAAATGCTTCTCATTTCAATCCTGAGATCTTCTCACTCAAAGGATCGAAAGCCCTGGGAAAGCGCTTTTTGATCCCCATGCAGGATCTCTTCCCCAATGGAAATTACTCGCCGGTACCCTATTCTTCATTTGACATTATCGCCACAGAAGATGATACCGAAATAACGATCATTCCCACCCATGATGTAGTAGGCCACATTTCCGGTGATACGATCCGGGTGACGCTCAACAAAGGAGAAACCTACGTGACCCGTGCGGCGACGACCCTTCCCGGACTGCACCTCGGAGGATCACTCGTTTACTCGGATAAACCTGTAGCGGTGACGATCAAGGATGACTCGATGGCATCCTCAAGCATCTATGGTGGCTGTGCCGATCTGGGTGGGGACCAGATCACTCCTATAAAATATTTGGGAAACAGATATATCACCGTTCCCGGTGCCCTGAATGGGCCGAATGATGTGGTTTTCATTTATGCGACAAAGGACAGTACCGAAGTAACGATCAATGGAAGTTTTCAGGGTGAAATACATTTTGGTGAATTCGTGAGTCAATTTTCCTTTGGCCAGCCGATGATAATCGAAACCAACAAGCCCAGCTATGTCCTGCATATGAGTGGATTTGGTTGCGAGGTCGGCCTTGATCAATTACCACCGGTCGATCCATGCAATGGTTCCAGAATTCTGGCCATCAACAGAAGTTCAAATCAACCATTCTTTGTGAATATCCTGGTCTACAGGGACCTGACCGGTAGCTTTCTTTTTAATGGAAGAAGCGACATCATCACAGATAGCGACTTCCAGGAAGTGCCCGGATCCGGAGGCGACTGGAATTACGCCAATATCCTGATTCCACTGAATGAATTCACTGTAGGCACAGCGGCACTGGTTCAAAACACGGAAGGCCCTTTTCATCTGTCGGTCATACATGGCGGTCCGGGCACTGGAACCATGTACGGATACTTTTCAGATTACGGTGACATCGATTTTTTTCCAGAGGTCCGGGTTGCATGCCACGAAGGCCTGAGACTGCAATTGGATACCGGCTATTTGAAGTATGACTGGAGCACGGGAGACAGTACGTCCTATCTTGAGATCGATAGGACAGGCCGCTATATGGTGACCGTCACTGACGCGCACGGTTGCGTTGCTGCTGACACCATTGATGTCAATGTTTTACCTGAAGCGAGAAATGAAATTACCGAAATCCTCTGCAGGGGTGATTCGATCAATATTCACGGTATCTGGTTTCATGAAGGTCACCGAAGCGGAGAGATCATCCTTCCAGGTGTAGCCGAAAGTGGATGCGATTCTATATTATCCGTCAACATATTTATCCATAAAATAGCGATCGATACGCTTTCCCCGGAAATTTGCCCCGGAGACTCCATTCAGGTTGCAAACGAGTGGTTTCATAAAGATCACCTTTCCAGTACAATTACTTTAACCGATGCCTCTTTCCGGGGATGTGATTCGGTTATAGTTGTCGAATCCAAATTACTCTCACATACTACTTCTTCGATACGCCAGACCTTATGCCCCGATGATAAATTTGAAATTCATGGGCAAACCTTCGACATCGATCGACCTCGGGGTTCAATTGACCTGAAAGGTCAAAATCAATTTGGCTGTGATTCCGTCATTCATGTTGAATTAGAATTTTATCAGGAGCCGATTGAGATTATATCTCCCGTAATATGCCCTGGAGATTCCCTCTTTATAGAAAATGAGTTCTTTCATGAAGGTCACCGTTTTGATACCCTGACCCTTACAGGTCGCTCCGTTCATGGTTGCGACTCTCATCTCATCGTCAATCTGGATTTTTTCCCTGAAACGGTCGAAAACCTTGAAATGACAATATGCCAGGAGGACACACTCAGGCTTCATGGCATTGATTTTCATTTCGGCCATGCCAACGATACAATACTTCTGGAGAATTCCAATCGCTTTGGTTGCGACTCATCGATCGAGGTCTCGATCGACTTTTATCCGTCTCCACACCAAATCATTAACGATACTCTTTGTCCAGGTGAAACGATGACGGTTGGGAATAACGAATTCAATGAATTAAGAACATCAGGAGAGGTCAGAATAAAGAATGGCAGCCAATTCGGATGTGACAGCCTGATCAGCGTCGATCTTTACTATCCGCAAAACGATCTTTCCATTCAGGATACTTTCCACCTGAGATACGGCTTTACGATGGAACTCGAACCTGACTACCTCCTGCCTTTTGACCACTTTGAATGGTCACCCGCGGACGATCTTTCATGTACACATTGTGAAAATCCGCTGGCCTCACCACTGGAGTCAACTACATATTTCCTTTCCGGAATGGATATTCATGGCTGTTTGTACGAGACTCAAACGAGAATATTGGTCCAAAAGGAACGTAAGGTTTTCATACCAAACGTCATCACCGCCAATGGCGATCGGCTCAATGATGGTTTCACTGCTTTTGGAAATTATTTTGCCGACCGGATCAACCGGTTGGAGATCTATGA
>JAWVZH010000213.1:0-4211 GCA_033722295.1 Saprospiraceae bacterium
TATTAGGGTATTAGGGTATTAGGGTGTAAGATTGTTGGAATGTTACTTCTCTGATACTCACGCTGTGCCTGAGGCCACACAATATTATCCCGCTTCGACTATCGCTTCCTTCTTCAGTGCGTCCAGATCACGGATCAAGAGCCTTCGCCGGTCGAAAGTGATGATATCCTGACTCCTGAGATCATTCAGGACAGTGGTCACCGTCTGTCTTGAAGTAGCGGTGAGGTTGGCGATCTCCTGGTGGGTGATGAATTTACGCACGACATACTCATATCCGACACGCTCTCCTCTCTTTTCCACCAATTCAAGCAAGAACTCTATTATCCTGGAACGGGAATCCTTAAACACGAGACTCTCCAGTCGACTTTCCATTTCCAGTGCCCGAGAACCCAGGGTCTTCATGAGGAACAGACTCAGAGCATTATGCTCTTTCATCAGCCCCATCATTTCTTCCTTGGTCAGCACGCAGCACGTTGTTTTTTCCATGGCGATCGCAAAATCTCCTCTTTCTCCTGATTTTACAATGGCCAGTTCGCCGAATACTTCTCCCTTGGTAAGGATAGCTTTGGTGATCTCCTTGCCCGACGAACTCAATGCGCCGATCTTGACCTGGCCGTCAGTGATGAAAAAGATCCTGTCGGCTTTGTCATGTGACATGTAGATGTATTCACCCTTGTTGTACTCAACATGTTCGTGATCCTCCTTCGAGTGACTCAACTTGTTGGGGCAGAATATCCCTGTAAGGTCGATATTCTCCAGGAACCAGATATTAGAGTTAGTAGCTGACATCATATGTTTAGTGTACATCAACAAAACGGCGGATATTCAAAAGATGTTCACGAAGCCTAACAGCTTCCCTACTATTCGTTATCTGGTTTCAACTGAAAACGCTGCACTAACTTGGCTAATTCAGGATTTTTTTCGACCATGGCCTTGTATTTGTCCATAAAGGTGGCTGGTCTGGTATTCTGCTCCTTGATGGCTTTGGCCTTATCTTCATCGATGACCACATCTACCTGGAGGGACGGAAGATTGAACTTGGTCCGCAAGCCCTGTACGAAATCACTTTCCTGAAGAATGCCTTCCCTGGCTATGCTCGATGCTACCTTGATCTCGACCTTTTCTTTTTCTTTCAACCTTATCTCGCTCATTTCAAAGATCTTTCTCAATGATTGAGTAGGGATCTTTTCTATGTAGTCATGCCACTCATTGATCAGGGCCATACTGGACAGCTCCTCTGTTTCAAGTGCCTCGGCTTCTTTTTTGGATACTTCCACTTCTTTAGCAAGATCGGATATGGACGAGACCTTTGGTACTGCTGAAGGCACCCTGGATTTGATCTTTAGATTTGAGGATTTTGAGGCCTGGGGAGTAGTTTCTTCGTTGCTATCTTCGACCGATGGTTTTTCTTTCTTCTTCTTGTCTGGTGCTTTTGATTTTGCTGGCGGGACCTTCTCTTTAGACCGTTTGGTAGGATTTATCTTTTTTTTTTCTGCGGATGAATGACCCTCTTCGGGTCCGACGGCCCTTTTCATGTAACATATTCTTGAGAGGCAGATCTCTACATGAAGTCTCTTATTCCTGGCTCTTGGGTAGTGGATATCACATTCATTGATCAAGCTCAGGGCTGTAAGGATCAGGCTTTTGGAGACTTTGTCAGCTTGCTCCTTGTAGCGATTCATTAAAGTCTCTCCCCCCTCAACAAGATGGATGGTCTTCTCGGACTGAGCCATAAGCAACTGGCGGAAGTGATCACCTAGTCCCATGATGAAAAGATCTCCATCGAAACCTTTATTTAGAACAGCTTCGAATAAATTGAACACTTCTTCTATATCTTCCTGAAGGAAGGCCTCTACGAATTTGAAATAATAATCATAATCAAGGATGTTGAGCTGATCGATGACCTGATCGTAGGTCAGTCCTTCGGATGAAACGGTGGCGATACGATCAAAGAGAGACAGGGCATCTCTCAGGGCGCCATCTGCCTTTGTTGCCAACAACCTGAGGGCTTCTTCTTCGGCCGATATGTTCTCTTTTTCGGCAATATTGGAAAGATGCTTTGTGATCTCCGCAACGCTGATACGGTGAAAGTCATAGATCTGGCATCTCGACAGAATAGTGGGCAGCAGTTTATGCTTTTCCGTGGTCGCCAGAATAAATATCGCATAGTGAGGGGGTTCCTCCAGCGTTTTTAAAAAGGCATTGAAGGCTGAAGTGGAGAGCATGTGAACCTCATCGATGATGAAAACTTTATACTCCCCTTCTTTCGGCCGGAAGCGGACCTTCTCATTAAGGGCCCTTATGTGCTCCACGCCGTTGTTGGAAGCGGCGTCCAGTTCTATTATGTTGAAAGAGGCCTGTTCATTGAACGATGTGCAGCTCCTGCATTCGTTACAGGGTTCCCGGTCCTCACCCGGATTTTCGCAATTGAGTGCCTTGGCCAGTATCCTTGCGCAACTCGTCTTACCCACGCCGCGCGGTCCGCAAAACAAAAATGCGTGAGCCAGTTGATCGGAGATCAACGCATTTTTGAGCGTTGTGGTGACATGCTCCTGGCCAATGACTTCGTCAAATCGTAAGGGGCGATATTTGCGGGCTGAAACAACGTAGTTGCTCATGACATCAAATGTAGGGAATATGAACGCTTCAATACAACAAACTTAAAATAATAGAAAACGTTTTCTTTGTATTCAAACAGCCCTCTATGAAGATTTCAATCGCACAGCTCAATTACCACATCGGTAATTTTGAAGGCAATTTTTCGAAGATGAAAAAAGCCGTAGAGCGTGCGGTAGCAGAGGGGGCTGATATGGTCTGCTTTTCCGAGCTCTGTACCTGTGGCTATCCACCGAGAGATTTTCTCGAATTTGAGGATTTCATAGATCTGAGCCTGGATATCATAGATCGCCTTGCATCTCTGTCACACGACATCGCCATCGTTGTCGGCAGTCCCAGCCGCAATCCGGTGGTGGAAGGCAAGGACCTATTCAATTCGGCTTATTTCCTCTATAAAGGCAAGGTACAGCATATCCAGAACAAGGCTCTGCTTCCCACCTACGACATCTTTGATGAGTACAGGTATTTCGAGCGGGGAAAGACCTTCGAGGTAGTGGAGTTCAAGGGTCGGAAGATCGCCCTGACTGTTTGCGAGGACATCTGGGACATCCCGAAGGGACCTCACAATGACGGCCTGGAAAATCCATTGTATACCTTCACTCCCCTCGACATTATGCAGGAGCAAGAACCCGATCTGATCATCAATCTCAGCGCTTCTCCTTTCAGCTATGACAAGGCGAAAGAACGTATTCACATCGTTCGCTGTAACGTACAACGTTACGGGATACCTCTGTTTTACATCAACCACTGCGGAGCGCAGACCGAGATCATTTTTGACGGTGGGTCAGTCATCATGTCTCCAGATGGCAGGGTCCACGATGAAATGAAATATTTCGAGGAAGACTTCAGGACATTTGATCTTGACGAAGTGATGACGGGAGGTAAGGACCGGGAAAGGAAGAAAGACAAGATACCTCTGATCCATGACGCCCTCGTTCTGGGTCTCAGGGATTATTTTTCAAAATTGGGATTCACCAAGGCGATCATAGGGCTTTCGGGTGGTATCGACTCGGCTGTGACAGCGGTTCTGGTTCAGCGTGCTTTGGGAAAGGACAATGTTCACGTCCTGCTGATGCCGTCACAATTTTCCAGTGATCATTCTGTAGAGGATGCCAGGGCATTGGCTGAGAATTTGGGTATCGGTCATAGGGTGATACCCATTGAGGACATTTATAAAAGTTTCGAGGTCTCTCTGGAGGAGGATTTCAAATCACTGCCATTTGGTATTGCAGAAGAAAATATACAGGCGCGTATCCGTGGCACCCTGCTGATGGCGTATTCCAACAAGTTTGGCAACATCCTGCTCAATACGACCAACAAGAGCGAAATGGCCGTGGGTTACGGCACGTTGTACGGAGACCTTGCCGGAGGACTGTCCGTTTTGGGTGATGTCTATAAGACCGAAGTCTATCAGCTCGCGGAGTATATCAACAAGGACGAAGAGGTCATTCCGCGCCATTCGATCGACAAACCGCCGAGTGCTGAGTTGAAGCCCGACCAGAAGGATACAGACTCACTGCCCGATTATGAAGTTCTTGACCCGATATTATTCGAGTATATAGAGAATCGAATGAGCCCTGAAGACATCATCCAAA
>JAWVZH010000214.1:0-4184 GCA_033722295.1 Saprospiraceae bacterium
ATTCGTCATTTTATAGACTAAAGTATGAACGCATGATGTAGAATGGAAACCGTCAGAACGATCATATGTTCTATTCCAGTATCATAGCAAAACAACATGCGAACGTTCATCATTTTGGTCGTAGGAGTAGCGCTGTTCTGGATGGCCCGCTATTTTTATTTTAAACCGAGTTATATATATGGCGAACAGCTTCCGGATTTCGAGGTTGAACTTCTAAGTGGTTCAACCCTGGAGACCAAAGATCTTGAAGGCCATGTAGTACTTATTGACTTTTGGGGCAGTTGGTGCGGACCATGCAGAAAAGAGGCCCCGGAGCTTGTAAAGTTGTATGATGATTATAACGACAAGCCTATGGACTTTGAAATTTTTGCGATCGGCATAGAGACGGATCGCTCCCGATGGCTGAACGCCATCGAAAAGGATGGCCTGGACTGGCCCTGGCACTATAGTTCGGTCAGCCGGTTTAAGGACCCTTTGGCCAGTGAGTTTGGCGTACGACAGATCCCGACCAAGTTTTTGATCGACGAAAAAGGAATGATCGTGGCTGTCGATCCTACATTGGAGGAAGTTCGTTCTTATCTGGAAGAAAGATCAACTGACTGACACTTTGTCGGATATTTAGGAATGGTCTGTGTTTTGCACATTTTTGTACTGAAATGATTAGTAGAAAAGAAATTGGATAATGGCATCAGAAGAAATAAAAGAACAGGAATCAAATACTGAAGAACAGGAAAGATCCGATAAAACCGTTGAATATGCTGAGTTCGAGGCTCTACAACAGGAATTATCAGACGTTAGGGACAAATATTTGAGGTTGTTGGCCGAATTTGACAACTTCAAAAAGCGAACAGCTAAAGAACGACTGGAGAGTTCGAGGTTTGCCTCACAAGACACAATGGCAGCTTTATTGCCAGTTTTGGATGATTTTGACAGGGCAAAACAAAGCGCGGAGGATGAAAGTACTGCGGAATCTTTTTCCGAAGGCGTCAACCTCGTTTATCACAAACTGAAAAAGATCCTGGAAAGCAAGGGACTGGAGGCATTCGAGCCGACAGGAGAAGACTTTGATCCTGAACTGCATGAGGCAGTAACCGAAGTTCCTGCTCCTAGTAAAAAGATGAAAGGTAAAATAGTCGACACGATCGAAAAGGGCTACAGATTGAATGACAAGATCATTCGATATGCAAAAGTGGTGGTCGGAAAATAACAGGAATGGCAAAAAGGGATTATTACGACATATTAGGTGTAGACAAGAACGCTGACGATTCCACGATCAAGAAGGCTTATCGCAAGATCGCGATGAAATATCATCCTGACAGAAATCCGGATGATAAGGAGGCTGAAGACAAGTTCAAGGAGGCCGCCGAGGCCTATGAGGTCCTTCGTGACGAACAAAAGCGTGCTCGGTACGACCGCTATGGTCATGCAGGAGTAGATGGACAGTCCGGAGGATTTTCAGGTGGCGGTATGACCATGGAGGATATATTCAGCCAGTTCGGAGATATTTTCGGCGATGCTGGTAGTCCGTTTGAATCTTTCTTTGGCGGTTCAAGGGCGGGTGCTCAGCGTAGAAGGGGTAGCAAGGGGTCTAACCTGAGGATAAAGGTCAAGTTGTCTCTCGAAGAGATGGCTTCTGGGGTGTCCAAGAAGATAAAGGTCAAGAAGAAGATCAAGTGTAGTACTTGTGGTGGCTCAGGGGCCAAGGACAGCAAATCAGTAAAAACATGTGGCACCTGCAATGGATCAGGATATGTCAGACAGGTCAAGAATACTTTTTTAGGGCAGATGCAAACGACAACCACATGTCCAACTTGTGGCGGTAATGGCCAAACTATTTCGGCACATTGTTCCAATTGCCGGGGTTCAGGAACTGTAGCAGGTGAGGAGACTATCTCAGTTGATATCCCCGCCGGCGTTGAAGGTGGTATGCAACTCTCTATGAGAGGCAAGGGTAATGCCGGGTCCCAGGGTGGTCCAAATGGTGACCTTCTCATTACGATAGAGGAAAAAGAGCATCCCCATTTCATCCGGGAGGGTCAGAATATCATATATGACCTATTTCTGAATTTCGGAGATGCCGCCCTTGGAACATCAGTGGAGATCCCGACGCTGGAGGGTAAGGTGAGTATAAAAGTACCACCCGGTACTCAGGCTGGCAAGATCTTCAGATTGAAGGGCAAAGGGTTTCCCGCTTTACAGGGGTATGGTAAAGGAGATCAATTGATCAATGTGAGCATCTGGACGCCAAAATCACTGACGCCCGAAGAAAAGGAAATGATGGAAAGCCTTCGCAGCTCGCCCAATTTCGAACCCCGGCCATCCAAGAATGAAAGAGGGTTCTTCCAGAGGATGAAAGAATTCTTTCAATGACGAGGATAGCTCTGTTCGGTTTTCTGGCCTTTCTAATTACGTCCTGTGGAGATCGTGCCCTGGAGAGTTCAAGAATATATCCTGCCGGTAACATCTGGACATACAGCGATACCCTGGACCTTTCTTTTGATATCAGCGATACTACCGATATCTATGATCTGTCTTTGACAGTAGAACACAGTGAGGATTATCCGTGGGAGAACTTGTATGTCAGGGTACACAATGTGTTTCCCGATAACGATACGCTGAGTCGACCTGTCTCTCTCGAATTGGCAGATAGAAGGGGACAATGGCAGGGCGATTGTTCCGGAAGCATGTGTGAAGCGGTGATCGACCTACAGAGATCGGTTTACTTTCCCCAAACAGGAAGATATCAGATATGGGTAGAGCAATTCATGAGACAGGACAGCATTCCGGGAATAAAGAGTGTGAAAATCTCTCTGAACAAGGCAGAAAGACCTGATTAAAAGCGCAGGTGCTTTACGGTCAGGGATTTATTGATCAATTGTTTCAATGAATCGATTCCGATCTTGAGATGCATTTCAGTATACTGATCCTTTACGGATTTATCACTTTCATCAGTTTTTACACCCTCTGGTATCATCGGAGTATCCGAAACCAAGAGGAGTGCTCCGGCGGGCATTTCATTCTTGAAAGCAGCGGTGAATATGGTGGCGGTTTCCATGTCCACGGCCATCACCCTGATGAGTCGCATATATTCCTTAATGTCTTCCCTGTGTTCCCATACTCGCTTATTGGTCGTATAGACAGTACCCGTCCAGTAATCCCTGTTGTATTCCCGAATGGTGGTAGAAATAGCCTTTTGAAGAGCAAATGCGGGTAAGGCCGGCACCTCAGGCGGCAAATAATCATTGGACGTCCCTTCACCTCTGATTGCTGCGATTGGCAGTATAAGATCACCAAGTTGATTTTTCTTTTTCAGTCCACCACATTTTCCAAGGAAAACGATAGCCTTTGGAGATACGGCGGAGAGCAGGTCGATAATGGTTCCTGCATTCGCGCTTCCCATGCCAAAGTTGATGATGGTGATATTCTCTGCTGTCGCAGATATCATGGGTCGTCCTTCGCCCTGCACCTCGATGTCGTACCAGCTCGCGAACAACCTGACCATATATGAGAAGTTTACCAGGATGATGTACTCACCGAATTTGTCGATATCTGTACCGGTGTATCGAGGCAACCAGTTACTCACAATTTCTTTCTTCGTCTTCATACTTTAAAGTAAAAAAAATACCGCAAGGTCTTGCCACAGGCCATTTCCCACCTGCCACTTGCCACCCGATTACTAGTAGTTAAGATACATCGAACGATTTCTGTCCAGCTCTCTGAAGAACGGATCCTCAAGATCCTTTATGAACCTGATCTCTTCCCCTGTTGATTTCATTTCTGGCCCTAAGGTCTTATCTACTTTCGGAAACTTGTTGAATGAGAAGACCGGTACTTTGATAGCATAGCCGTCAAGCTTTTTCTCGATCTTGAAATCCTTCAATTTATGAGTCCCCATCATGACCTTGGTGGCAATGTCCAGATACGGCACTTTATATGCCTTGGCGATAAATGGCGTGGTTCTGGAAGCTCTTGGATTGGCTTCTATGACATATACTTTGTCGTCCTTGATGGCAAACTGTATATTGATCAGGCCACGGATATTGAGCGCTTCGGCAAGCCGCGCGGTATACTCCCTCATGGTATTCAGACTTGCCTCACTCAGGCTATAAGTAGGCAGTACGGCCGAACTGTCCCCTGAATGGATCCCCGCTGGTTCGACATGTTCCATGATACCCATGATATGC
>JAWVZH010000215.1:0-4138 GCA_033722295.1 Saprospiraceae bacterium
CCTGGCGATCTATCTATCCTCACAGGAAAAACCAACGATCCTTTATTTTGGAGACCCCATGTGTTCCTGGTGTTATGGCATCTCCCCTGAACTGGATGCAGTAAAGGAACATTTCCGGGATAAGGCTGATTTTCGGATTGTGCTGGGTGGCCTCCGTCCTTATAATACGGAGACCATGGGTGATCTCAAGTTGTTTTTAACCGATCACTGGAAGGAAGTTCAGAGAGCGAGTGGGCAACCGTTTCGATATGAGATCCTGGACCGCTCAGAAATGAGATACGATACAGAACCAGCTTGCAGAGCCGTGGTGACCATCCGGGAAAAGTATCCTGACAAGGCGTTCGAATTTTTCAAGGGGATACAGCATGCATTTTACTACGAGAATCGTGATCTGAGTAAGATTGAGAACTACATAGACATACTGAAAAGCCTTGAGATCGATGTGGATTATTTCCAGAGATCATTCGATTCTGAGGAGATGAAGGAAAGGGTCAAAAGGGACTTTAAGATGTCCTCATCGATGGGGATCCACGGATTTCCAACTCTAGTCCTTAAGACAGGCAATGAATATCATCTCATTGCCAACGGCTATACTTCATCGGAGAATATGATAGAAAGGTTAAATACCCTTATGAAATAGAAAATTCATGCCGCGGTGATCATTACATTAGCGATATGTCTGTAAAGGCCTGCTTTTCAATAACTTCTATTGTGGTGATCCTGGTGGTGTCATGTGTTCAACGATCTGATCGTGATCAGTTGATAATTGCAGCGGCATCGAGTACCAAACATGCCCTGGACAGCTTGAAGGCAAATTTTACCGCCACTACCGGTATTGAATGTCAGATCACCTACGGATCCTCTGGTATTGTGGCCTCTCAAATAATCAATGGCGCTCCCTTCGATATTTTTCTGTCTGCCAACAGCAGCTACAGCGATACGATATTGAATCTGGGTCTTGCTCTCGATACTCCCAGAATCTATGCAACAGGTTCTCTCGTGATCTGGAGTCCGGGTAGGGAGATCGACAGTATAGAAATCGAAGACGCCATCATGGAAGCTGAAAAGATCGCCATACCTAATCCTGAAATAGCACCCTACGGCAATGCGGCCCGGGAATATCTGCGATCTATCCGGATATGGGAGGACTGTCAGCCTAGAATAGTGATAGGTGAAAGTGTGTCTCATGCTACGCATTTCTTAGGTTCCGGGGCTGCACCATTGGGGTTTACGGCATTATCTCTTATCAAGGGCAAAGACGGGATAGATCCGGGTCATTGGTTTGTAGTGGATCCGAAGACTCACATCAGTCTGGATCAAACGATCGTACTGATCGATCACAAGGACCGATCATCAATAGCGGCAAAGAGATTTCGGGAATTCCTGCTATCTGAGGAAGGTGAAGAGATCCTGTATCATTTTGGCTACGGCTCGCCGCGCGTTGGATTATTTTAATCTGGGTTCGTCAATTGGTATATTCACCCTCAGGACAGAAGTACGGAGGCAGACGGACAAAGAAAAGATAAACCAGCCCGATGACAGCGCTGACACCCATATTGATCACTTTAAAGCTCGCCTTTTTTGCTACTCTCATATTATTGGCTGTTGGATTGCCGCTTGCCTACTGGCTGGCATATACCCGCCAGAAATGGCGGCCTATGGTCGAGGCGATCATCAGTCTGCCTATCGTATTACCACCGACGGTACTCGGCTTCTACCTCCTCCTGATCCTCAGTCCAAACAGCGGCCTGGGAAATTGGCTGGATGACTTGATGGGGTTGCGATTTGTCTTCACATTTGAGGGGTTGGTCCTGGCCTCCATGATCTATAGTCTTCCATTTATGGTGCATCCTTTACAAGCTGGACTGATCGGTATTCCGAGATCACTAAGAGAGGCTTCCATACTTTTGGGCAAGTCAACCTGGACAACCTTTTGGAGAGTCTTGGTGCCCAACATGAAACCTGCGATCGTCACGGCCATCGTCCTGACATTTGCACATACCATTGGTGAATTCGGTCTTGTACTTATGATCGGGGGAAGTATTCCGGGGGTCACTAAAGTGGCTTCTATCGCCATCTATGAAGAAGTGGAAGCACTGAACTACAGTGCAGCTCACATATTGTCGGGAATTCTCGTTGTACTGAGCTTTTTCATTTTACTTGTCATATTTATCATTAATAGCAGATATCGAAGAAGGTCATGATCCAGGTTGAGTTACATAAAGTCCTGTTAGGTCCCAAAGGCCAATTCGATCTTGAGATCTCGACTCGACTTCAGAAGGGGTCGATGACTGTACTTTTTGGTGAGTCGGGCGCAGGGAAAACGACCACTTTGCGAATGATCGCTGGCCTGACCTCTCCGGATCAGGGCAAAATTTATGTCGATGATGCGGTTTGGCTGGATACAGATGGAAAGCAATGGCTGCGACCGCAAGAAAGAAAGGTTGGTATGGTCTTTCAGGATTACGGATTGTTTCCCAATATGACCATAAGACAACATATGGAATATGCGCTTTCTGAAAGCCAGAACGAGGAGGATATAGATCGTATCCTTGAAGTGATGGAATTGTCAGGGTTGGAAGACAGACGACCCGGGGCCTTGTCAGGAGGACAGCAGCAAAGGGTAGCATTGGCGCGGGCAATAGTGCAGAAGCCCAAACTCTTATTGCTGGACGAACCTTTTTCTGCCCTGGATCTGAGGATCAAAACTAAGCTGATCGATCACCTTCTGCGTGTACATGACGAGTTCGAATTAACTACTTTGCTGGTTACTCACGACTACAGGGACCTCGTAGGATTGGCTGACCAGATCCTGGAACTCAACGAGGGCCGAGTGGAAAAGCACCTGGACTATACGGCTTCTGAACTGTCTACCACGGTGACCATATCAGCCATCAAGCGTGAAGGGGACCAGATCGTGGTGTATTACGAAAATGAATTCCATTCTGGCCGGTTGACGCATTTTTCACACGAAAAACATGATTTCCGCATCGGCGATCGACTTAAGATCGGCATATTGCCAATTACGGACGCCTGAAAAGAGAACATTGGCATTGTAGTTTTGATAGCCTAAATTTGTCGCCTTCTAATAAGGACTTTCAATTATACGAACCACATAATCCAGAATATAATGTCATTCAGAACTATCCTCTTATTCCTCACCCTACTGATCTCTGTATCACATGAACTATATACCCAGGGATCTTCCCCGTTGATATTTATTTATGATGCGAGCAAGTCGATGTCTGAAGAGCTCAATGGTCAGACCAAAGTGAATCTGGTCAATGAAGTGCTGACTAATGTAGTATCTGCCATTCCTGAAGACCGATCATTAGGGCTTTTGGCCTATGGCCATAGGAAGACAAAGGACTGTGAAGACATTGAATGGCTGGCTTCCCCTGATAGCATGAACAAGGATGAGATCGTTACAGCATTACGCTCCTTATCTCCCAGAGGCAGTGCCCCGTTGGGCAGTGCGGTGGCCAACGCGCTCAAAGTTGTTAATGAAATAGAGGGTGGAGCGACCGTCATCCTGATCACGGCTGGCATTGAAACCTGTGGAGGTAATATCTGTGAGGTGGTAAAAGATCAGGGCTACAAAGGCGCTAAATTCAAATTCCACATCATTGGACTCGGTATTGAAAAAATGAATATCGATGCCTTGAGATGCTCAACCATTTTTGGTAAAGGACAATATTTCGAAGCAGGCACGACAACATCACTTTATCAGGCTGTCAATCAGGCGATCAATGCAACGGTGGATCAACCTGACCGCAACTTTTCTATTTATGCACAGAAGAATGGTGAGCTGATCGATGCCGATGTGAATATTACAGGGATGGGTGATACGACTGAATCTATTACTCTGAGGACATTCAGAGATACGGCAAAAGTGTATCTCACCCCGGGTTCTTACAACATCGATATTAAACCCTTCGATGATACGCATGTCGAATCTATAGTATTGCAGAATGTTTCCATTCCGGAAGAAGGCAAAGTTGAGAGGTCTGTCAGTTTCGGATCGGGAAAACTTTCCGTTTCCTCGACACTTAATGATCTACCCTGGGATGCGGAAATCTCCATAATTGATATTCAGGATAAGTCGAAGGTGGCAAGCGGCAGAACGTTTGGGAAAACA
>JAWVZH010000216.1:0-4120 GCA_033722295.1 Saprospiraceae bacterium
CAACAGCAGAATATCATTGGCTGGTACATCCGTTAGATGCAAGTTGGACAGCTTCTTCGCCATCCGGATCGCAATTGCTCAAGATCAAAATTTCTGATGCCAAGATGACAGGGCCTTGTCCCATGCACTGTTATAATTAATTACATCAAGTTACCCAGCGCTTGATAATTGAATTCTGCACTCAAATAGGGCTGACGGCTTAGTTCGAACCGTTCGTCCACCGGGCGCACACTGATTCGTTATTCACTCGTGATCAATATGCTTATTTATTCGTTTAACAGTCTATGATCTACCCCCTTCTTATTACTTTCTTTTATCTGATTGTGCCTGAAGGACAAACACCCTCTCCCCCCATCGCCGGCCATTGGACCATCGTCGATGATAAAGGCCGTGAAACATCGGTCGTGGAGATCACCGAATCCAATGGAGAATATACGGCCACTGTGGTCAAACTGCTGCCGGAGGCCACATTGCTCAGATGTGAAGCTTGTCCGGGAGAGACCAAAGGAAAAGCCCTGGAAGGAATGGCCATCTTCTGGGGGCTAAAACCGTATAAGGATCATTATGATTACGGAAAGATCCTCGATCCCGAAAGCGGCAAGGTGTACGACCTGAAGGTATCCCGCCAGGGAGATCTTCTCGAGGTACGGGGCTATATCGGAACGCCCTTGTTTGGCCGCTCCCAGTACTGGCCCAGAGCGGCGGATATCTCAACTGAATAATTTAACAGTCCAACTACAATAATTGTCTGGGGATAAGAGTTTTATGAACACTTAAACCAATTTATGGTGGTGAATTCTTACAAAATGTTATTTCTGAACCTAAATATTGCATATGCACAAAAGCCTTACCCAAAATCATCTAGTAACGTTATTGCTCGGCGACTTGACGCCGACTGAAAAGTCAGAGATGCTGGCCGCTGTCCACTCCGACTACAGGCTTAAAGATGCCTACAGGGAGTTGAAAGAGGGCTATCTGAGCTTACCCAAAATAGTATTGAGCCCCGGCAGGCAGGCAGTAGACAATATCCTGCGTTACAGTAAATCCTCAATGGTCGAAGCCTGACGCTAAAACCTTGAAGATGAAACCCGAGTGGCCTCCAGGCCGTTCGGGTTTTTTTATGCGTTTATAGACGTTTCCAACCACGAATACGATCTTTTACTCTCCTAAGTTTGTTGATAAAGAATGATTGTCATATTGTGATTACAATTGATATAACATTATCTTTCGACACAAATAATTAATAAGATGAGCAAAGAACGAGATGCCAAGTTGAAGGCGCTTCAACTGACTATGGATAAATTGGAAAAGACCTACGGCAAAGGGTCTATTATGAAACTGGGCGACCAGCAGGTTGTCGAAGTCGAAGCCATACCTACAGGGTCCCTCTCACTGGATATTGCGCTCGGCACCGGGGGCCTGCCCCGAGGTCGTGTCGTAGAGATCTACGGCCCCGAATCATCCGGTAAAACGACTCTGGCGATCCACGCCATAGCCGAGTGCCAGAAGCAAGGCGGGATAGCGGCTTTTATAGACGCTGAGCACGCTTTCGACCGGTTTTATGCCGAATCCCTAGGCGTTGATACGGCCAATTTGCTCATCTCGCAGCCGGATAATGGTGAACAGGCGCTAGAGATCACCGAGAACCTCATCCGTTCCGGTGCCATAGACATCATTGTCATCGACTCGGTTGCGGCACTCACTCCTCGAAGCGAGATCGAAGGAGAAATGGGAGACAGCAAAATGGGTCTCCAGGCAAGATTGATGTCCCAGGCACTTAGAAAATTGACAGGAACGATCGGCCGTACAGGATGCTGCTGCATTTTTATCAACCAGCTTCGTGAGAAGATCGGTGTTATGTTCGGCAATCCGGAAACAACGACCGGTGGTAACGCTCTAAAGTTTTATACCTCCATGAGACTCGATATACGCCGAAGCGGCGCCGCCCTAAAAAACAAGGAAGGCGAGGTCGTAGGTAACAACGTAAAGGTGAAGGTCGTCAAAAACAAACTGGCGCCTCCTTTCAGGATCGCCCACTTTGATATAATGTATGGCGAAGGAATTTCCAAAGATGGGGAGATCATAGATCTTGGTGTGGATCATGGCATAATCCAGAAAAGCGGCTCCTGGTACAGCTATGACGACGTTAAGATCGCACAGGGTAGAGATGCTGCCAAACAGTTCATGAAAGATAACCCTGAGGTGGCCCAGGAAGTCGAAGACAAGATCAAAGCTCTCTTCGAAAGCCGAAACGCCAAGAAAGAGGAGGAAAAGGCAGAGGCCAAAAAAGAGGAAACCTCAGAAAAAGAGACCGCTAAAAGCTAACTATTTCTCCGGATCTCCTGTTTTCCATTCAAGGCTGTTGAGGATCAGTGTAATATCTTCCTTGAGGAAGGCGTAGATTGGCGCCAGGGAATCAGGCCGAACCTTCGTGTTCAAATAGAGCGATGCTCGTAAGAAGTGGTCCGTGCTGTCCGTTGCATAGAACTGAAAAGGCGAAGCTACAGGACCCTGCAGATCAAAGACCATTCCTGAAACGTCGTTCTCATTCTTAAAGGTCATCTCATCGATGTAATTGGCTTTCACATTATGCTTGCTGCTCAGTTTGAAGGCATCGGCCACCAGCTTGTCGAAATGTTCGGTCGAGTTGACTGGCACATAACTGAAATGTATCCTGCCGTCCAAATCGGGTAGAACGATGTCGAACCAGCATGGATGCAATGGCTCTCTGTCGAAATATTCCGTGCGTTTTTCAACCTTGCCGTAACTCATAAACTGGAACGTAAAAGGACAGTCTTCCGACCTGAAAGTATCTATCGAGCGCTCAGGAAAATCGATCCTGGGATAAGCGCGTGGCTTCGGTTTGGAATAGTCGTCACTGGTACAAGACAACAGGGTCAAAATGCAAATTGACGTTATGATGGTCCTTATCATAAAATGGTGATCTGAACTTTCTGAATTCTCCTTTTACCAACGTCCACCGCGCGAAGTTTGTATTTGTCGGCAATAATAAATTCCTGGTCTTTCTTTGGAATGAAGCCGTGACTCTCCAGGATCAACCCGGCAATGGTATCAGATTCACCGCGATAGGGCTCCAGTTCATCCGAATCGATATCCATGATCCGGCAGACATCATTGATCTGTACCTTGCCATCAAAAATGTAATTATCATCATCGACTTTGACATAGTCCTGCTCTTCTCCCATGTCCGATTCATCCTTGATCTCTCCGATCACCTCTTCCATGACATCTTCCAGCGTGACAATACCGGAACTTCCGCCATACTCGTCTACCACGATGGCCATATGCATGCGCCTTGACTGGAATTCCTTCAGTAATTCATTGATCTTTTTGGTTTCCGGCACATAAAGCACTTCGTTCCGCATGAGGTTCTGCCATTCGAATTTGGGTTCTTCATCGAAATGGGCAATGACGTCCTTGACGTACAGTATTCCCAGTATGTTGTCAAAATCCTCTTCGAAAACCGGAAGGCGTGAATAGCCGGATGATTTTATGGTGTGAATGACCTCCGGATACGGTGTTTTGAAATCAAGGCCGAGCACGTCCACGCGATTTCGCATGATCTGCTTCACGGTAATATCATTGAATTTTATGATACCCTTGAGAATATCGGCTTCCTCCTTCGCGTCTTCCTCATCAATGACTGTCAGTTCTATTGCCTTGTCGAGGTCCTCCTTGCTCGCCGATCGTCCGCCTCCTCTCTTGGACAATGCATTTTCAACCGAGTTGGACATGAGGACCAGTCCTGAGGTCAGCGGATTGAATATGCGCATCAGCCATGTCAGCGGAATGGACATAAATCCCGCCATGGTCTTATTGTGGATACGGGAATATATTTTGGGGGCGATCTCGCCGAAAAGCACAAGAAGGAAAGTGATCCCGAAAATAGTTATAAGGAAATTGATCACCCGCGCCATCGTCGTCGCACCCAATACCGCAATGCCCAGACTGTCAACGATAACCTGCGCCCATTGCTCGAAGAGTTCCTCGGAGAATAAGTTCCAGATCAGGAACTCAGATATGACAACAATGGCAATATTGATGAAGTTATTGGCGACCAGTATTGTACCCAACAGGGAGCGCGGTCTTTCTCTCAAAA
>JAWVZH010000217.1:0-4119 GCA_033722295.1 Saprospiraceae bacterium
AGCCTTGTTCCCATCTTTTTTTCTGCTGGTAAAGTAGCTTTTGTAATGGGCCTGCCGATATCTGGGTGCAAAGATGCGGTAACATCTGTTGAAGATCGTCGCCTGACTTCTTACCGCAACTTTATCTGTTTCCCGATTGAGGTGTGCGTTATCAACGGGAGCGTTCCACTTATTCTCTCCTACTGACCCCAGATAGGTTGTGGGATGAAGGTAAAAGACATCAGCCCGGGCCTTATCCTGTCCATTGATCATTTCTGAAGAAGGGACCACATCCGCCGAATCTCTTTTTTCTGGATGGGCCGCCCAATAAAACAGATCAGTATAGTCGGGCGGAGAGGGGGGTGGACAGTTCACAAAGGCCTTTCGAGGCTTAGAAGGATAGCAACCTACTAATAAAAGCGCGATCATCAAGATAAATCCCTGCTTTATACATATTAGATAAAATAAATTTTGACAGTATCGAGAAACGATAAGATCACGCGGATGTCGGCCCATAGATTTGTTTCGAAACAATTTGTAAACAAACGACTATACTATGAACAAGCTTATTGTTAGTCAGGTTTTTTTGATACTCACCTGGGTAAATGTTTTTACGCAGGAAGTATTCCAACCGAAGTCTGCCGCCGTGGTGGCGATCGAGGCCCGCAATTTGAATACCGACGGGATCACCCTCGGCAACATCCTACGGAATGAATTGATCAAGATAGAGACATTCACCGTGGTGGATCGCTATGAAACTAACTCGGTATGCGAAGCTTTGGAGATCGATCCGCTGACATGTCTTGGTAGATCATGTCTCGTGAAGGTCGGTAGTGAATTGGATGTGGACAAGATGATCTCAGGTAGTGTGGACCGATATTCGGGTCAGATCATCATCACGCTGAGAGTCATCGATGTAGCATCGGGAGAAATCGAATACAACTATATCCAGGAATTCATCAATGTCGAAGAGAATCTGCCAGCTATGCTGGGCTTGAGCGTGAAGAAGATGTATGATATGTCGGTGGATGAGGCGCTATGGAAGAAGCTGACCGATGAATATGACTATGAGAACACCATCAACACGCCTAAGGTGACAAGACTCAAGTTGAATGGTCCGCGGATGGGATTCGGCTATGTCACAGGTATGGACGGGGAGGCACTCCAGAGAAGCACACAATCCGGCGGATTTGACGCCTGGCCGGTGATGTCACAGTTTGGCTACCAATTCGAGGTCTCCTACCTCAATGAAGGTAATGTACAGGCCCTTTTCGAGTTCGTGCCTACGATCGCCGGATTGGAACAGGGATTATTCATTCCCAGTATCAGTGTCCTTCATGGCATAAGATCCAATATTTCAGGCCTCGAGTTTGCCTTCGGCCCTATTTTCCTTATAAGTAAAAAGGCCGATGGATTTGAATTTGACGGAGAATGGTACCTGGAAGATGAAAGAGGACGCTTTCCCGATGAGGATCTGCATATTGAAAAGAGACTGGACAGCAGGGGAAACCGTAAAATAGATTCGGGTCTTGTCCTTGCCATTGGACGAACATTCAAAAGTGGGAAGGTCAATTTCCCTGTTAACCTCGTTTCAGTGCTCAAGAAGTCAGGTATCCGACTGGGACTGTCGTTTGGATTCAATGCCTCATCAGAAAAACTGTGATGATCCATAAATGATTGTGATCATTCTTTGAGAGTTTTTCCATATTGAGTACACTTTAAAGGCTGTCCGCCTCAGGCGGATGGCCTTTTTTTATCTACATTCCTGAAATCCATTAGGCGTCTATTGTGTTAACAACACCATATGTCACAGGAAGCAAAGATGGACATCCGGCGACTGACCATGGAGGAGTTGACCGAATATTTTAAAGAAAGAGACTACCCGGCATTCCGTGCGAGGCAGGTGTACCATTGGTTATGGCAGAAGCAGGCAAAGACTTTTGAGGAGATGACGTCCTTATCGAAGGACCTGAGGATCCGGCTGGCCGATGAATTTGACATTCACACGATCGAACTGGATACGGCGCAGTACAGTCAGGATGGCACGATCAAGTCGAGATTCCGCCTTTTCGATGACAATTTGATAGAATCCGTACTTATCCCTGTAACGAAGGATGACAGATATACCGTCTGTGTTTCTACCCAGGTGGGATGCAGCCTGGCCTGCAGTTTTTGTGCTACAGGCAAGATGAAGCGTATGCGCAATCTGAGTGCGGGAGAGATCTACGACCAGTATGTAGAAGTTAATGCCCTGTCTCTTGATAAATACGATCATCCCCTCACTAATGTGGTCTACATGGGTATGGGTGAACCCCTGCTCAATTATAAGGAAACGATGAGGAGCATAGATCTGCTTACAGAGCCTGAGGGATTGAATATTTCTCCAAAGCGTATTACTGTCAGCACGGCCGGAATAGCCAAAATGATTCAGCGTTTGGCCGACGACAAGGTCAAATTCAATCTGGCCCTTTCCCTGCACGCGGCAGATGATAAAAAGCGAAATGAGATCATGGCGATCAATGAAACCAATGATCTGGGATCCCTGATGGAGGCCATCCAGTCTTTTTACAAAAAGACAGGCAACCGTATAAGCTATGAGTATATCGCATTCAACGGCTTCAACGATACAGAGGAGGATGCTTACAACCTGATCCAGCTCTGTCAGAGATTTCCTGTCAGGGTCAATATCATCGAATACAATCCTGTAGAAGGTGTGCCATACAAGAAGTCATCGGCGGATCAACTGGATAAATTCGCGGGTATCCTGGTCGACCATGGTGTCATGACGACCGTCCGGCGCAGTCGCGGCAAGGACATCGATGCAGCCTGTGGTCAATTGGCCAATAAGGGTTAGGTCTTTCGGTAATCGTGTATTCCCGGTGTCAGATTTTCAGCCGTTCACTAGGGACAAGCTATAAAAGTCAATGATCGGACACATCTTTTATCTCACAATCTTAATTAAAAGGGAACTCTACACTTTACACACTCCACGATAATCGATAAACATTCAACAATCTATCCCCTCTCACGACAACCTGACCTCTAACGCAACTACGCATTAACCCCAAAATTTGACAAAAAACTGTCGCGGCTCATCTCGTCGAAGCGATACTCCTTGTCCACACCGAGCTTGCTTACAAACTCAGGGACGTTTTCGGCCCGCTGGGTGAGGCTGATCTGGGTCATCAACAACTGAAGTTCATTCTCGCTGAGCAGGCGAAAAGCTTGTTGGCAAGCAGCGAGGGTTTCCTGGGAAATATACTTTTCAGGGACGGCGATGGCTCTGAACAAGTTGAACTTCGAGCTGACGATCTTTTGGTAGAAATCAAAGTAACTTTTCGCTTTGTCCGGGCTTTGCAAGGATTTGTCCAGTACCCAGGAGGCGAAATATCCTGAATAGAAGGCCATGATCACACCCGCGGAATTGATTGGATCGACAAATGCAGCAGCATCGCCCACCAGGACCGTATTGCCTACGGCGTGTTCTTTTGTCTTGTAGGAATAATCGCGAACGCTGTATATCTTGTCATCTACAATGTCTTCCGTGGTAATGAAATTGGACAGTATGTCATTCTCACGGATGGTACGCAGAAACCGGGATTTCAGATCTTTCCCTTTCTCTTTAAACTTATTCATGTTTTCACGCTCCAGGATCAATCCGACGCTGACACTGTCCTTCATGACGATCTGCCATATCCATCCCCATTCCCCCTCATCAGTGACAAGGGTCTGAGGAAAGTGCGTTCGTCGCTCCGAAAACCGGCAATATCGATCAAGAGAGGACATATAATCCATCTCCTTATAATAGGCCCAGAAGGCGTGGAACCTGAATCCATCATCGAATACCTTCATGTCCTTTTGCTTACCCATCAGGGTGGCCTGTCCGGTACTGTCGATCACAAACTTGCAATTGAAGGTGCCTTTGTCAGTCGAGTCTCCCTGCCGTGAGGTATAATGCACCTTTGATACCCCGGGGGCTACAGTTTCGATCTCCTGGGCCAGCGTATTCTCAAAGGTATCCACACCTTTTTCCTGGGCATTTTTAAACAGGATATCGTCAAACTCTGCCCTTTCTACATGCAAGGCCGGTCGATCGAAGCCAAAGTCACTCAGCCTGACACTGCGCACGTGATCACCCCA
>JAWVZH010000218.1:0-4069 GCA_033722295.1 Saprospiraceae bacterium
ACAGGATGAAGAAATTCATATTACAAACTGCCCTTTTCCTGCTTCCCTTTCTACTACTATTTAGTCTTATAGAGAGTCTGTACACTCGTGTTCCTAATATTTACTCTAAAAAAAGTGAAATCGTTGCCCACCGTTTCGATTCTATTATGGTTACAATCATGGGCCCTTCAGTTACACTCAGAGGTGTCAATCCCGACTATATTCAACAACCCACATACAACCTCTCTCTTAATGGGCTCGACTGGGAAATGGGACTTGCGGTTACACACTATATGCTGAATTTTCCTAACGATATCCGTCATATCATTCTGTCTTCGAATATCAATAATCTGTACCAGGGACCCCGTGAGATAAAAGGATCTGATCGTGTTTACTTTGCCAAATATTTTGATCTTCCAGAATTTCGAACCTACCTGGCACAGGAAAAGGGATTATTAATGATCCAGAGGATATTAAAATACCATTTGCGAGGTATCGAACCCAATTTGAAGATCGATAGTTCCGGATTCAGTACGCAACGCAAAAAAAAGGATGTAGACCTCGCGAAAGAGGGTAACCGTCTTGAAGCCCTCCTTCAATGGAATAATACCAGATTCATTCCTTCGAAACAGGAAAATCTTGATTCTATTATCAGCATCTGTGAGAGAAACAATATACATCTCACGTTACTTTCTCCTCCGGTTCACTCTTCTTTCAGACCAAAGGACATCGAAGAGAAAAGCAAAAGAGTAGATGGCATTCTCGAAAGTTATGACCAACAATTTGACCACGTCCATTTTCTGAATTGGATGGAACATCCCGAGTTCAAAGCGGAATATTTTAATGACCCCATCCACCTCAATGAACAAGGTGCCAGGAAGCTATCCATCATGCTGGATGCCCATATTCAGAATCTTGAATCCATAGAAAACTAAGGTGACCCATGCTCTTTAACTCGCTGGAATTCGGGATCTTTTTGATTGTTGTCTTCCTCCTGTATTGGTTGGTGTTCAACAAGAATATCAGGTGCCAGAATGCCTTCCTTCTGGTGGCGAGCTACTTTTTCTATGGCTGGTGGGACTGGCGATTCCTGATCCTGATATTCATCAGCAGTGTTACGGACTACTGGGTCGGACTGGCCATGGACAAAGCCCAAGGCAAAAAACGCAGATGGTTCCTCTATCTGTCGCTTTTCATCAACATCGGTATGCTCGGCTTCTTCAAGTATTTCAATTTCTTCGTTGAAAGCTTTGTAGATGCCTTCACTTTCTTCGGTGCTACTCTCGATGTCGACAGGCTCAACATCATTCTTCCTGTGGGGATCAGTTTTTATACATTCCAGACGCTGTCCTACACCCTTGATATTTACAAGAAGCGATTGAAACCCACAAAGAACTTCTTTGCCTTTCTAGGCTTTGTGGCCTTCTTTCCACAACTGGTCGCCGGACCTATTGAACGTGCGCGTAACTTACTGCCTCAGTTTCTGAGGGACCGAAAATTCGACATGATCAAAGCGTCTGATGGCATGAGGCAGATGCTTTGGGGGCTGTTCAAGAAAGTGGTGATAGCTGACAATTGTGCCATTTTTGTCGACTATGTTTATGACAATAGCGCCACCCAGAGCGGGAGTACGCTTTTTCTCGCGATCACCATCTTCCTCATTCAGGTCTACGGCGACTTTTCTGGATATTCTGACATTGCCATCGGATGTGCCCGACTGTTTGGATTCAATCTTCGAAAGAATTTTGGTTTCCCCTTCTATGCAAGGTCGATCCCGGAATTCTGGCGCAAATGGCACATTTCCCTGACTTTCTGGTTCAGAGACTATGTCTTTGTCCCGATGACGCTCAAAGCACGGGAGCGAACGAGGTGGCTGCAGTTTCAGAATACACTCATTCTTTTTGTACTTATCGGCTTCTGGCATGGCGCCTCATGGACCTTCGTGGCTTTTGGATTTATGCACGGTGTTTTATTCTTCAGGTCGATCTATCTCAAACGCTTTTCCCTGGCCGACTATCTGGGTCTGAACCAGGACGGTTATCTGGTAACCATGGGACGAAGGCTGCAGACATTCTTCCTCATTGTTTTTGCTTCCCTTTATTTCGGCATGGAATCCCTCGCTCACGGATGGGAATTTATCACCGGAATGGCAGATCCTTCGCTTCTCTCACTTCCGTCAAGAAAGCTCAACTTGGGCCTGGTAGCTCTGCTGGCTATTTTTCTCTATGTTGAATGGCGACAAAGAGAGAAGGAGCACGGTCTGGACTTTACAGGGCTATTGATCCAGCCCTGGAAGAGATATGTCATATATTTTTCCATAATGCTGGCGATATTCCTGTTCAAGGCGCCGACGATTGACTTTATTTACTTCCAATTCTGATGAAGGCATGGATACACATAAAACCCTTTGTTGTCCGAACCATTTGGATCGTCCTGCCCATCGTCCTCATTCTTGCGACAACAGAAATATTGATCACCAAGGTCCCGAACGAATACTCACAAAAGAGTCACTTTCTGGAAAGCAATCTGGACAGTATTGAGGTCCTGATCTTCGGCCCGTCGGTTACTCTTCGTGGGGTCAACCCGGCTTATTTTGACAGCCCCACCTATAATGCTTCTCTGAGAGGCCTGGATCTGGAACTGGATGAGCTCGTCATCCGCAAGGCACTGAGTCATGAGAATGATGTCCAGCACATCATCCTCTCCATCACTTTTAATGACTTTCATCACAAAGCCCGCAAGCTGAATGCCTCTACACTGGTCTATTTCTCGAAGTATTTTGGATTACCCGACCTGAAACTCTTTATTTCCCAGGAGAGAGGGATCAGGCTGCTAGGCATGATTTGGAAGTATTACGCGCACGGTGAGGTCATGCACACCGGTATACAGGAAAATGGCTTCCGTGTGTTTCCCAATAAGAAGCCCATTTTTGGTAAAAAGGCCGAAAAACTGGCCAAAAGCCTCAACAATCAACATCCGGAATATGTAGCGTCCAACATCGATCATCTGAAAGACATCATCGACTTGTGTGCACAAAATGACATACACTTAACCATTCTCAACACCCCACTCCACAGTTCGATGCGGGCCTTACTCGATCAGGAACTGGTAGACGAACTTAATGAGATCTGTGGTAAGATCTCCGGGGAATATGAGCATGTTCATCATCTCAACTGGATGGATCACCCTGCATTTGAGGACAGCGACTTCCAGGACCCCATCCACCTCTATGAGCATGGCGCCACAAAACTGTCAAAACTCCTGAATATACATATCAACCAGATCGAGTAGATTGGTCTATAGTCCAAATTATTCCATTATCTATTCTCCACCCTCGGTACTCGGTATTTGGTACTCGGTATTTGGTATTCGGTATTGGATGCTTGATGCTCGGTCAATAAACAATACACCATACACTATACACCATTTATAAATACCTTCGCAATTAAATCGGCTTACAGCATATGATATGGCTCGCTTCATTCCCCAGATCCGGCAATACGTTCTTTCGGAATGTGTTGTATGAAGTATATGGAATGGAGTCCAGCACGTATCATATAGATCCCGGTAGGAAGCTTGATCAAAATTATGATCAATATCCCATTGTAAAGACGCATCTCCTGCCTCATGAGTTAGATCCTGCAAATGCCAATATACCGGCTGTATACCTGGTCAGAGATGGTAGGGACGCCCTGGTCTCACTTGCACATCACAGGAAGGACATTGTCGAGCCTGGCAGTGACTATGAACACAATCTTCTGGAAGCTGTCATTGCAAGAGGTGGCAGTCACTTTGGCGGTTGGTCGGAGAATGTAAGAGCATGGCTGGAACGCGCCGATATTGTCATTCGTTTTGAAGATCTGATCCAGGACCCTATCCAGGAAGCTGAAAAACTTCGAAATATCATAGAGCTGCCCAAGCCAAGAACAGATAGACTGCCGGATTTCGAAAAACTGAAGCATGGTCAGCCAAAATATGGCGGTGGCGCTTCTTCCCAATTCGATCCGCAAAAGGCGAAGCGTCATTTCAGAAAGGGAATGATCGGAAGTTACCAGGACGAAATGCCCGTGGGCGTCCAAAAGCTATTCTG
>JAWVZH010000219.1:0-4066 GCA_033722295.1 Saprospiraceae bacterium
GATAGTTCGAGTGCCTTGGAGTAATAAGATTCCGGATGCTCCGGATCTACCCCTGCGGGACACAACACTACCTCGGCCTCCAGGGATTTCAGCATTTGGTGCTTTTCTTCAGCTATCGAATCCTTGACACAGAGAATACACTTGTAGCCCCTGACCTTGGCCGCCATAGCTATCGATATGCCCGTATTGCCAGAGGTAGCATCGATCAAAGTGGATCCATTATTGATCAGACCTTTTTCCTCAGCATCCTCAATGATCTTCATAACGATCCGGTCCTTGGTAGATAGGCCGGGATTGAAAAACTCCAGTTTTGCGCAAACAGTAGCATCTATTGACTCTACCAGCTTGTTGAGTTGGACCAAGGGTGTGTTACCTATGGTTTCCAGTATGTTGTGTTTCATGCAACTTTTTTAATCAACAATCTTTGCAGGACCTCTGAGATCCGGTGGCTTTTCCCCTTCGTATTTTACTACAATATGTATATAAAGCGAACGAGATAAGCGCAGTAATTTAAAATATCCAAGGATTCCAACCAAAATGACAACCAGCATTGTCATTTCGACTGTCCAGCCAAAGTAAAAAACCAGTGTCAAGGCCAAGACCAGCAAAACCCACGCAGATATGATGTATGACAAAAACATGGCACCGAAGTAAAAGCCCGGTTCAGGCTCAAACCTCTTTCCACAATTTTGACATCTTTCGTGCATTCTCAATGGATCCCTCAGCTTGAACGGCTCGGCAAACATCTTACATTGCCTGCATCTCGGGCAGGTGTATTGGAATACACTCGAAATCCAGCTCCTTTTCATCTTGTCTTAGTCTGGACGGGCTGCCACGGGGATGATTTCTCGTGAGCCGCCGAAAAGCGAAGGTAAGAATATCAATTCTTTCAAGGTAGCATATAACGATTTTGTTGCACATTCAACGGCTTAAACCCTTTATCTTACCCAAAATTTATCCTTAATGTTATCGAAAGGAGATTTTCCTGATTCGGCTGCTAAAATCCTGGAATGGATTGATCACTACCTCAAGAATATTGAGAGCTTTCCCGTCAAGTCACGCGTAAAACCTGGTGAGATCACAAATGCTCTGGAGCATATTAAATCAACGGGTAAAGTGGATCTGGACGAAGTTATTCAGGAACTGAATGATATCGTTCTACCGGGGATCACTCATTGGCAGCATCCTAACTTTCATGCTTACTTCCCGGCCAACTCTTCAATAGAATCAGTTCTTGCAGAATTCGTTACTGCTGCCCTGGGAGCTCAATGCATGATGTGGCAGACCTCTCCTGTGGCTGCAGAGATGGAAGAATTCGTTCTCAACTGGCTAAAAAGGGAATTGGGACTGCCGGAAGCTTGGGAAGGTGTGATTCAGGATACGGCATCTACAGCCACTCTGACGGCACTGCTGACAGCAAGAGAGGTGAAGACCGGTTTTTCCAGCAATATGGAAGGGGTTTCTCCGGGAATGAGGGTCTACGGTTCGAAGGAAACCCATTCTTCGATCGAAAAGGCTGTTGGTATAGCCGGGATTGGACGTAAAAACTTTGTGGCCATCGAAGTTGATGATCAACAGGCATTAGTTCCAGACGTACTTGAGAGTTGTATCAAAGAGGATCTCGCTGACGGCCTCATTCCACTATGCGTTGTTGCAACGATTGGTACCACAGGAACATTAGGTGTGGATCCGCTCCCGGAGATATCCGAGATCTGTCAAAAATACAAGGTTTGGTTGCACGTAGACGCCGCCTATGCAGGCACGGCATTGATATTAGAGGAATACCGGTGGATGATCAAAGGCATGGATCGAGCGGATAGCTTTGTCTTTAATCCTCATAAATGGATGTTCACGAATTTCGATTGTTCAGCGTATTATGTAAAAAACGCCGAATACCTGGTTCGGACATTCGATATTTCGCCGGAATACCTGAAGACCTCACCGGTAGGACAGGTCAGGGATTACAAAGATTGGGGCATTCCGTTGGGCAGAAGGTTCAGAGCCCTGAAATTATGGTTCGTCCTACGTCTCATGGGAGTCGAGGGTATTCGTCTTAAGCTTCGTAACCATATTGAAATGGCGAAGTCAATGGCAGAAAAAGTAAGTGCTCAACAAGGACTGGAGGTCGTGAGCGGTCCATTTTTGAACTTTTTTGCCTTCAGATCAAATTTGAGTGAAGATGACTCGACCAACGATGTTGTGACAGAGGCACTTATGGAAAGACTCAATGCCAGTGGCGTTGTGTTTCTTTCTCATACCAAATTGAACGGACGCTTCATAGTCCGTATGGTGATCGGCCAAACCTACGTTAATCAAGCACATGTCGACAGAGCATTTGACGCTATTGTTAAAGAATTGAATGCATTGAAACCGATGGTCAGATAGATGCTTTGACAGAAAAACGTCATTTCTCCAGAATCCTGTTTCTAAACCTTCCTGCAGCGAATCAGGAGTAATAAGCGTATATATAGTGTAAGTAAAAATTACTTGCGGGGTTTAGATTAACGGGATTATTAGTATTAGACCGCCATTACTCGTGCATAGGTAGTGGCGGTTTTTTGTACTACCCATAAGTGTAGTATTGATTGGAGTACCCCTGATATATTGTATTAACGATTACGAATGCGTATCTTTTGAAGGCCAACTAAAACGCTGTTTGTTATGAAAATTCCAAAATTTACAATTCTACTATTCTCTTTTATTATGGCATCAGGTCTTATTGGACAGGTAGTCTACGTAGACATTGATGCGGTGGGTAACAATGACGGTACTTCGTGGGCCAATGCCTATACCGATCTATCTATTGCCATAGATTCTTCTGGTGCGGGATCAGAAATATGGGTTGCGGAAGGCACATATATTCCAGGAGGACAAATACCCACCCGGGGCTCCAGTTTCGTTATTGAGAATGACATAAGGCTATACGGTGGGTTCAATGGTACTGAGGATAATCTGTCACAAAGGAATATACTGGCCAATCGAACGATCCTTTCCGGTGATATAAATGGAGATGATATTGAAGGTGATTTTGTCAATTTCAGGTCAGAAAATTGCCGGCACGTGGTATTTGTCGCGCCCGGAGTCAGCAATGGTTGTGTTATCGATGGATTTACCGTTTCAGGTGGTCACACCGACGGGCAGACCGCAGCAGGAGATG
Source organism: Saprospiraceae bacterium (assembly GCA_033722295.1). Lineage (GTDB taxonomy): Bacteria > Bacteroidota > Bacteroidia > Chitinophagales > Saprospiraceae > JAWVZH01. Next base: position 3,158 of record JAWVZH010000219.1, read on the forward strand.
ACAGAAGAGCCGGTGCAATATTGATGTACGGTGCACCGATAATCAGGAATTGTGTGTTCACTGCGAACTATGGACATTTTGCCGGGGCAGTATATCCAAGGGCAGCCGCCTCCACTGGGGCTCAGATTCTTAATTGCAGATTTCAGGGCAATCTGGGTGGCTTTGGTGGAGCCATGTATGTGGTGACCAATGACGATATCGTGATCAGGGATTGCATATTCGAAGAGAATGAAGCAGACGGTAGAGGAGGAGCTGTTTATAATTCCGGTTTCTCCACAACTTTCGATAATTGCCAGTTCCTCAATAATACTGCTGGGAGCTCAGGAGGTGTATATCATAACCTGATCGATGAGACAGACTTCAGCAGCGTCGAGTTCAGGGGATGTGCATTTATTGGCAACAGAGGTAATTTTGGCGGTGCCATCTCTTTGTACGGTAATGGAACAAGCCTCGTCGATTCTTGCATGTTCGATCAGAACATGGCCGATGCCGGGGGTGGCGCTCTGTCCATAGGATTCACAAACATCAGCATGATCAGCAACTCGGTCTTTTCCAATAATGAAGCAGATCGGGGAGGGGCCATCTGGCAGCAAAACGACACGACCAGTGTCACGATAAAAAACTGTGACTTTTCCACGAATCTGTGCTTTGGCAGTAATGGTGGAGCTATATATCAACGAGGCAGTGCCAGTTTGCGGATCAGTGATACGCGTTTCGAAGGCAATCAGGCCAATTTCGGCGGTGCGATCTTTATGTTCGAAGACAGCGTAGATATCTCTACCCTTGTGGTGGAACGCTGTTTTTTCAACTTTAATGTTGCAGAACAGCAGGCAGGCGGCATTAATATTTCCAATTCGGATGTCTACATCAGTAACTGTTTGCTGGCCAACGGCATAGTGAGTTCTGGAA
>JAWVZH010000220.1:0-4064 GCA_033722295.1 Saprospiraceae bacterium
GGTAACGAAAGACTATTTATATTTCATATTTTCTATCTAGTCTTTCCAATCGACCCTTAGATATGGGGGCCAGGGGATTTAACTCATCCTATTTTTTCTTGAACCTGTCCACCACATTCCAATTGCTGTAGCCAAATAAATGCTTGCCACCCAACAAGTTTTGTTCGATCCAGGTGAGGATTCGGTATTTCAACTTCTCATGTTTTTGCGGAGGGCGAGATGGAACATAATCCTTTTCATAATGGAGAAGGTCCGCCCAATCAAAATCATCAACAAGGGGTTGCATTACCCTGGGATGCGTCCCTTTGAATTTCGGTAGTTTACTGAGATTCCCGTAGTCAAATAATTTCGACCGGTCAGAAAATCTGCTGTCGGCTTCCTGGGTCCCGTGATGATTAGTGTATAATTGTTTTGATTTTACTTCCATAAAATAAGGTGGCCTTACCCATCCATAATGATATATGTAGGCTGGAATTTCTACAACATTGAGTTTTTCAGTGCCCTCCACCTGGCGGTAGTTTTTACCGTTAAAATTAGGAATTCTTCGGAACGATTGAGCTGAGATGTAAGAGTGTATCTCTGAATCGTTTCTGACAATTCGAATTTCCTTGGGATAACAAGTGTGAGAATCGTTGTAATGGTCAAAGTCGCCGTAGAAATGCAGATATTGAAATAAGAATCCATCTACATTCTTATCGTCTTTGTACTGTTTGCAAGCCTGAACGATGGTGTCATGATATTTTTCATGTACGACTTCGTCAGCCTGGAGATAAAAACACCAATCACCGGAGCAGGCATTCTTGGCAATATCTGTTTGATGGGCATGTTCCATGCCGCGTGGATATTGTTCAATATCCCATACGGTATCGATAATTTTGATTTTATCGGATCCGATCGCTTCCACTTCCTCACGAGTTCTGTCATCTTCGTCGCAATCCCCGATAGCTATGACGAACTCGTCAACTATCGGCAAAATAGACTCTACCACCTGCCGTATGGGGTAGTATAATTTCGTGGCGTTTTTTGCCATGGAAAAGCCGCTGATTTTCATTGGTCATTCTTATTTACAGAGAGCTTGAATCCTACGCTATGAATATTTTCAATTGAAATTCGCTCATCTTCACTTAAATATTTTCTCAGTCTGGAAATAAATACGTCGAGGCTTCTTCCCAGAAAATAATCATCTTCTCCCCAAATGCGATTTAAAATATCAGATCGCTTGAGCACATTGCCCATATTATCGGTTAAGACCTTCAGTAATTCGCTTTCTCGTTGGGTGAGAATCCGATCATTTTTTGGATGTTTCAAGGCGAGATTCTTGGGGTCAAAAGTATAATCACCGATTGTAATAATGTCGTTTTCCTTCGGAGAGCTTATTCTGTTACGTCTCAGGAAGATTTGAATTTTGAGTATTAACTCTTCTATGCTGAACGGCTTGGTGATGTAGTCATCCGCACCAGTTTTTAATCCTGTGATTTTATCTTCTTTCAGGGACTTGGCCGTCAGCATTATCACCGGAATGTGCGGATCTGTTTTTCTCACGTATTCACATAAGGCAAAACCATCGGTTTTAGGAAGCATCACATCGAATATGCAAAGATCGAATTCCTGCTCATTAAAAGCCTTTTTTGCGGATTCACCGTCCTCGCAATGTACGACGTTGTAGTCATTCATCTCAAGGTGATCCTTCGTAATATAAGCAAGGCTTTGATCGTCTTCTACATACAGAATGTTGGCTAATGGCATAATCAGTCCGATTTCATAATAATAGTAAATACGGATCCCTGACCCGGACGGCTGCTAACCCTGATGTCCCAATTGTGAGCGTCACAGATCAATTTTACATAATATAGTCCTAAACCAAAACCTTTGGCATCATGAACGTTACCTGTGGAGACCCTGAAAAACTTGTCAAACAATTTCGAGATATGTCCTTTCTCTATTCCAATGCCGTTATCCCTTATCTGAACATGGATGGAGCCATCGGCCTGGGCTACGTCAAGGTCGATAACCGGGTTTTGGTCATTGTATTTAATAGCGTTGTCTATCAAATTATAGAGAACATTTTTCAGATGGGTGTGGTCGGCCCTTATATCAACATCATTGATCTGACAGTTAAAATTTAATTTACCATTATTTTGCTCGACGAGTAACCTGGCTTCCTCAGCAAAGTCTTCCAGGAATGCACTGAGATTGATCGTATCTCTTGATAACTGGACCTGACCTTGTTCTAATTTGGCCAGATTAAGCACTTTTTCTACTTGATTATTGAGATGTTGGTTTTGATCTCTGATGATGCGTGCGTATTTGGTAAGACGCTCATCCTTCTGGATCGAGGGATTGTGAATAAAAGATTCGGACGCCAGTTTAATGGATGATAGAGGCGTTTTGAACTCATGTGTGATGTTATTAATGAAATCACGCTGTAGTTCACTGAATCGCTTTTGTTTCAGCAGTATGTACATGGCATATACAAAGATCAGGCAGGCGATGAGTGTTATCACTGATAAAAATATGGTAAGGGGCATTTCACTCAAAATGTGGGAATCCATAGAGGGGAAGCGAACCACGAAATAATACACATATTCTTCGTCCACAGGTATCTGGCGACGTTCACTGGGCCGGATCTGGAATTCTGAATAATCACAACAGTTACCATAGACCAGTTCATTGGTTTGGCAATCGTAGATGCCATATTCAAAGGGTTGGTTGATGCCTTGTTCGTAAAGCTCGTCGAGGAGATAAACCTCAAGGACATTGGCGTCAATATCACTGTTGACATTCACGACATAATAGTTATTGGCATGCCGGGTGATGAGTCCCCTTTGTGTGAGTTGTGACTTATTGAATTCTGCGATCTTCGTTGCAACATTGCGAAGAGCGATGCTGACCGACTGGTGGAACTCGCTTTCTTTGAGCTCTAGTGTGCGAGTCACCCAGTAGTACTGAACGGATACGATACCGAGAACGGATAAAGATCCCAGTACTATGAGCCATCTGATTGTTTGATTGCGCATGTATTGCGAAGATAACCTGTGAAGGGCATTGTTGTTTTCAACAGGTGCCTAATGAAATGTTAAGTGAGAATAACATGATGTATGGTTAAAACAAATTTGAATAAAAATTTTTAGGGGCTGTATTTAAAGGATATTCATAAATTTTATGGATAAATCATTCATTGTCAACGTGTAACTTCTGTTTATATTTAAAATATATATGTATGTGAATAATCAATCCATTCAGGGCAGTTGAACGGGCCAAAATACAGTATTGATGAGCAGGTATTTTTTGCTAACTTGTAGTCGACTTTCGCCCCAATCACCGATGAGTATTATTTAAAATAATCTCGTCGTAATGAAACCAATTTGCACTACTTGGCTCAGGCTAGCCTGTTTACGGACATTGCAGTTAGCCCTGCTTACTTTTTTGATCCCTGTATTTCTCAATGCTGATCCTAATCCCATGACGAAGGCCAGGATGGTCAAAATTACGCCTGAGGATAAGGAGATCATGCTCAATACTGGATCTTCCAGTATAAAATTGCTGGCAGTAGATAAATCTTCCCAGTCAGACAATGAAGAGGCGAGTGATAAAGATTTAATTAAGAATACTGAGCAGTCAGGGTTCAGTTTCCTTAATGATCTTTGGAGTAGTCTGGGAGGTATGGGCTTATCAATAAAAGAGCGGATCACTGATAAGGTGAATAGCTTATTGAGCGTAGATGTGCGATCTCCTTATATTAAAAAGGAAGTTACAATCCTCAGACGGGACATGCCAGAAAGGGCAGGTACTCAAGCTGCAGCGCCAAGTATGATGGTTTCTTTACCGTGTGACTGTGCCCAGAGGTGGACTGGTGGTGCGACCTGGAATGTGGACGGAACCATTGATGATACCCCCAATGCCAATGATGGCATACCGAATGACCCTGTCGAGGGCGGTGTGATCCGTTGCGGATCGGCAGCAGAAACACAATCCAATATCAAGGCGGAAGGATGTACATATGATTCATTGACCTTTCCGATTGACCTTTCAGGAGTTACGTGCTTTAGCCCCAGTACTGGTGA
>JAWVZH010000221.1:0-4017 GCA_033722295.1 Saprospiraceae bacterium
ACCACAGGCATTGGTATCGAAGAACATGTGAAGAGATTCGAAGATGCCCACGATGATTACAATGCGATATTATTAAAAGCTCTAGCGGACCGACTGGCCGAGGCGTTAGCAGAAAAATTGCACGAAGACATCCGGAAGGAATATTGGGGATATTCACGCGATGAGAACCTCGATATTGATGGTCTAATCAGCGAGGATTATCGGGGCATCCGTCCGGCTCCGGGATATCCTGCGTGTCCTGAACATACTGAAAAGGGTATCTTGTTCGATGTTCTCGGAGCAGAAGAGGAGATAGGCATCAGATTGACCGAAAGTTACGCCATGCATCCGGCGGCTAGTGTCAGCGGCTTCTACTTTGCACATCCCGACAGCAAATATTTCGGCATCGGCCAGATCGGCGAGGATCAGGTCAGGGACTATGCAAAGCGCAAGGGCATGGATTTGGAGGAGGCTAGGCGATGGTTGGGGCCTTTGCTGAAGGGGTAGTTATTTGTGTATGGTGTATGGTGTATGGTGTATGGAACTGTTGACAATATCGGCTAATTCCCGCGTTTCATCTGTCGATCAGACATGCAACATTGGCTAGATAATCACTCATCATAGAATAAATCGTACTGAACAGGATTCTCACATGCATCTTCTTTTGCCATGCTTTAGGTTGGAGCTCAAAACCACTGCAGACCTTTATCGTTATTTCTATGGTATAACCTCCGCTCTATGGTCAAGCAAATCGTCGGCTCTATATTCCTGATTGTTTTCATCGGCTTTCTTGGCAACAAGTTTTACCATGCGGTGGAAGATCTTCCGTATGCCAGTCTCATCATCTTCCTTGCGGTTGTGATCACTATTATCGTAATTATCGCAGTAGCTAAACAGTTGAGGGGATACTAGACAGTAATCAGTAATCAGTATTCAGGCTGTATCAGAATTAGTCCAGTGATTCAGTAAATTTATCTGTGGAACAAATTAATTGCTGAAATGAAAAACCTGAGATCCTGTCGCGTCAATGTCATGGTTACTGACATGAACAGAGCCATTGACTTTTATCAGAATAAATTAGGACTGGAATTACTTAATCGATACGAAGACCACTATGCAGAGATCCAGGCACCAGACTTGCAGATCGGCCTGCATCCGGCATCAGAAAATGTTTCATGGGGTGATAATATGTCTATCGGCATGGGGGTCACAGATTTTGATCTGACAGTGGAGGAATTGCAGACTAAAGACATTCAACTCAGAGTAGTACAGGACGGCTATATGCGTTTGGCATATTTCACCGATCCCGATGGGAATCAACTCTTCCTTGCGGAAAGGGATGATTGATCAATTGATATTTCAGGTTGACCTTTCAACTCCAATTATATTTTCTTTTCTTACGCTAAACGCTAAACGCTAAACGCTAAACGCTAAACGCTAAACGCTAAACGCTAAACGCTCAATTCACCATATCAGATATCTCCTCCTCTTTTCTTCCTGTAGCTTTTTCAAACTGTCAAGCAATGCATCACCTGTCAGGGGCTGCCAGGGTGAAAGGTCTGGTGAAGATTGATGCCATTCTAATATTTCAGATTTTAAAGTAGGTAACTTTGTGATCCGAATTGTGGTACGTTCGACTTGCAGGCCACCCTGATCGATCGAGGATGTCTTAGAGTGCGGGAGCTGAATGTTATCTGGCTCAACGGGCATTTTCAAGGGAGAAACAGGAGCTTCATTTACAGGTGATATTGTTGTGACATCCTGAGTGTCTGATGTATCATCGACTCCAATGATATTTTCTGCAGAGCTAAGTAGGAGAACAGTTAGTCCAGTTAGTACCAGACCTGCAATAACCACAGCCCACCAATACTTTGTAAGCCATGTAAACAACTGAGTGCCTTCGGTCGCAGGCGGTACTATGGAACTGTCGAGCATTCCATTTAGTGCCGACCATGCCTCGGGATTGAAAGAATATGACACTTTGTCTACTTCTTCTCGTATATATTGATCAAAACGATCACCGTTGTTATACTCCTCATTCATAATTGCTCTGTTTTAAAGATCCAGGCCTTTAGTTGCTTTCGGGCTGCATGTAGATGATACCTTGAATTATCTTCGGTGATCCCCAATCTCTGTGCAATTTCCCTGTGACTGTATCCATCAATGGCATACAGGTTAAAGACACATTTGGACGTATCCGCAAGCTGCTGGATAAGTGCGATCACATTGTCATAATCATCTTTTTCACCGATCATATCTATACCTTGATCAGACGCCTCTTCGATCGGGGCAAAAGATTGACTGAAACTGGATGTTTTTATTTCGTCAAGCGCCTGGTTGATAATGATCCGTTTAAGCCATCCGAAAAAATTAGCACCATCTCCCTTGAAGGAATCAATTTTGGTCAATGCCTTGAAGAAGGCTTTGTTCAGCACATCCTGAGCCACAGGAGTAGAGTGTGCATATCGCATGGCGATCTTATAGGCATCGGAATACAGGAGGCGGTAGGCCGCCTCCTGCTCGGCTCTTTGACCCTTGCGAAGCCCCCTGATAATATGATCGGGAACTCGCATTTCTAGAAGAACAATTTCGCTGAGATCATGAAATTGCTCCATTTGTTGGTTTTAATCCTCAACTTGTTCTCATTCCTGGTTTCGTCAATGATCAGTAAGTAGTTGACATCGAGGAGAAGACCGGTGTTTTCAAATATATTGATCCGGTAGCCCAGACCAGGTTTGAATGCAAATCCATCGGTAACCTCACGAAACCGTCCAAGGTCTGGCTCTCGGTATTCGTCATCCAAAGTAATACTGTAACCTGCTCCAAGGTAACCGTAGATCGCTCCTCTGCCGTCAAAATGTTCCTGCAGTTCATATCTTGTCTCGAGAATGAGAGGCAACTTCTGAAAGTCGTATGGTTCCGGAAGAGCAAACCCAACGGATCCGATATATTCAGCGTAAAGGCCGATAGAAAATCCGGGTTGTATACGATATCCCAATCCTATACCCAATCCTTTGAAAGCCACATCACCTCCTCCTGTGGAAGATCCGAGATTGAGATAGAATTTATTGTTGTTAAATTCGATGTTGGAATCACCGCTGGCTTCTCCTGACGCATTATCAGCCGGCACTTTGACCAGCCTGTCTATTTCATCCATCTGAAGTGTGAGCGTATCAGAAGAGCCTGTCAGTGCCAGCCTGATGTACTCACCGGGCTTTTGCTCTACCACCTTGCCAGTGTAAGTCGTTTTATCCTGAAGAATGACCCTGTCTGCTTCCTGCGCCTGCACCCAACATGCCGTGAAGAGCATAAGTACAGCTATTATTATTGTCCTGTTCATGTCCAAATCTGTTTTACAAAGTTCTAAAAATGATTTCATAGCAATTGCTTTCATTCCTATGACGAAGGTATTCGACCAGATGTGAGTAAAGGATTGGATTTTTTTAAAAAGGATGCTTTAATGACGGATACAAATATTCTTTCCTGGAGAGTAACTCCAGTGTTTTGAAAAGGGTACCAGTTTGGTGTAGTAATTGACTTTCTATCTGAAAATCAGTAACTTGGATGAAATCAAATGGCCTATATGTACATCTTTAGTACTATAGCGCTGGTACTAACCACCCTCTTGTCAGGTGGAGATGAATGGTCTTCGCCAAGTCGCACATTTGCATTTTACAACGGTACCGGCAACACGGCGGAAGATCTTCATATCATATATCGGGCTATAGATCCCTGTGACGATTCAGATGAGGATGAGTGGCGATCAGAATTAAAGAAATATACACATACCTATCCTACCAATATAGTTACATCTGACGCTGACGGGGTCAAAAGGGTTGGCGGTGTATTTGCAGAGTTTCCCAGAAAAACCGATCCTCCCGAAACTGCTTCGGAGAACATGACGGTGATGGATAACAGAGGAAGGATGAAGGTGATCAACCCGGCTGAAGGGAGTTATCTAATGAGTTTTGATTTTGGGAGGGTAGGAAATGGCAAAACATTTACTGTCCAATTCGAACATCCCGTTCAAATACACAA
>JAWVZH010000222.1:0-3989 GCA_033722295.1 Saprospiraceae bacterium
AAAAGTAGTGAAAGCCACAGCTTAATTAAGACTCGTTAATACATATTTTAATCTTATATATATTTAAAACAGGAATACCGCTTTTAACATATAGTATAATTATATGATATGTAATTTAACCTTGTAATACAGTGCTGGTCAATAGTGTTTCGTGAAAATATCCGGACAATCCCATCCAAAGCCACTGATATCAATCAAGCTCTAACCGTCCCACAAAACCTCCCTGCTCGTCGGTGACATAAAGTGTATTTCCGATCACCAGTGCATCAGAGGGTGTTTCAAATCCTTCATCAATAATCTGAAGCAAATTTCCATCGTGATCAAACCAAAATACCTGAGCTCCTTTTCTGTCGGTTAAAATGATCCCTCCTTTATAGACATAAAGACCAGAGGCTTGTTCTATACCCGTTTCTTCACCTATGCTCATAAGGTGATTACCGTCCATATCGAAGACCTGAATACGTCGATTCATGTTATCTGCGACGTACCATTTGTTCTCATATAATTGTATGTCGGTCGGATATTTAAGCTGTCCGTCGTTGATCCCATGACCACCAAAGGACTTGTCCTCTTCACCGTCAAAATAAATGATCCGATGGTTATTATAGTCTACGATGGCGATCCTGGATGCTTTGTGCACTGCGGCCATCGGTGCATCAGCCTTTACAGTGAGAGGATAGTAATACGATTCACCGTCATTCCTCAACACGATCCTGCCGGTTTTCGATTCAGGGATGATCAATATACCGTCTACATAATTGAGCCGTCTTGGCTCAAGATAATCCTTGATCTCCTTGTAAACGATCTTTTCCTTGCTGATATGCATGATGAGATTCTGATCCGGACCTGAGATCGCAATTTCGCCATTGTGGGGAGCAATGCCATATGGATTAATATCCTGGGTGATTATTCTCTCCCTGTATTCCCATTGTAGTGTGTTCGAACCGCATGAAAGGATCAAAACGGTCATAATCGTCCAAGCCATAGTCCAGCTGAAGGAAATCAAATTCGAAAACCTGTTCATCTTAGTAAGCTTTTGCGAACAACACTTTTAACGAGGATGGTTGACCGGTTAAAACACATTTCCCTTCTCCTTCTTCAGTACCATCCATTGGTATACAACGGATGGTAGCTTTGGTGGTTTCCTTGATCTTATTTTCCGTTTCTTCCGTTCCATCCCAGAAAGCCCTGACAAAGCCTCCCTTTTCATTAATGACCTTTTTGAAATCCTCAAAGTTGTCTACGTCTGTGATATGATCATCTCTAAAGCTCTGTGCCCTTTTGAAAAGATTGGTCTGAATGTCGACCAGCAATTGTTCCACATGTTCGACGATACCCGCCATATCCACGGAGTTCTTCTCCTTCGTATCGCGTCTGGCCACCTCTACGACTCCATTTTTTATATCTCGCATACCAAGCCCGAGACGGACTGGCGTCCCCTTTAATTCGTGATCCGCAAATTTGAATCCTGGTCGCTTGGTCTCATCATCATCGATCTCCACCCTTATACCTTTTGCTTTTAGTTCTCCCTCTATCCTTTTCGCTATCTCCATGATCTCGTCAGAAGGCTTTGGAATGGGCACGATAACCACCTGTTTAGGTGCCAGCTTCGGTGGAATGATCAACCCGTCATCATCACTATGTGTCATTATCATTGCGCCCACCAGACGCGTTGTCACACCCCAGGATGTCGCCCATACATATTCTTCCTGATTCTCACTGTTCAAAAATTTGACGTCGAATGCTTTGGCAAAGTTCTGTCCAAGAAAGTGAGAAGTACCGGCCTGCAGTGCCTTGCCATCCTGCATGAGGGCTTCGATGGTATATGTCTCTTCTGCGCCGGCAAATCTTTCGGATTCCGTTTTGGCTCCCTTTATCACCGGCATGGCCATGTATTCTTCACAAAACTGCGCGTAAAGGTCATGTATCAGCTCGGCCTCCTTTTCGGCTTCTTTTCTTGTGGCATGTGCCGTATGCCCCTCCTGCCAGAGAAATTCTGCTGTCCTTAGAAAAGCCCTCGTACGCATCTCCCACCTGACCACATTGGCCCACTGATTAATCAGCAAGGGCAAGTCCCGATAAGACTGAATCCAGTCACTGTAGGTGTGCCAGATGATCGTCTCGCTCGTCGGTCTCACGATCAATTCCTCTTCCAACCTGGCATCGGGGTCCACCACAACACCTTCGCCGTCGGGATCATTCATCAATCTGTGGTGCGTGACCACTGCACACTCTTTGGCAAATCCTTCAACGTGTTTGGCCTCCCGGCTTAAAAAGCTCTTCGGTATAAAGATGGGAAAGTAAGCATTGACATGTCCGGTCTCCTTGAACATCAGATCAAGCTGATCTCTCATGTTCTCCCAAATGGCATAACCTAAGGGCTTAATGACCATACAACCTCTCACAGCAGAATTATCTGCAAGCCCAGCCTTTTTGACAATGTCATTATACCATTTGCTGTAATCTTCCTGCCTGGAAGTAATTCCCTTTCCCATTGAGCTATAGAGTTGTTAAATATTTTGAAATATTCCGCATTCAGAAACTTCTGATCGTTCAGTACCGTCTATTATAGTAGAGATTGGTGCCAGAACCCGAGCGTGTTTAACATATTCACAAAGTAATTTAAATGAATATTAACTGCTAAACAGGCTCAAAAGTAATAAATTGCAAGAGTACTATTTCAAGGGATCTGGTGGACCATAGTCTTAAACTGTAACAACATGAAAAAACATATCGCTTTAAATTTTTGGTTATTCCTTTCACTCATCGGTGCGCATCAATTGATGGCACAGTATGACGATATATACTACAATCCCGAGGACGACTATGAGTATGAATATGAATACAACGAGGATTATTCAACCGACTATAATGATAGCGAGACTTATGCCTACCACCAGGAGGATGATTATAACGACTGGGATGATGAAGGCTATGACTACTACGACGATTATAACTACCACTACACTTCACGCATAAGAAGATTTCACAGACCTTATCGAGGATTCGGCTTTTATGATCCCTGTTACGTTGACATGTTCTACTATGACCCATTCATCTATAATTCAGGTGCTCTCTGGGGATCTTCCATCTACATTAATGTTTACAATGGTTGGGGATACGGATTCAATCGCTGGAACAGATGGAATCGATGGAATACCTGGAACAGATGGAACGACCCATGGTTTGGTAACGGCTGGGGATGGGGTTACAATCCTTATAGTAGATTTAACCGGTGGAATCGCTGGGGAGGCTGGGGTTATGGCGGATACAACGCTTGCCCTACCAACTACTATGGTGGTGGAAACTTCTATATCTGGAATACGACAAATAATGACACATATTGGGGTTCACGAAGAACAGGAGGAACCACATTATCTCCCAGATCGTTGCGTCAACCGGGATCCGGCGTGAATAATAGTCCTGCAGATCAGGCGCGGGAAGCCAATCAACCCGTGCTCCGTAACCGCAGTGCTGCAGATCAAAGTCGTCCGTCTGAAGACAGACGCGTAGACTCCAGGGTGGATCGCTCAAGAGTATCGCCTGATAATTCCAATAATATTGATCGAGATAGAAGAACAGTCGAACCTGAGAGAAAAAGGGTTCGTCCAGAAAGATCTCAGGGCATAGATCGAAGAAGGCCTGATTTGGACAGATCCAGGACCAGACCTTCTCCGGACCGGAAGATCCGTACCGAAGAGAGAAAAAGGTACGAACCGCCGAAAAGGTCCAGAGACTATAAGCCCGATTACAGGAAGCCTGAACGCAGGAGTTCGTTTGACCGTAATCGCAACAGGTCATATGATCGCTCTACAGGAAGGAGTAACAGATCAAGAGGGTATTCACCGAGCTCTCGGTCTAACCGGAGTTCTTATTCTCCTTCAAGGGGATCTTCCAGAAGTTCTGGTTCCAGCATTCGATCATCAAGGAGCTCAGGAAAGAGTAAGTCTTCCTCCGGATCAAACAGATCACGAAGACGATAAGAAACA
>JAWVZH010000223.1:0-3820 GCA_033722295.1 Saprospiraceae bacterium
ATGTCTGTTACATCATCCGTACAGTTATCAGTAGCTGTTGCCATTCCTAGATTACCTGGGCTCGTATCCTCAGTACAATTTACTGTCGTGTCTGCTGGACACGTAATATCAGGATCCGTCGTATCCTGTACCATGATCGTCTGCAAGCACGTAGAGCTGTTTCCACAACTGTCTGTGGCCGTCCACGTACGCTCTATAGTATAGTTATCTGCACAACTGCCTGTGATGATGTTGTCTGAGAACGTAATATCAAGAACCTGGCTATCACAATCGTCTGTTGCCGTTACGACTCCAAGCGTCATAGTGTCTGTCGGACTCGTACAATCTACTAAAGTATCCGGCGGACAGCTAATAGTCGGTGCAGTATCATCAACTATAGTAAAAACTCTTGTACACGTGTCCCTTGGATCCAGTGTCATCGGATCGCCGTCATCATCAATAACAATATATCTACGGGTAAGTATCATAGTATCACCTATACAACCCAATCCCGATGTATCCTCTTCAATTTCAAATCTCGGATTATAACAAGAATCCAATATCATGACCAATGTTGTATCAGCCGCAGGCACGTCTTCAAGACAACCGAAAGAACCTCCGTCCATTATAGGGCATGAGACCGTAAGTGAGCCCGCAATCCCGCACAACTCCACTGTATCGCATTCCGTTGTAACATCTCTGAAAATACGAACACAATAAGTCTGATTATCTGCCGGATCAACTGTAAGTGTTGAATCTGTCTCACCGGGGATGACAGAACCATTCATCGTCCATTCATAGGAATATCCAGCACAATTTGGGTCTGGCACGAAAGCGAATTCTACAGCACTACCTATACAATTCTTCTCTAATGTACCATCTATATCAGGATAGACCAGGAAAGAATCCGTTACTGATTGGGCAGGTGCACACGAAGTAGCTGGAATAGATACAGTATAGTCAATAAAAATTCCATTACAATCGGTGATAGGAGGCCCGGTATAGTTAAAATCTGCTATTCGACAGGTATCACAACTCAAGTAATCCAAATTTGGATCGGCCACTGAGGTGATAGTTATAGGAAGGTTATTTACCGAGGGTGGAGAAGAACCGCCATTACATACAACCTCAACCGCACCCCTCGTGACCAAACTCGACATGCACGGTTCAACCAGCGTGTCCACTTCCAGTTTAACGGAATCTACACCCTGTATGGCCAGTTCTATCATCTGATCAGCCGCTCCAGGCTTACATACCAGGATATCCACGGAATCCACTCCTGCGAGTTGATCCAAACAAACCTGTTCTCTGCACAGATCGAAAGTGTCAGACGCAACAAGCATGCCTCCCGCATCACACATAAAATCCGTATATCCCTCAAGAGAACATGGAGGATCGAAGCAAAAAGTAAAACTTCCAAAATTGGAACATAGTGGCAATCTGACGATAAAACAGGAATTACCTCCGGGCTGATTCACACAGCACTCGTCATCTAGCAGGAGAGTATCTAATACAAAATTATCCGGTGACCCACAAAGGTCAATTGGATAAATAGGTACGCTTTGGCCTGGATCACACTGAGCTTGAAGACCATATCTGCAGAATAATAGACATACTCCTACAAGCAGAAATGGAAGTGTTTTGGTTATTTTGGACCGCATCTAAATGCATATTTCTGTCGAAATTCAATATGCTATACGGCTAAAAGTCTTGATCTATAATGTTCTGGGACGAACCATTATCAAGCAAATATATATATTATTTTATAATATGTAAGAATTTGAGTGCTTTTTTAGTATCACACCTTCTTACTCAATGAGAATCAATTGCTTGACATCCACAAAATCCCTGGTAGTTAACTGATAAAAGTAAGTTCCCTGACCGGGTAGGTCTTCCGACATGATTCTTACCTGATTCCGGCCCTTTTGACCGTCCATGGAGATCTTCAGTCTCGTAGTCCCTGACATGTCGAAAATCGTTATCTCAACGTCTGTGGCAGATATCAGGTCAAATTCGATCAACGACGTCTGGTCAAATGGATTAGGAATATTTTGATACAGCCTGTTCCCCACCTCTATGTCTGGAATTATCTCCAGATCCAAGTCTGTTACCTCAAGGTCGGCCGTATAAGCCTCCGCCATCGTCAACTTTGACCCGATCTCAAAGATATCAGAGATATTTCTGGTACCTCTAACATCACCTGATATTGTGAAAAGGGCTTCTCCCGGATAGAATTTCTCAGTTTCGGCACTTGACCATGAAAAGGTCAGGCATTCCTCATTTTCATGATGGTACCAATTAGCCTCAGACACGTACATCTGACCTGCCTTCAAATCGATGTTCGCAACTCCATCCATGTTCAGCGTGAACTGCATACCATACAATTCACACATATTCTTTGGTTCAAAATAGACTTCGAATCTATCCCCATCTTCTAAAGTCTTATCCGAGATCACCAGCTGAGTTACCTCATGACCTCTAGATGTGTTCTTCATAAGACCACCGGGATCGGCATCACCACTCACATCTCCCATCTTGATACCGATAAAGTCTATGTGATCCAGGCTTTCATTCAAATCAGAAAGGTAAATTTCCTCTCTCAAACTTTCACTCCAAGGATCGACCGCATTGAGCTCTTGTGCCATATCAACAAACCTCCAGCTTTTCACATGAGGAAATTCGTTATAGACACCGAGGATCAATTTTCGTAATGTCGAAAGGTCCGAAGCGCTGATACTCTTTGAATTGTTAACGTCAGCAGCGATCATTCGATAGGCAGACTCGATTTCCTCTTTACCCAGGAGATGCCGTTGTATCATGACAAGGTCAGCAGTACTTACACCATTCAGATATTCAACATCCTTGGAAGGAACGACATTCCAGTTCAAACCGGGCGAGACCTGTTCGAAGAGATAGAATCCGTTAATACCTGTATGAGACTGATCCATCAGAATACCCTCGCTGTAAATATCGACTGCAACCTCTGTGACAGGCTCACCAAGGTCTGTTAAGGTGATGCCGGTCATTGCAACCTTCTTGTTTTGAATATCTGGACATACATCCTGGTTGTCCTGGACGATAAGAGTTACTTCACAGAAATCCTGATTCCCTTTGAGGTCGGTCACCCAAATTTGAAGCTCAAAGGTATCCTGAACACCATCACCAAGATCTGAACAGGTGATCCTCCTTGACCTGTCGGTAATGTCATCGGAAAATGAGAACTTCAGTTCTGAAGTATCTGTGCAATTGTCAAAGCTTCCATCGTCAAAATCTACTGCCCAAACTTCTATCGCACCTGTGTCAGGCATTATGGTCGTGATCAATCCCGGCTTGCAATATGGTGTTGGTCTTTTGCAATCTTCTATGACTATCGATTTTGTACAACTGCTCACATTACCACAGGCATCCCTCACACTGAACAACAATTCATAATTTCCTTCTTCATAACTTCTTTGGAATACCTTACCAGAACCACTTTCAAGCACACTATCCGTTTCAAGATCAGTAAATTCAAATCTCCAGAGCAGATCTTCGACAGGTGTACAATCATCTACGGCAATTCCAGTAATATCAACATCTCCGAGGCAGTCATCGTAAGCACATATCCTGAGTGGTTCGCAAGTTTGGCCTGCAATTACAGGAGGTGAAGTGTTATCGACCAGGATGGTCTGTTCAAACGTCCACAATCCACCGTTCTGTGAGTTGACATCGTATTGACACCAATCCACTACTTCCCAGGTCCTGAATATCTTGACACAGTACCCTGATGCATTGTAAAAGACCTTATCCTCATATCCTGCAGCCGGTTTCGCACAGTCCGTATTGCTATATCGTGGATAAC
>JAWVZH010000224.1:0-3751 GCA_033722295.1 Saprospiraceae bacterium
ACCATTCAGGGGGAGATCAACTACTACGTCATTGCCATGACGGTAATCCTGGGCTCTTTGTTTTTCTATCGTGTCTATCAAAGGCAGAAAAAGGGAGTGATCAATGGTTCCGGAGTGAGTTATATGGACTGGGTCAAGCTTCACTTCTGGGCGGTATTCACACATCCCCTGCTGGATTCATGCACTACTTATGGCACTCAGCTTTTCCAACCTTTCTGGGATTACAGGGTGGCTTTCAATAACGTTTCAGTAGTCGATCCGGCTTATACAGTTCCATTCCTGACCTTTCTTATCGTTGCTTCCCTGATACCAAGGGGAAACATATGGCGCAAGTCCATGAACTGGGCAGGCATCGCCATAAGTTCGGCATACCTGCTCTGGAGTGTGAACAACAAGTTCAAGGTCAACCGCATCTTCGAACAAGGATTGGAACGTGATAATATTACCTATTCGAGGTATATGACCTCACCGACCATTTTAAACAACATACTTTGGTATGCTGTGGCCGAAGGGAAAGATCATTATTATCGAGGTTTTTATTCTCTTTTGGACAGCCAAGAAGTAATTGAGATCGACAGTATCCCAAAGAATCACGAATTGCTGGCTCCCTTTGAAGGTGAACGTCCTATTGAAGTGCTTAAGTGGTTTTCCAATGGTTACTATATCGTCGAAAAGCCAGTATCGGACACCTCAGATCAATCGCAAGACATACTCCAGTATTATGACATCCGGTTTGGCGCCGTGGGGATCGAAAATGAAGAAGGTGAATTGGAAGGAGAGTTCGTCTTCGGATTCGAGATCGACCATTCAGGTGATGAGGTAAAGGTTAACGAGAAACGAGAACGCCCGGAAAATGCAAGGCAGGCCTTCGCTGCATTTTTCGAACGCATCAAAGGAAAATAGACCTAAGCCACACCAGTCTCGACGTCTGTTATCACCTTTTCCAGGATCTTATAATTGGCCTCTGACATGGGCACAAGCGGCAGGCGCACCTCATTACTGCATAGTCCTTTAATCTCCAGCGCGCTTTTTATTCCGCACGGATTCCCGTCGACATATAGCCATTCATGGATAGGCAAAAGTCTAAGATGCCCTTTCCTGGCCGTTTTGAGATCTCCTTGCCTTCCTGAATCTATGACCTGATGGAACTCCCGAGGCCACGCATTGGCTATCACTGAGATACAACCTTCGCCTCCGAGTGCGATAAGGGTCAGTGCTGTTGGATCATCGCCCGAAATGACGACGAAATCCTCCGGTTTATTGCGAATGATCTCGGCGCCCTGGATCATGTCTGCAGAAGCTTCCTTTATGCCAACGATATTGTGGTGATCATGGGCCAGTCTCAGCGTTGTTGCCGCTGATACATTGCTTCCGGTCCTTCCCGGAACGTTGTAAATGATGATGGGACGCGGCGCGATCTCAGCTAACGCAGAATAATGTGCATAGATACCCTCCTGAGAAGGCTTGTTATACGCCGGGCTGGAGGACAGAATTGCAGATATTCCATCAAAGTTGAACTCTTTCATTTTCTTCCTCAGAACAGAAGTATTATTACCTCCCATGCCGACAACGATCGGAATTTTGTCATCCACCTGTTCTACGGTAAATCGCACGATCTTATCTATCTCCTCTGCTGACAAGGTCACCGATTCACCTGTCGTACCCATTGACACCAGATAGTCCACACCACCCTCGATCTGATAAGCGATCAGGCGTTCAAGCGCCTTATAATCCACCTGGCCATCCCTGAATGGGGTCACCAAAGCCGTTCCAAGTCCTTTTATCTCTTCCATAGGTTTAAATATATAGATGAAATACAGAAAAGTCGACCAAAAGGCTGAATTCTAGGACCTCAACTTCATCAATACCTCATCAATAGCTTTGAGATTATCCAACATATCATCAGAGGTGGTTTCCACGAGGATATCATAAATTCTGTGCCGGGTTTCCAGTAAGCCTATCTTGAGAGAAGATTGAATGGCAGCGCTTAGGTGCTCCATGGCGCGGTGGCCCTTTCGGTCCATATTGATGAGCAAGTCGAAATGTCGGTCAAGCACAGGCTGCATCCTTGTCTTGTTGACGGCACCTTTCCAGTCGACGTCCTTTTTGCCCAGGAAGATCATATCAGACGACGCCCGCGCCTCATCCTCGGCTTCCAGACCGAAAATGATAAATACAGGGGATCTCTCCGGTTGATGCCAGCGCCTCAAGATCTTGTGGATGTCCTCCAGAGATCTCAGGCCGTTGGACGGCATTAGAAAAACGATAGATTCCAGGAAATTATCAGGTGTAGAGTGGGCGGGAGTTTTGGTATGTCTTTCGAGCTCCCTGTAGTAAAAATGATCTTTAATCCTTTTTATCGGTACCATTCACATCCACTTTGCTTATCACAAAGTTACCCATCTTTTCATACTTATTAATCCTTTGGTTAATACGTTCGTCAGGATCAAGTTTCTGAAGTTCACCGATCTGCTGTTTGATGTGCTTTTTAAGGTTCTTGGCCATGGTCTCAGCGTCTATGTGAGCGCCACCAAGAGGTTCTTTGACGATACCATCGACAATTTTAAAGCTGTACATGTCCTCTGCGGTCAATTTTAGCGCCTCAGCCGCTTTTTCCTTGTAATCCCAGCTCCTCCAAAGGATGGATGAACAACTCTCAGGGGATATCACCGAGTACCAGGTATTCTCGAGCATGAAAACGCGGTCTCCGAGTCCGATGCCGATGGCTCCGCCTGATGCGCCTTCACCTATAACGTAGCAAACCACGGGCACGCGGAGCTGCGCCATTTCGAAAAGGTTCCGCGCTATAGCTTCCGCCTGGCCACGCTCTTCGGCTTCGATGCCAGGATATGCACCCGGCGTATCGATGAGGGTTACGATAGGCATGTCAAACCTTTCTGCCAGCTTCATAAGCCTCAGGGCCTTGCGATACCCCTCAGGATTGGCCATCCCGAAATTGCGGTACTGACGAAGTTTGGTATTGATGCCCTTCTGATGGCCTATAATGACCACAGGTATGCTGTCGAGAAGGGCGACACCACCAACGATGGCCTTGTCGTCGCTAACATTTCGATCGCCGTGAAGCTCGATAAACTTCTTGGCCATCGTCTGAATATAGTACAGGGAATATGGCCTTTCCGGATGCCTGGAAAGCTGGACCCGCTGCCAGCCGCTGAGATTATTGTAGATCTCCTTGCGCTTGCTTTTGATCTTCCTTTCGATCTCCGTGATCTTGTCAGAAAGGTCAATTTCCCCTTCCTCAGCCACCTGCTTCATCTTCTGCAGCTGATTCATCAACTTTTCCAACGGTTCTTCAAACTCCAAAAAGATCATATAGGATCCGGTATGGTTTTAACAAAGGCTGTGTAAATTAGTAATAATCTCCCGTTGCCATAAACGGGAAAGGCGAAATTATGAGATTTGTGTCAATTGGGATGAAAGAAAGGTAGATAACATGGAATATTTTTTACAGAATACTTGTTGAAGTATCTGAATGAATTATTAGTTTTGCCACGCTTTAGACCGAAGGGTCTGGAGATGATGATGGTCCGGTAGTTCAGTTGGTTAGAATACATGCCTGTCACGCATGGGGTCGCGGGTTCGAGTCCCGTCCGGACCGCATTTTACAAATTTCCTCTTATCAATCTTTGGTAAGGGGATTTTTTTGATTTTAATACCATTTCACCTTGATTCACTGCTACCCAGGGTGTTTTCTGTGGTTATCATTCTTATTCAAATTATTCTTTTCCTA
>JAWVZH010000225.1:0-3707 GCA_033722295.1 Saprospiraceae bacterium
GAATTTAGCAGCCTGAACTTTCACATTTATGGATCAGCCAAATCACCCATTTGATCGTATTCGTTGGCAAAATATATCAGTACATCGGTAGCCATAATCTCCGGATATTCGAGTAATATCGAATGCTTCTGCTCCAATAGGTCACATAATTTATCATCCCTCATTATTATCTTTCCAAGGACGGACATCAAATTGAACAACCTGGCATACTCATTACGTTCAGGCAGCACCCTGGCCTGCACAAACCGAAGAAAAGACGATAGGCTTTCATAATTCATGAGCCCATACTTCTTAGGGTATCGTAAGGTGAGATACACGCTGATCTGATCGATGTGATCATGGAAATGATTCCGGAAAGGATTACCTACTTCTTGCGTGAGTGGCTTGAAGTTGGCATCGCACTCAAGCATGAAATGCTCAACCCGCGATTCCAGATCGACTCTCTCATACAACAGGTCAAGGAACATCTGGCGGATGGCCACCGGGTTCTTCTCGATCATTTTGATCATGACATCTTTGGGAGTAATTGTTCTGTCAGGATTAAAGACCTTAAAGATTTCATTATCCACCGCACGTTCAAAAACACTCCTGAAATCACCTTTTTCAAAACTCCAATGTTCCTTGAATCGATCAATCGCCAACGAAAGTCTTACGGTCGGGAATTGACCCGTCTCGATCGCAGATAGATAACCTTCAAGGATCTTATTTATTCTCGCCAGTTTCAATACATATGGATTTCTAGATCAGAACAAAAGGGTCCTGAACGCAAAGCTGGGATCAAGATCATAACTTCATTATAAAATGAACAATATCCTCAATGGCGATGACTTATTTACGATTATTAATTACAACCTGATTAATTAAAGATAATCTTAAGCTATGACCAGGCGAAACATCGGAATTGTACTTGTAGTGATTGCTATTACCCTCGCTATCCTAGGCATTAATGAATATCAAAGTAGTACAGCAGCAGTAGAGATCGGTGACATCAGTATATCTGCCGCAAGCGAAGGAAGTCATACTACGGCGATACTCTATCTCATACTCGCCCTGATCAGTTTCCTCGGTGGAATTTTATTAGTACGCCGAACTTAAATTATATTGCACGATATGAATATACTCCTTCGCATACTATTCCAGGCCGTGCTTGTCATACTTGCCGCTTATTTGCTTCCCGGTATTTTCGTCAACAGTTTTCTAAGTGCGATCATAGCAGCCGTCTTCCTGCTCATCGGCAACAATATCATTAAACCAATTCTGGTCGTACTAACTATTCCCATAACCATCCTGACATTGGGTCTTTTCCTGCTGATCATTAATGGATTTATAGTATTGTTAGTTGACGCTGTGGTTGACGGCTTTTATGTAGATGGCATGTTCTGGGCCGTAATATTCTCACTCGTCATGGCTATTTTTAATTATATCTTTATTGAGGAGCTTAAATAATCCCATTTATCAGTTAGTATCAGGAATTATTCAATTCTGGTCGATCCTTATGTGGGAGCTCCTCAACCGACCTTAATTTCTTTTCTATAGCGCGCGTACGCACATCGGCTTTGTCAATGACATTGCTGGCCTCCTGAAGCTTCTTGCGTGTCTTGGCCAGTACATCACCGAATTTCCTGAATTCGGATTTCACAGCCCCCAAAATCTTCCAAACTTCACTGCTCCTCTTCTCGATGGCGAGTGACCGAAAACCCAATTGCAGACTATTCAGGAAAGCAGCAAGATTTGTAGGTCCTGCCACCAGAATACGATGTTTCCGCTGCAAATATTCCATCAGACCGGGGTCACGTACCACCTCCGCATATAACCCCTCCACTGGAAGAAATAATACTCCAAAATCGGTAGTATGCGGAGGTTCGATATACTTCGTCTGGATATCCTTTGCCATAAGTTTGACTGTTCTTATAAGTGCGGACTGAGCACGATCTATTTCCTCCGGTGTGCCATTGTCATATGCGTCGATCAATACCTGGTAACGGTCCATCGGGAATTTTGAATCTATGGGCAGCCATACCGGTAGATCGTCATTCTCTTTTCCGGGAAATTTTATTGCAAATTCCACATGATTACGACTGTTCGGAATGGTGGCCACATTCAACGCGTATTGATCGGGCGTAAGAAGTTGGTCCAATATATTTCCAAGTTGGATCTCTCCCAGAACACCTCTGGATTTGACATTGGATAAAACCTTTTTCAGATCACCGACACCATGCGCCAGGTTCTTCATTTCACCCAGACCTTTTTGTACTTTTTCCAATGATTCACTTACCAGCTGAAAGGACTGACCAAGTCTTTCTTCAAGCGTTTTATGGAGCTTTTCATCAACAGTTACTCGTATTTTTTCCAGCTGCTGACTATTGTCTTTTTGAATGTGGTCGAGTCTGTTTTGAATTTCCAGACGAATGTCTCGGAGGGATTTGTCCGTCGATTGATGAAACTCGAAGAATCGCTTTTTAATATCATCATTAAGGTTCTGCAATTGCTGTTGAAAGGCTCCTAGAAGTCTGCCATTATTTTCACCAAAGTCTGACAGTTGTTGCCTTATCTTTTCCTGCCCCAATTCACGGTGTCTGTCATCCTGATCCCTGTAATCTTTAAACTCCTTACGAAGGTATTCTTCATAATTATGATTCGTGATCTGAAGCAACTCCTTCAGTTCGGAAGAAATCCTGCTGGTCCTGGACTGACTCACAACATGTAAAACAATCAGTAGGACAAGTAGGAAGATAATAGTGGTAAGAAGGATGGTAACTTCCATAAACTGTTTTTGGTTTGGAAGTTAAATATATGAATTAATCATAATATGACTGGTGCCACCTCGCTGTACCGTAAGGTGCCTTGCACTACACATAGCTGACCTTCCTTTCTATACCCTGGATCTTTAGACCGGTCTTTATTCTTCGATCAATACAATCTTGCCTCGTAAATTCTTATTCAGGCAAACCCATTCCCTCAATCCAGGGCGCTCCCATTTCCCTCAGTGATTCTGCGAGGTTCGCGGAGTTGGTATCCAACATAGCCAGATTTTGCATGATAACGTTCAATTCCGCTTCTGCAATAGACAAAACCTTGCGGTGCGTAGGTGTAGGCCCATACCTGGATCGCCCAATACCACGGGCAACGGCGGATATGCGTTGTCCTACGGTCGGTTTTGTTTTCTGACCCGGTTTTCGCTTGGCTGGATTACCATTAAGATCCATATCGACCTGAACTATCGCATTTCTTAGCTCATCGATCTGTCGCGATACATCTTCATTATCGATCGTTGAAGCCTGGTAGGCCGTTCTAAGCGCACGAATCCTTTTTGAGACGTTATCCAGCTTTTTTCCTGTAGCAGATTGCAGGGCAACTATATCTTCGTAATGACGCCAGAAGTCTGCGACCTCCTCAATGGCCAAACCAGACAATGTAGGCTCATGCAACATGTTCACTTCGAATGGCACCTCTTCACTCAGGACAGTGGTTCGACCATCTGATGTCCTCGTCAGCTGAGCGGTATAGCTTCCCGGTGGCGCCATATAACCCCTTCCAGATTGTTTCTCAGGTTTATCGGTATCTATGGATCTGGGAGAAGGATATCGGAGGTCCCAGTTCACGCGATGAAATCCTTTCTTGGTCTTTCCGTCAATACGCCTCACGACCTGGCCATCAGCATTTCTTACGACCAAAGTCACTTCAGGCTCTTCCTCATTGATTTCGGC
>JAWVZH010000226.1:0-3681 GCA_033722295.1 Saprospiraceae bacterium
AAAGCCTCCAAAGGCGATGATCTCAAGAAGATCGAGGGAGTTGGACCTAAAATGTCAGAAATACTTGCCAATGGAGGATTGGATACCTTCGAAAAAGTGGCAAAAGCTTCAGCTGATGATATTAGAGAGATCCTGGCTGCTGCAGGTAACAGATATAAAAGTTTTGATCCCACGACATGGCCTCAACAGGCAAAATTGGCGGCAGAAGGAAAATGGGATGAGCTCAAGAAGCTGCAGGACAAGTTGGACGGAGGTCGCAAATAACGCAGAATTACAAGAAATCACTTTGGAGATCCCGACATCATTAGTTGATGGTCGGGATTTTCTTTTTAAGGGGTTCTTTACCGGGAGTTATCGATCATCTCGATCCACTCACTCTGCATCCAACCCATGTCCTTGTCAGGGAGAGAAACCTTATTCCAGTTACCAATGCTGTCCAGGACCCTCACTTTTATACCTGGGGAGATCGTCCTGAGCTTCTGGCTCCTTTCATCCGATGCTTCATACAGGGCTGCCGAATCCGATAATACAACAGCAAAAGTGCGATTGAGCTCTGAATGATAAGCAGCATAGGCCAGGACAAGGCTCACACCGCCAAGGATCAACAAGGTCCTCGCCGCCCACATCCATTCCGTATACAATGAGTGCTTCCAGATGAGATAGTGTCCGATGAACCCTAACACAAAGCACAGTAATGCCATGATCCCATATCCGTTGGTTCCCACAGCATTCAAAAGTCCATGCCACCACTTCAAAAGAAAAAATTCCGAAAATTCGGGTATGGGCTCTTCGATCATAGCCCGGGCCTGTGCCATATTGTCGTGCCACGCTTCATCCGTATGATAGCGAGCAGCTCTTTCGTAATTCAGTATGGCCAATGCATGTTCCTGAAGAGCAAGATGGCTGTTTCCTAAGTTGTAATAAACCGCAAAATTCTCGTGACCTTCCTGAAGCAGGGAGTCATAGATCGAGATGGCCCGGGTGTATTTTTCGTCCTCATAATACACATTTGCCTGCCGGAAGGCGTCCTCCTGAGCCACCGAACTGACCAGGCCCGAGCTACAGATCATGAGTAAAATGAATTTCATCCTAACGAATGACATCTTCCTTCGATTTTGGTCTAAGGTCATACGACCAGACGAAACCGTCCAGTCTGATATTCTGCAAACCGGGTGTATTCATCGGCAACATCTCCGCCTTGGGCTGAGTTAAAAATTTGATCTCATCGATCTTCCTGTTCCTGAAAAAGACCCTGATCTTGCTGCAAATGGACTTATTCGCTGCTATATAAGCATCCTCTTCATCCAATGCAAAGTAAATAGACTGTGCGTTACCCTCAACATCTGTTTCATGAGGATTGCCATCCCGGAAAAATGTCCTTATGAATTTTCCCTGTATTTGATTGTAGTAGATCAGATCATTCGAATTTATGATCATGGCCCTGGCGACCTGATCCACATAATCCACAGTTCTGTTCTTCAAGAAAACCTTTATCGTGTCACCTGAAAACTGACTGGTATCGCTCCACAATAGAGGCTGATCGATCAAAACGAAAGCACTGTCCCGGTCGGTATAGACCAGGGAATCACATTTGCCCTGTAGGTCGGACTTAAAGATGGTGACGTCATTGTAGATACGGATACGCCTGAAGGTATCCACTTGGGGAACCGAATCATTACTCAGTCTTGTCCACCTCTCGGACATCAACGTGTCACCACCAATATACATGGTATCTCCGTCCATTATAACGATCATATAGGGACGAGCTCCAATGGCTTTCACATATTCGGTTTTTTTGTTGTAATAGAGCTCATCAGAGAATATTGCGAGGTCATTCGAGGTGTCCTGCCATATGACATGGCCGATTGCCTGTCCGTTTCCGGTCGAGTCCTTATAATCAAGGTAATCAGCCTTGAGGATTATATCTTCATCGGAAAAGCTGGAACGGCCTTCCGTCCTGAGCGAATTATTATTCTCATTGTAAAATATTGTACTTGCACTGAGTTGACGGGTCGAGTCTTCAAAATAACCATTTCCATGTATCTCAGCCCTGCCTTCTCTTTGGAAATATACCAGGCTGTCACCTCTTACCAATTGATCGCCTTCGCGTATCCTGGCATTGCCAATGAGTGTAATGATACCTGTGGAGTCATCATACGTGATCATATCTGCCGAGCCCCTCTGATCTCCGTTCTTGAATGCCGCGTTGCGGCTGAATTCCGCTTTCCCGGTATAAAAGTCATAAAACCCCGACTCACAGTATATCCTGTTCTCATTTTGCTGTATTGACGTGGGACCCAGAAAATAGGCCGTTTGTGACAGGGTATTGAACTTCAGGGTATCTGCCCGTAAGACAAAATTGGTATCCAATACTACTACACTATCAGCGAACACCGCCGTATGTTCATCAAGCCAGTAGTTACCTCTTACGCTGTTGATCTTTGTCGACGATCTTTGGAGGTAGGCCCTCTCATAGTAGGAGGCTTGCTTCTCCACCAGATCATAAGTTAGTTGATCTGTATACAATTCATTATCCTTATTGATCAGGGCCACCTCACCGTGTAATTGCGCCTTTTTTTCATCACCTGAATAATAAAGGCTGTCTGAAAATATACTGGTGCTGTCGCCCTGTAATATCTGAATATTTCCTTTTGCCCATACAGAATTATTGAATACGATCGCCGAATCACAATAAAAGAAAGTGCTGTCCTGAAAGAGGGCCACATCGCCCCTCAACACTTGTTCGACCCCGCCCTCCTTCTTTTCAAAAAGGATCTCGTCTGCATGTAGTATCCTGACTCTCTTAGCTTTGGTGGTATCACGTGACTCAACCTGACTAAAGCCCAACAAAGGGATAATGATCAATATCCAGAGTGATATGCATTTTCGAGTATCAGGCATCAAGGTTGTCCAATATCAGATTAACAATTTTCTTTGCCAGTACCGGTGCCAGGGCAACTCCCATTCCAGACAACCGAACTCCATGGATCACGCCGTTCAAATTGCTGGATACCAAGGGCTCTTTACTCTGACCAATGCCTATATGACCGATCCATTTATACTCAAAACGTATTTCATCATCGGTTTCCAGATAAGAGCCGAGAGTTTCTTTTAAAAAATCTTCGATCCTGTGGTCAAAAGACACGCCTTCTTCATTTTTTCGGTGTAGATGTCGGCCTCCTCCGATCAGCACACGATCACCGACAGGTCTGAAGTATACAAACCCTTTGTCCATATGATAGGTTCCAATCAGTGAATGTCTTATCCTGGATGTAACGTAGACCTGATTTTTTGCTGGACGGACATCCAGGCCAGGATATAGATCCCTGGATAACGCGTTTGTACAAAGAGCAACTCTTGTCGCACTGAATGTTCCCAGCGTAGTTTTCAGGTGAACCGGATTGTCATCATCCATAATCTGCCTCACATGACATCCCTTGACGATCTCGATACCCTTTTCTTCACATTCTTTCTCCAGATGGATGACAGCCTTGACGGGATCCATGCTGCCTTCGTGCCTGGTATGACAGACCACTATGTCCTTTTTCA
Source organism: Saprospiraceae bacterium (assembly GCA_033722295.1). Lineage (GTDB taxonomy): Bacteria > Bacteroidota > Bacteroidia > Chitinophagales > Saprospiraceae > JAWVZH01. Next base: position 3,550 of record JAWVZH010000226.1, read on the forward strand.
GCCCAAATTTAATCCCCTTCTTCAAGGTAAAACACGCCAACCGCATCCCAGACCCGTGGGGATTCCGGTGCATGCCGGGCGTTGTCCAGCGCCAGCGTCAGGGGGGTCCGCCAGACAGGGACCCGGGTAATC
>JAWVZH010000227.1:0-3676 GCA_033722295.1 Saprospiraceae bacterium
CTGCTCACCATAGAGAGTCTGGCCAATCTGATACTGTGAAATAACAGATGCTGAAAGTGTCATTAATAGTGTAAGGAGTATGTAGCGCATAAGATGAGATTTAGTGTTCTCCATAAGATAAGAAATAGCCTAAAACTGACAAAAAAGGCTATAATACCGCAACAGTGACCGCAACAATGCTTTTTGAAACACATAACTCATTGATTATCAATATATAGTTACAGTCCCGTTCGGACCGCAAAATGTAGAAATCCTCTTATCAAGCTTTGGTAAGGGGATTTTTTTGATTTTAATACCATTTCACCTTGATTCACTGCTACCCAGGGTGTTTTCTGTGGTTATCATTCTTATTCAAATTATTCTTTTCCTACTTAGAATACAGTTCAGCCAGATTTTAGGAACAAATAGTAACCTCGCCAATACTAAGATCACTTGACAACTTTTTCTCAATTGGCAATGTTTTCTTATTTTATCCACGAACTAAAAACCTCATAAAATGAAGAATCCAAAATTTACGATCACCAAGGATAAGAAAGGCGAGTTCAGGTTCAATCTGCACGCGACCAATGGCCAGGTCATTCTGTCCAGCGAAGGCTACTCTTCGAAAGCTGCCTGTAATAACGGTATAGAATCTGTTAAAAAGAATGCTCCCAATGATGACAGATATGATCTACAGACGGCAAAAAACGGCAAGTTCTACTTCAATCTTACTGCCGCCAATTCTCAGGTCATCGGTTCAAGCCAGATGTACGCTAGTGCAAGCGGCAGGTCCAATGGTATCGACTCCGTGAAGACCAATGCGCCTTCCGCGGGCGTGGAAGACCTTTCCTAGGAACAGATTTATCTTCAGTATAAATTCATCCCTCTGACAGAGATATCAGAGGGGTTTTTTTATTCCATTTTCGGTAAAAGAAAACTTCCGCCTCACCCTGCTTTATACATAGGGCAATCGCTGCAAGCCACATTTTCATCGGTCACCCAGGGGCATTCTTTAGCAGTGCTCTTCGAGCCCGTTTTTTCCGTAAAGGCCTCTCCTATGGTCATGATGACATTCATACTCGAACCACCGTGCTTGAGCAAGCAAGTGTAGATGTAGGTTTCCGTATCCGAACTACTCTGATCCGTAGTAGTACTTCCTTTCTCCAGGTGAATACAGTTGCAAGATATATTTCCCATTAGACTGATTATTTCAGGTCAAATTAAGGATCGCTACCCGTAACACATTCATACAACTACTCATTTTTCTGAAAAAATAGTTTTTAATCCGCAGGTTTGATTATTGGTATGTTGATTTATTCCATTGTTGGCGTGTTGAAAACCACCTCCTGTCTTATCTTCAACAAAATGGCGGATCATGAACCAAGATGTATCATTAATACTTTCTGTACTGAATACTACACCTCAAATGATCCGGAGTTGGTTGATTCAGTTACCAGATGATATACTTTTGAGATCAGACCGCAAGGACGCCTGGCATACAATAGATATAGTCAAACATCTTATCTACGGTGAACAAACCGATTGGATACCGCGATTACAGTTGATGGCAGATCATAAAGAAGATCGGGACCCCGTCACGTTTGTGCCATTCGACCGCCAGGGACACAAGGCCAATCAAGAAAATGATATCTCTATCCTGATCAAGACCTTTGAGGATCTTCGAACAGAAAATATTAAATCCTTGAAGGACATAGCTGCACAGTATGACCTCGAGAATCTCAAAGGGATCCATCCGACCCTGGGCTTGGTAACTGGCAAGCAGATGATGTCAACGTGGGCGGTACATGATCAATCTCACATCTATCAGATCGCCAGGAACATCACTTCCAGTTTTGTCGCACATATAGGCCCCTGGGGAGAATTCATGCGGATCGTTTATCAAAACCTTCAAGCAGGTACTAAGTGACTTGGGGTATTCGGATTATGGAAGGTGGAAGGTAATGGGTCAAAAGTTTTTAAGGGGCAAATTGGTTCTAAATTGTAATTTGCCGCATCTAAGGCCACCTGTTGTTGACACCCGTATGTAACCTCAAAAAGCAATTGACATGACCTCAAGGGCCTTTCTTGTCGCCGTCATAGTGTCGGCGATCTTATTGATCAGTTGGGAATCACACTGGCGTTCTGAAGGCTATCCTATCGCTCCAGATGACAATAAAAAACTCTGGGCGGAGAACCGTGCCAAAATCGTACAACTCGATGAGAAAGATGTTGTCATCATTGGTTCCTCACGTAACTATTTCAATTTACAGATCGACACGTGGGAGAATAAAACGGGCCGTCGACCCCTGCAACTCGCCATGGAAGGCTCATGTCCTCTCCCCATGTTCATGGACATAGTACGCAACACTGAGTTCAACGGCACCCTGCTGGTCGGGTTTGCTCCTCCCCTGTATTTCGCAGAGGAGAACATGAGGTTTTATAAAAGATCTCAGAACTGGGTGAACCACTATCATGAGCGTACCTGGGCAGACCGATTTAACCATTGGCTTTCAAAACCACTGCAGAACAACCTGGCCTTCCTTATGGCTTCTGAAGAACCACATTATGACCATCTGGACCTGAGAACGATAGTGGAAAACATACCGGCTCCAAAGGGCCGGGTCGTACAACGTCCCCCCTTCCCTGAGTTCAAATACATCGATGAAACGCGCAATCTGACTATGTGGCGCATACATGAGGATACTGCGCTCGCCAAAGAGGTGACCGGTTTTTGGGAGTTTGTCATTCAACCTCCACCTGGCCCACCCCCTACTGAGGAAGAATCAGAAGCGCTCCGACAGCGTGTATTAGAACTGAACCAAAACCTGGTCAATGAATTCGAAGCTCGTGGTGGTCAGGTGATCTTTGTGCGCAATCCTTCACAGAATTTGATGTTCGAGGTGGAGAAGAAAGTCTTTTCCCGTGAAAAGTTCTGGGACCCCCTTCTTGAGGCTACCGGCGTGATTGGATATCATTTTGAGGATCATGACTTCATGAGTAAATATGACCTTCCCGAGTGGTCGCACATGGCACCACAAGACGCCGATACCTACACCGCTGATCTTGTGGACAAACTGGATGCAGATGGTCTCATCAGACAATAACCCCTTTATTCATCTCCTGATAAGTTGACGCATGCTTTTTAATTCTATTGGTTTTATCGTCTTCCTGGCCATCGTGCTGATATTCTATTATTCGCCTATCAAGTGGGTGAATAAAAAGCGAATGCTTCTACTCGCAAGTTATCTGTTCTACGCGATGTGGAATCCTCCCCTTATTTTACTGCTGTGGATCTCTACAGTTGTGGATTGGACGGTCGCCAACAAGTTGTACACTCTGGATGATGAAAGAAAAAGAAAATTATGGCTCCTGCTGAGTCTTGTGGTCAATCTGGGATTTCTGGCTTTCTTCAAGTACGGGAGCTTCTTGCTGGACAACTTCATCAGCGTGCTCAATCTGGTAGGCCTTGACTTCCAGGCTGCCGCAACTGACATCATCCTGCCCATGGGGATCTCGTTCTACACATTTCAGACCATGTCGTACACCATCGATATGTACTACAAACGCAACGAGCCGGCTAAAACCTTCCTTGACTTTGCCCTGTATGTGACCTTCTTCCCTCAATTGGTTGCTGGCCCAATTGTACGTTCCAGAGAGCTCATACCGCAATTTTATGCTCCGAAGAGGGCCACGGTGC
>JAWVZH010000228.1:0-3670 GCA_033722295.1 Saprospiraceae bacterium
AAGTCTGAACGACTCGAATAATATGGACTGGGAGACCTCTTCTACCATATGACTATAGGAGCATTTTCGCCCAAAAAAGAAATATTATTTTTCATATATGAAAATTGAAAATATTAGAAGGTACTGGAAGGTGATGATTCTCCACACTGAACATATATGAATTTTCTCACCATATCGAACCTTTTTACATTTGACCCTATCATAATATACACTACAGGGTACAAAACCTCAATTTATGTCGTTGGACCCAAAATCTTCTCCATTATCCCATAACCTTCGATTTCTAAGGAAAAAACTTGGGTTGAGTCAAACAGCTTTGGCAGAATCTCTGGGAATTCGAAGGAGCAATATTGCTGCGTACGAGAGCAAGAATGTGGAGCCTCGACTGAAGATTCTTTTAAAGATCGCTGATTATTTCGAATTGGGAGTGAGAACATTAATTGAATCAAAGCTGGATGATAAATCCTATGAGACAATCTCTGACCAAAGAAACAATGAAAGACGCTCGTCGATATTCTCCAATGATTCTCAGAGCGATATAGAACAATTTATCCAAAAATCAGAAAAGATCCACCGGGTTCTGGAAGGATTCAGAGCTTTCTACAAATTCAAGAAAGAGAAGATCGAGGATCAGGAAGGAAAGGAATTCGAGTCGCTCATGCATGACATCGAGAACTTCCTCAGCCTGATGGAGCATCTCTTGCAGTATAACGATGCGATCATAGATGCACTTTCCAGCGGTGAGATCACCTCAGGCGAAGATTCCTCCGACAATGGGCCCTCTGGCGGTCAGGCGGAATAGACCTCTGTATATAGCATTTTTTTATTCAGGACAGGAAATTTCGAACATAAGCTTCCTAAACGAAGTCTTATCAATAGAAAACATTTGTTAATCATAAAATCATATATCGATGAGTGCTATTCAAAGTAAAATCAAAGGCAACTGGAACATAATAAAAGGTAAGATCAAACAACAGTACGGTAATATTACCGACAAGGATCTGGAGTACATCGAAGGTAAAGAAGATGAACTCCTCGGTCGCCTGCAGAAGAAAATGGGCAAGACCAGAGAAGAAGTTGAGGAATATATTGAAAAAATATCCTCATAGATCGACCCTTAAGCACATTATGAGAACTCTCTTTTTTATGCAACAGGTTTCTCAACCCTGACGAAGTGATTATGATCCTTCTATCACTTCAATAGCATTAAATTCCCCTTTATAACTATAACCTCACGTCCTGATCTGGAAATAATAACCCCCGACCAGTCTTTCAATTTATTTAAAAGTACCTGACCGGGGGTGATCATCAATATCAATTCTGATTTCTTATTTGCTCATTCTGATACTGTGACCTTCAAAACAGCTTCATTCTATTTCTTCACGAATGGCCTTTCAATTCTTTGATCGATTCTCAGTAAATAATGGGCCGGTGGAAGCTCACCGATCTGTATCCTGGAATAATTGGTCTCTGAAAGACGGACTTTCTGCACCACATTACCATTCAAGTCAAGAATCTCGGCCTCTTGATAATCATGTCCCGAAGGGAGTTCAAGAGTCAAAATATCTATGGCTGGATTCGGAAAAATGACAATATCCGTCACGGCTTTCTCGGTGTTGGATGTTGTTGTCTTGTCTTTAATCCGGAATGGACTCAATGAAACAATATTCTCACGAGTTATGGAGAACTGTCCATTAGTATGGCTTTCCGCACTGGCAGAGACACTTACATCCCAGTTGTCGTCTACATAATGGCTGATGAAGCAATTGTCATTGTCGAACCCGTTTACCTCAGCATCAGCATTCCAGAATAATTCGAAGTCCAGGTTGACTTCATCGTCGGTATCGGCTTTACTGACGAACCAGGTATGATCGACAAGGCTTTCTGTCACTGTCAGATCAACCCCACTTTCACCTTCAGAAAAAACTCCCGGCATGACTCTGACCTTGATCGAAGTCGTATCGGTTGTCACGATATTTTGTGTGAGCAAACATTGGAAAGGTCCAAAATCTGATCCTACCGGAAAAAGCTGGGCGCCACCCCCGGATTCAATGGTCATCACCAAATGGCCCTCACCTGAAGTATTGATAAAACTATTTATAGATGCTCCTTCAATGTTTCCATCCACTGAAATCCTCAAGTCATTATCATTAATAATCAGTTGTCCTGATTCTAGTTTAAGGTGACTATTTACCAATAAAGAGGATTCAAGACTGACAGATCCATTACCTCCGATATTGACGATAAGAGTATCCACCATCTCACCGCCATCAGCAAAGATGATAGTACCCATGCTGTCCACTCCATTTAGAATGAGATTAGAATTGGCACTGCCGGAAATAGACGAACTACCTTCTGCCTGAGCCATACCATTCAATGTAAGGTCAAAATCCGTCATGGATAAAATTCCGGTTTCCAGGGACAGTGTGTCATTAACGGTCAAATCACCATCCAGTGTCAGCGTATCCGCCTCATTTTCGAGGTCAACGGTCAAGTTGGCAATCACACCAGCCGTAGTTTCATCACCTGTATTCGTAGAAGAACCGGTATATCTCAGATTATACATACCTGAAGCGATCAACTCGCCATTTGCTTGTAAAGCGCCACCTGCGATCTCGATAGTCGCATCCGAATCCAGCATTAAGCTACCAGTATTACCGATTTGGAAAACACCACCAGACAGTACCAGTTCTGATGCAATTTGAGTCGATGCCGAAAGCACCACTAGTGTACTCGCTGATTCTAATATATCGCTTGATATCATACCGGTTGTGGCAACGGTTCCTTGAGCCCCTATTATCAATTCTGCGACTTCAAGGTTTCCAGTACCTAGTACTGTACCACTGGATACGTTCAAAGTATTGTCCGGACTTTCCAAAGAGCCTATTAAGTTAATGGTCGCTAATTGATTGTCTAGCATTACATCGACATCCATATTTACAGTAACTCCTGCCGATATTATAACATTATCCTCTCCAGTAATAGTGTCAGGTGGCACCGTTCCACCCCAGGTGAGGCTACTTGACCAGTCACCTGAAACAACGGCGGTAAAGGAGTCGGAAAAGCCCAGAGTGGGTAATAAAAGCAATAACCCCAAAAGGGTATTCTTGATCAGGTTCAAATAAGGGTATTTCATGGTTTAAAAAATTTAGGTTTAGAAATAAATGACATCTGTGAAGACGGTCTGACCCACGGCCAGATCGCGTTCAGACAATCACATAAGACGGCCCTTGATTCAGAGCCAAACCAACATGAAACACTGGGTTTTTCCTTCAGAGTGGAAGGAATAAGGCGATGCTTGAACTACTAATGTAATAATTATGCCTGACTTAAAAATGATCCAGACCTTTTACTACTACCAGATTAGACCATCTGTAGTTCGTCGTTGTTCGATTGTGAACATTTCATTGTCAATTATATCATTCACTCTCTGAAAGTTGAATTGGCCTCGATCGGTTCGATCATTATAGAGGCAGTTGTAAAGAGGGTGCCACCACTACGTGCACATTAGATCGTGTATATTCGTTATTTTAGAAATGAAAACCCCCACATTACTTTATATCCTATTCTGTCTGCTGACCACTACTGTTTTCGGTCAGGAACCCACTTACCTGCATGCCAACAAGGTCAGAGCGGCTATCCGTAACAATGGAGAGACCTTCCGACTCCC
>JAWVZH010000229.1:0-3642 GCA_033722295.1 Saprospiraceae bacterium
CCATAGGACTGTCCAACAGATTTTCTGTGGAGGCTGTGGAAGAAATATACAATGGGATAAATGCCGCATGTAAGTTTTATGGCGTAGATCTGGTCGGTGGGGATACCACATCTTCTCGCAGCGGTCTGGTCATCTCGGTTACTGCTGTAGGATATACCACACCGGATAAACTGGTCAAGCGAACCGGTGCTCAGCAGGGAGACATCATAGCTGTTACTGGTGACCTTGGAGCTGCCTACCTCGGTCTGCAGATCCTGGAAAGGGAAAAGCAACTTTTCATGGATGATCCATCTATCAAGCCAGAACTCGAAGATCAAAAATACCTTGTGGGGCGACAATTGAAGCCCGAAGCTCGTAAGGACAGCATTGCGATGTTTGACGAAATGGACTTTGTCCCTACCTCTATGATAGATATATCGGATGGCCTGTCTTCAGATCTCATGCATATTGGCAAGCAATCGAATGTAGGAGCATTGATCTTCGAAGATCAGGTGCCCATGCATCAGGAGGCCAAAATGATGGCACTCAAATTTAACCTGGATCCTATCACCTGCGCCCTGAGTGGGGGAGAGGATTATGAGTTGCTTTTCACCGCTTCTGAAGAAGACCTCGACAAGGTGAGACAGATGGCAGACGTCTATATCGTCGGTGAGGTGACACCACCCGACTTTGGGATCAAAATGCAGACCGAAGGCAAAAAAGTCGTCGAGCTTGTCGCACAGGGTTGGAAACACTTCAAAGGCTAAACCTTTAATCTAATCTGCCTTCCAGGTAGTATATGATCTTACCTTCCGCAAGATGCTGTTCTTCGTAGAACGTCCGAAGCATCAGTCGTGGATCTTCTGGCGTGTGAGCATAAAGATCCCTGCGGACATCGAGCACAGTACAATGGGGGTAGGCCTCCCAGGTCTCCAGGCTCCATTCAAAAAGGGATTGAGCATCGGTCTTTAATTTGACAAGTCCGCCTGGGTTCAAGAAATTTCTGTAGATATCCAAAAACCGTTCTGCGGTCAATCTTCGGCGAGAGCGGCTTTTTCGCGGGAAGGGATCCGGGAAAGTGATCCAGATCTCATCAACCTCGGAAGGCCCGAAATGAAGTTCTATGTTCTCGATCCTCGTTCTCAGGAAGGCGACATTCTCCAATCCTTCTTGCAGGGCCTGTTTTGCTCCCTTCCAGATGCGATTACCCTTGATATCAACACCTATAAAGTTGAGATCAGGGTATAATCGAGCAAGTCCGAGAGTGTACTCTCCTTTGCCACAGGCCAGCTCCAATACGATCGGATGGTCGTTGTTAAAATGCTGTGAGGACCATTTGCCCCGAAGTGTTACGGTCTTTTCATCATTCAGATGAAGTCGATCCGATTGTTTGTCATAGCTTTCCAGGACATTTGGAAAATGTAGTATCTCCTCAAACTTTTGAAGCTTGTTTTTCTTAGGCATTATGGATATTGCATTGGACTGCAAATATAATTGATAATGAAACCGCATAATTAACCGTTCATAAAGACGATTTATATCGATAGTCTTATTTTCAGGCTCTAATTACAAATAACATGATGAGGATAATTGCACCGGTGCTATTCATGATCGCAACAACCACTGCCATTGGGCAGGAACTGGGATTTGGCGTAAAAGCCGGACTGACCTTTTCTACTATTACAGGAGAGACCGATCCCGGTGAATCCTTTGGCTATAAATCCGGATTTCATGTTGGACCGACAGTGACCTTGAGATATACCGACGACTTTGGTGTGCGAGCAGAACTTTTGTACAACCAAATGGGCCATAAGTATGAGTTTGAAGGACCATCCTATTTTATCCTCAGGGATGATCAGGGGGAGCGAATACCTATTAAAGGAGAAAAATCCGTCTCTTACAACACCTATCTCAGTTATATCGACATACCCCTGCAAGTGTATTATAGGTTTGCCGACCTCATCGAAGTTTATGGCGGCGCGAATCTATTGATCCTCGGCGGTGGCACAGCGGGTGGCAGCCTGGATTTTCAGAATGAAGGATTGAGAGATGGTCCTATTGATGTGCAGGTGGATTATAATTATAATAATGACGATGCAGCAGGTGGCAGCGGGGGTGTAGGAATAAACAGGATTGGACGCCGACAATTTGAAATTCCCAATTCACTTGGCGCCTATTACGATTTCAATGAAAAAGACGGTCGCGCCTGGAATACACTCGATTACGGCCTCCACGGTGGTTTCAGAATAATGTTCAATGATGCGCTCTATCTGGAAGGGCGCGCTTACTTTGGTTTCAACGATGTATCCAACAACGATCTCGACCTGAGACAGGCCATTCCTGAAGGAGAAGATCCCATTCAGCCCTCACAGGATGAAGACAGGAACAGGTCCTTCACGGTCTCCCTCGGATTCAGTTTTTGATCAGAAGGTACTATCAGATGGTTGCTATGGATTCCGGAGCAGCTTCCAGGATATCTTCACTGGCCTTGTCTTTGAACTTATCGAAATTCCTGGTAAACAAGTTGGCCAGCAAATTCGCCTGCTCATCATAATCCTGCTTGTGCTCCCAGGTATTTCTGGGATTCAAAAGTTCCGAAGGTACCTGCGGACATGACATCGGCATATTAATGCCAAAAACAGGATGCTCCTGATACTCGACATTCTGAAGGTCACCCCTCAGTGCGGCCCGGATCATAGCTCTCGTATAATTAAGGCCCATTCTTTCACCTACGCCATAAGCCCCTCCGGTCCAACCCGTGTTGACAAGCCAGATATTGACGTTATGTTTGTCCATCTTCTCTCCTAACATCTCGGCATATACCGTTGGATGAAGGGGTAAGAAAGGAGCTCCGAAACAGGATGAAAAAGTGGCCTTGGGTTCTTTGACGCCTTCTTCGGTACCAGCGACTTTGGCCGTATATCCTGAGATGAAATGATACATAGCCTGCCCCCTTGTCAACTTGGATATTGGAGGTAAGACACCAAAGGCATCGCACGTCAGGAAGAAAATATTCTTGGGGTGCTCGCCCTTTGATCCGGGAGCAATGTTGTCTATATGATATATGGGGTATGATACCCTTGTATTCTGGGTTATGGAGGCATCCTCGAAATCAGGGGTGCGGGTGCCGTCCTTGAAAATGATATTTTCCAGGATGGCGCGATGCTTGATCGCTCCAAAGATCTCCGGTTCTTTTTCCGGTGAAAGATCGATACACTTGGCATAGCAGCCTCCTTCGAAATTGAAGATGCCATTGTGCGACCAGCCATGTTCGTCATCTCCTATAAGTTGCCGGTTGGCGTCGGCCGATAATGTGGTCTTCCCCGTTCCGGAAAGTCCGAAGAAAACAGCGGTATCGCCATCTTCACCCATATTGGCAGAGCAGTGCATGGAAAGCACATTCTTCTCTATCGGAAGCACAAAATTCAGTACGGAGAATATACCTTTCTTTATCTCTCCCGTATAACCGGTGCCACCTATGATGATCCGCTGCTTCGTGAAATTGAGAATAGCAAAATTAGAGGCTATGGTGCCGTCCTCGTCCGGGTCGGCCTTGAATCCTGGTGCACAGAGTATCGTCCAGTGAGGTTTGAAATCATTTTTTTCAAACCGGTTGAATCTCAGGAACATGTTGTAAGCAAACTGGGCACTCCACGGCCTTTC
>JAWVZH010000230.1:0-3620 GCA_033722295.1 Saprospiraceae bacterium
CCTATTGATATGAAGTTCCTCAGCTACATCGGAAAAGGATTTTCCGCTCTCTGGGTTCTCTGGGTCGTCCTGGCTTATTTCCTCTTCCAACCTGCCACAACTTCCTCTCTGGTGGCCATGCCCTATTTTATTCCTGTACTGTTTATCGCAGCACTGGCGGTCACGGGTCATTTCCTAATTGTGAAGAAAAAGCGCACTGTAAATTGGCGGGGAGCCTACTGGTTTTTGGGAATAATACTCTTGTCATGTATCGTCATACCCTCTTTTTATAACAAAATGGAGATCGAATCAGGCAGCATGATCTCCAAACTCTTCTACTTCTCCATATTCAGCCTGCTTTTAAGTCTGGCTCTTACGATATTATTCACTTCTGGTTGGGCGCTTGGCCATCGATTGATCACACGTCTCAATTTGAACCTCAAGGGGTCGACAGATCTTCTGTCGATAGCTCTTGGAGTAAGCATTCAGACAACATTCGCTGTAATAGCAGGGATGTTCGGTGCCATGAACACTGGAGTCATCCTTGTGATCATCATAGTACCCTTACTATTTTATATAAAACCTACCTGGGCCTTTCTCAAAAAAGTCGTTCTGAGCTCGGAAAAGATAAGGGTTTCGAATTCATGGGAGCTGCCTATCTTCTTACTCCTCATGGGTGCTTTCTGCGTCAGTTGGATCACAGCCATAAAACCATTTCCACATGGTAACGACGGTTCATCACTCTACATGTACCTCGCCCATAAATTGGCCGATACAGGGATGTTATCTAAAGGTGGGCAATCCTATGCGTGGTCGGTATATATGGCCTTTGGTGAACTAGTCAGCGGGACGGAAGTATTGTCCATATTGCTCTCTCATGCCATGGGCTATCTGTCAATGATAGCCCTGTACAATTTATTGCGCAGATGGATGAAGAGGCCACACGCCCTCTTGGCAGTTGCCCTGGCCTTCATGGCGCCTTACTTTGCCTTTCATTCTCTCGTGGATGAAAAGATAGACCTTGCGGTGTTGTTCTACTCTATAGTGATCATCGACCAGTGTCTGGTCTTCATCTCGGAATTTAAATACAGGGACAAAGGCTCACTGCTGCCGCCTAAAGAGCAGATCATACATCTTGTAATGATCGCCTGGCTGTGTGGATTTGTCTTCTCTATGAAATACGCCTTTCTTATTGCTTTCATCGCCCTGGCAGCTCTGCTGGCTTTCCGCAATTTGAAAAGAGTTTCCGGTGCTTTCTTCATCTTCCTTGCCGTTCTCTTCCTGGTTGGCTCCAACCGTTTTGGAAGCCTGCTGCTGAGCACGAGTGAAAAACTTACAGTTTTAGGCGGTTTCATGATCATCGGTATAGTCCTTTTGGTCATAGCCAAGACCAGGATCCTCCATTTAAAACGTGCCATTCCTGTTTTAGGCATTCTATTCTTCGTCAGTGTCATACCCTTCACACCATGGATGATCAAACATGCCAATGAGAATGGAAGTGTCAGTGCCTCTTCCCTGCTCCAGGGTGAAAGAGATGCACCACTTTTTCTCACTGATCCGGATCTCTTCGGATGGCAAGAACCGCTACAAAAATACCTGAACAGAGATCCCAGATCGGTTTCCCTGGCCACACCACAATACATCGATCTGCAATTGGATGGTGACAATGATCCTCCTGAGAGGAAACAGTCCAGATATGAAGAACTTCAGCGGTATCTTGGTTTTGAATCAGGCATTTGGCGCTATTTATCACTACCCCTGGATCTGACCCTGAGTATTAACGTGGTAGGCAACAGGTATTTGGAGATCGGATTCTTATTCCTTTGCCTCGTGCCCTTTTTCTTTTTTTCCAGAAAAAGTCATGTAAAAAATATCATACTCGGCACAGTCTCTATCCTCTGGATATCCTTCAGTCTCTATAGCATAAATGACTATACGGCTGAAACCAGAAAGGCCGATGAGATCCTTTTGCTCAAAGAACACAGCCGGCAGCAACCTGAAGCTCTCAAGGGAGTAGCCGATTTCCTGTCCGACTACGTGATCCACCCCTTCTTCGATCTCGGCAAGAGCATGAGTGAAATCTACAAATTAGGAGGGAATATCGGACAGGGCTACTCTGCTCTGCTTGTAAGCATCCTGCTTTTAATTATCGTGAGCTTAAGCCTGTTGCCTGTAAAAGGTTGGTCTTCAGGTTACAAAAAATTGGGTCTTGTAACACTAATGACTGGACTGAGTTGGTGGTTATTCGGGATGGGCGTGGTTTGGTACGCACTTCCAGTATTTGTCTTGGTCCCGGCCATATTGACTTATGTCATCGCCCGTCCGGAGAAGCAGAATGGTATTCTGGCAACACAATGGACCAGAGACCTATTTAAAGGCATACTGTTTTTTCAATTGGCGATCTATTTTCTCATGTATTTTACGAATCCAAGAATTGTAGGGGAACCAAAAAATCTGTTCAACTGGCCCAGTCTGGAATATGCGACAGAACCTGATTACGAAAGAGCCGATGCACTCGGAGCTTACAATCCTTTACATCCACAGCTCATGGCATACCTCAATGAAGATCCCGATGCAAAGATCTATACTGTAAACACACCCCTGCGTTATCACATCAAGAACTACGAGGACAGGGTATTCGAAGATAACCTGCTCACCACCTATGGAGACGCCAAAAGAAAGCATGGAGATGCCCTGGATTATGTTGAAGCTCTTCGATTTAATGGCTACGAATATGTCTATTTCAATTTACGAACGATCGGCATGGACAAGACTCCGGAGCGAAGTCTGGCCGCAAGATGTAACCAGTTCCTGAATGAGCTGGGAGCTAGGAATGACATCTACGTTCTCCTGACCGACAGATTTGTATATGATGAAAACGCACCTGAAATCACCATCCCGAGTGGTCAGCGAGTTACGGCACGAAGAGGGCTGTTGGGACAGGCTGTGATCAAGGGATCGTTCGTGTTGTTCAAAGTAAAATAATCAGTGATCTTGAGATCCACAGACCTCCATATCGCCTTACCTGCCTTCAACGAAGCCAAGGTCCTGCGTTCGGTCCTTACCGATCTCAGGTCGCACGGATTTGAGAACATCATAGTCGTTAATGATGGCAGCGGAGACAAGACAGGCCAGCTGGCTGAGGAAATGGGCGCCGATGTCATAACTCACATCCGCAATAGAGGGGCAGGAGCGGCGAGCCAGACTTCCATTTCCTTTGCCCGGGAAAAAGGCATTAATTACCTCTTGCTCATGGATGCCGATGGTCAGCATCACAGTGAAGATGCCCATAATCTCTATCAAGAGATCCTGAAAGGTGAGTATGACATCATCATCGGTAATCGCTTTATTCTCGAAAAGAATGAGATCCCCAGAATTCGGATATTCTTCAATTCTCTGGCCAACAGGCTGACCAATCTATTTTGTAAGAACAACTACTCCGATTCCCAATCCGGATTCAGAATTCTCAACCGGAAGGCCATAGAAACTCTGGACCTTAAAGTGGACGGCTATGGATTCTGCAGTGAAATGATAATTGTCGGGGAAAAATCAGGTCTGAGGATCGGCGAGGTCCCCATAAAAGTGGAATACACTGAATACTCTCTGGGAAAAGGGCAATCTTTTGCCAATGGCGTCAATAC
>JAWVZH010000231.1:0-3610 GCA_033722295.1 Saprospiraceae bacterium
ATAAATCCAAAGGAGAAGGTGCCGATGACGATGGCGATCTTTTCCAGGACATCATAGAAGCTGAAATAAGAGGCGTGATCCAGGGTCTCCGGCAGCATTTTGGAGTAGGTGGACCTGGACAAGGCCTGAATACCACCCATCACAAAGCCTACTGTGGCGGCGACGAAATAGAATTCCAATGGAGTGGTGATGAAATAAGCGAAGGCGCAAACCGTGGCCCATATGATGACAGCGATTTTGAGTACAGCGATATTCCCTATTCTCGCCGACATCCTGCTGAAAACAGAGGCACCAAGGATGGCGATGAACTGGATGATCAGAACCGAAATGATGAGTCCGGTTTTGCTTTCTGAATCACTGCCCCAGTCCACTTCCTTGGCGGCAAATAGGACGGCCATGACCATGACGGTCTGCACTCCCATGCTGTAGACAAAAAAGGCGGACAAGTATCGCCTGATGATTTTCATGTTTCTGACTTCGCGCCATACTTTTTGCAACTCTCTCAATCCGTTCAATAACAAATGTTCTGATCTCCGACGGACACGAACATAGGCCGGCAATTTGGCAAAAGTATATTGCGCGAAGGTCAGCCACCAGACCATCACCATAACGAAGGCCCATCTGGCATTCATGCCATAGGCCATAATCAGGATGAGTATGATGATCAGTAGTATGGAGGCGCCCAAATATCCCAGCGAGAATCCCTGGGCACTGATACGGTCATGATCTTTGGGGTGGGCAATCTCGGGCAAGTAAGCATTATAAAAGACGATACTTCCCCAATATCCGATGCTGGCGAAAAGGAGCGAGAACATACTCCATTCGAGATGGTCCGGATCGAAAAAATACAGAGTTCCACACGAAAGGGCACCGACGTAACAGAATAATCTGAGGAAGAACTTCTTATTGCCCAGGTAGTCGGCGACACCTGACAACACCGGGCTAAGTACAGAGACTACCAAAAAGGAGGCGGCGACGACGTATGAGAAGAGCTCTGTATTGTTGAAGGTATATCCGAAATAGGACACGATATCTGTGGTGGTGCCATCCTGCAATACCCGGGTAGTGACCTTCTCATAGAATGTCGGGAATATCGCAGTGGTAATGACAAGGGCATAGACTGAGACAGCCCAGTCATAAAAGGTCCACGCACGGATGATCTTCTTGTTGCCTTTTTCGATCAAAGTGTTTTGGTGTCTGTCAATCTACTTATACAACTCTTTAGGGTGGAGTTAAGATAGAAGTTAAGTGTGGACTTTTATACCGTCATAGGGATATGATCTTTGTTTTCAACAATTTAGATGTCAACCATATCTTTTTCCCTTAGCCTGGACGCAAATGTAGATCAATATGATTCCATAAACCTGTTTTGCGAAGTTGAACTTATCTGCAAGTTTAAGTTGAGGTATAAACGCAGAAAAGCATCATTGCCTGACCAAGTTCCTCAGTTGAACCACTTGAAAGTGAGCGTGGGTGCCACCAAAAAGTTGCCCACCCCGGTTTCGTCTATGATCATTCAGCCATTTGACCATTGATCAATGAGCTTGGATAGTGGTATCTTATGTGAATTATTCATATTGGCAGCAACCGCCTTCGATTTAGTGAATGATTTTAGAGATTATCTTGAACTTTTAAGGATAAAATAAATCTCCAATGAGCAGTGTATAAGTGAAATGATATCTCCAGATTAATGCTAGGATCATTTGATTATTCTTGATATTGTTTTGATATAATCAGAGCCTCTCCATTTCATAGGATCATAACCAGTATTACAATTATTAGCTCTTACGAAGACCAGTTGCTTTTTGGGTAGTACAAACATATAAACCCCTCCATCGCCCATGGCGATATAGGCATTATTCTCCGGGTCGATCCACCAGAGATACCCATAATAGGGGTTTTGGGTTATTGGTGTTAGTACTTCTTCCAGGAATGCAGGATCAATTATCTGTTGGTCATTAAACTTTCCATTATTCAATATTGCCCGCCCCATATTGACCAGGTCGCTGATGCGGGTCTCGGCCCCACCTATTGTAGAATAATTGCCGGCGGAATCTTGCAATAATTTGGTGTTGTTCATTCCCAATGGATGTAGAACGTATTGATCGAAAAATTCCTGAACATCCATCCCGCTTGAATTTCGAATAATGGGTTCAAGCAATTGCCCCGCCTCATTAGAATAAGCCCATACACTGCCCGGAAGTGTATCCAGTTCGAGATTAAGTACGAAGGAGTTCCAGTCATTGGTGGTAAAGAACTTGACCCGTTCAGCATGAGGCTTTCGCAGTACTCCACTGGTCATGGTGATCAGATGTTTTATAGTGACATCGTTCTCGCATCCAGCCTTCCATTCAGGGATATACTTGCAAACTGGATCTTCTATGCTATCAATAAAATTATTTTCAAGTAGTTCGCCAATAGCGAGCGCTGTGATCGACTTCATCAGCGAGGCGGTGTTGACCAGGTCGTCATCACAATCAGGGCTTTGCCAGTTATAGGCAAGAGAATCATTGTGAAAAATGCTGTAATGAGTAAGATTGCTTTCTAAAAGGAATTGATGAAGGCTGTCATAGTACGCTGTATCAAGTTTTAACTCTTGACCTGATAAATGGAGAAAAAATAATGAATGAATTAAAACATGTAGATATCTCATCCGAATCGGATTTTCAAATTAGTATTTCAATTATCTCAATTGTACGGTTGTGACTTAATGAGGTAAATGTATTCATATTTGTTCTTTTCAAATGCCATGAACTTACCTTGAGTGTTAAGTTGGCAATTAAGCTTGTTATACCATCATGAGAGGTAGAACTTTCTGGCCTTTACTGTCGATTCTGACCAGGGTAGTTTCGCGTTTTCTTTGATCTCTTTGAGGATTTGTAAGGAAAGTTATGGAGCTGAGATATACGTTTAAGGTTGAGGCCAACAACCCCTTGACGCTGACAAGGTCCTTTATCGTCGTCCGTAATTCCCAGATCAACCTTCAATACACCATACACAATAAACAAAAAAAGCCCCGTCATAAGACGAGGTTATTGAGTTGACCCACCCCTAATGGACTCCACTTTGTTACGCCATCAGGGCAAGTATGGGAAAGCTTCCGACAGTGCTTCTCAGGAAGAGGAGTGATTTTTTATCTCGGATTGGTATTCCGACTAAATTAAATTATATATGAAAAACAAATTTTACAAAAACCTCGGCGAAACAGCCGACGAATTGGGTTACCCTGGAGTTGGCAGAAACAACCTTGCGGAATTACTTAAAAATTGGGGCTTGCTTGACAATAATGCAGAACTGAATAGTGATCATCCGGCAGCTGGACATTTTAAGACAGTCACAAAGACCTTACCAAACGGTTGGGCTCATAATACTGTGTTGTCAAAGCCTTCTGGCCGAGACTATATAAGGAATAGGATATGTAATGACCTTGGACTTAAAAATGATGAAGTGGTCGGCCATATACGAAAGATCAAAAGAAAGCGGAGGGCTGAAGAATTACGCCAATGGTCAAATAATATTATGTGACCTCATTTAAGTATAAACAATGATAGTAATCGTTTAAAACTAGTTCTGTGATTTTTGGACTATTATTAAATCACCTCATCATAGG
>JAWVZH010000232.1:0-3536 GCA_033722295.1 Saprospiraceae bacterium
AATTCCCGTGGATACTGTAGTGCCTTTGATGGATGGCGTCGAGATAATAGACAGCCAGAATATCCTTATTGCTTTTACTGAAGCCCTGGACCCTGACGCGAAATTAGAGATCGAGTTAAAGCCAAAGGTTGGCATTGAAAGTTCCACTCTGGTTGGCGATAATCAGACGCTTCATATTACTTTAAAAGATGCCCTGACCAATGGAAATGGTTACAAGTTGTCCCTTCGCGGAGCGACTGATATAAATGGAAACCGATCACCTTTACTGGAAGTGCGATTTCAATACATCCGGTTGGCATATGCGAGTCCGTATGAAATACTGATCCATGAGATCATGGCAGACCCAAGTCCTCCAAGAGCCCTTCCTGAATGCGAGTTTATCGAACTCTTGAATAACAGTCAGAAGTACTTCAATCTTGCTGATTATACAATCGCGGATGACCGGAGTCAGGCATTCTTGCCGGATGCCATCCTGGCCCCAGGTGAAATGGTCATTCTTTGTGAAAGGACTTGCTTTGATCAGTTCATGAATTTCGGAAGGGCCATCGTAGTGAATGACCTGCCTGTGATCAATAATGGTGGAGATCACCTGCAACTCGTCGACTTTGCCGGAAGAGTCATTCATGCGATTGAATTTGATATGACATGGTATGGAGACAGCGAACGGTCGGGTGGTGGATGGTCGCTGGAGATGCGTCATCCGGAAGACGTTTGCCTGGGAGCGCCCAACTGGCATGCTGCGAATTACGAAGATTGTGGTACTCCCGGAAAGCGAAATTCGGTAACGATAGGAGAACCTTCAGACCGGATGATGTATATCCGGAAATCCATTGCTCTGGATGACCATCTCGTTGAGGTCGTCTTCGACAGAACCCTGGATCTGGTTCAGGATGATCTCAAGGTTTGGATCACCCCTGATCGTAATATTGTGCAGAAGGAGATCATGGATAATACCCTCCACTTGACAACCAACGAAAGAATGCAACCTGGCACCCCTTATAAGATCCGTCTGGAAGATGTACGATCTTGCCTGGGAGTTCTGGAGAGAAACGACCTCCACGCTGAGGTCTATTTGCCCCGACCTGCGGATTCTGGAGACCTGGTTATCAATGAAGTCCTCTTCGACCCCCGGAGCGGTGGGGTTGAGTTTATTGAAATTCGAAATGTGACAAGCGATTACCTGTCGATTGACCGATTGTGCATAGAAGTGCTGGATCATAAGGACACCACTTTTGAATGCATCGATGAACCCATCATTATTCCGGATAACGGGCACCTTGCATTGAGTGAGGATACGACTGTACTGTTGTCTGATTATCTGTGTGGTGAACTGGAGGTATTGAACTTGCCGACATTATCCGATGAAACGGCTGAAATAAGGTGTTTTCAGTATGACTTTGGGTTCAGAAAGCCTCTTGATGTCATGAGGTATGAGGCTTCCTGGCACAATCCGGCCTATAGTTCAACTGAGGGTGTCTCTCTTGAAAAAAGTGAGCCCGCCGACAGTGGCCTGAAGAGAAGCAGTTGGTATAGCGCGGCTTCCACGTCAGGTTATGCCACCCCAGGACTGAAAAATTCTATTGACATACCATTCTCATCTTCTGAGCGGGTGCTCTCACTGGAGAACGAGGCATTTTCACCAAATGGTGATGGATTCAAGGATTATACTGTTATCCACCTGCATCCAGATCGTCCGGGATACAATCTTCGGCTGGATATTTTTGATATCGAAGGACGATATGTGAAGAGAGTTGCCAATAATGCTATTCTCGGGTCAGATGAAACATTTATCTGGGATGGCACCGATAATGATCACAGGCTTCAACCTATTGGGTTATATTTGATATTAGCAGAATTGGCCCATCCCGATGGAAAGATGATGCGGGAAAAAGCAACCGTTGTTCTAAATTGAATCGATAGTGGAGTTAAGGCTCAGAGAGAATATTGGGTTCTATGCCTACATAATAATCCTGGGACTCATCGCACTAGTGTGTATGTTTCCTCCGGACTGGATATGGGCAAGGCGGCTGTCCAATTTTACGGTTCATATCATGATCGCGTATCTTGTTCTGGGATTGTTTTTCCTTTTGGTGGATAATCGAAGACTCATGTTCGCCAGCATGGCCTATTGTGGTCTTTTGTCCCTATTTTTAAAAGCATCGGTCAATCAGGATATTCGATTGCCTCTGACCTCCGGCGCACCAAGAGTGTCCGTCATGCATGTCAATCTTTCTACTCTGAAAATGGACTATCAGAGGCTTGGCGACCATATCGAGAACAGCGGTGTAGATGTTGTCAGTTTTAATGAGATCACACCGGACTCAGATTTTTTATTAGAACGTGAACTGGGACAACATTTCCCTCACTCCGCCAAGATCGTCAGGATCGATCGGTACGGTTTGGCCATCTACTCGAGGGTAGCCATAGCTAATATCGACACCATTCATATATATGGAGGAGAACGCCCCCACCTCGAGGTGGGCATCAATTTCGGTTTGGGGAATGAACTGCATGTGATCGATTCGTATTTCTTGCCACCACTCACTCGAAGGGCTTACG
The DNA here is from genome assembly GCA_033722295.1 of Saprospiraceae bacterium. Taxonomy (GTDB): domain Bacteria; phylum Bacteroidota; class Bacteroidia; order Chitinophagales; family Saprospiraceae; genus JAWVZH01. The sequence continues at coordinate 2,560 of JAWVZH010000232.1, forward strand.
GCAATTACAGGGTGGAGCTCACTCAACTTGGACAGCGGATCCGAAATATGACCGGGCCTGTGATCGCCTGCGGAGATTATAACTTGAGTGACTGGTCCAGTGAAATGCGCGAATACAAGGAATTGAGTGGCTTGATATCGAGTCGCAGAGACATAAGTCCTGGACCTAATACTGGCGTGAAGAGCCTGCTCAATGTGCCGAACGATCACATCCTGTTTAACGATCAACTCGAGTGTATCGAGTTCAGGACACTTAATGATTCGACGGGTCAGCACATTGGTATTATGGGGATATATCAGTTAAAGAATGACAAATCCGCAACATTAAAATGAAAATTATCGGTAAAAGATTTGACGATCTCAGTCCAGGTTTGCTGTATGACATCATGGTACTGCGACAAGAAGTGTTTGTCGTCGAACAGGATTGCCCTTATCTGGATGCAGATGGAAAGGATTTGGAGGCCATTCATCTTGTAGGATTTGTCAATGGCGAATTGGTAGCGTATGCACGAGTGATGCCCATAGGTGTCAGCTATGACGAATATGCTAGTATTGGCCGGGTGATCGTCACCAGGGATTACAGGCGGCAGGGGCTCGGCACGGAGGTCCTGGCGGCAGCTATCAGGGCATGCCGGGAGCATTTTCACACCGATAGAATAAAGATATCAGCACAGACTTATACTTTGAAATTGTATGAAGAATTGGGATTCAGAGCAGTAGGACCTCAATATCTGGAGGACGGCATTCCCCATCGGGCAATGATCCTGGAGGAAAGCAATAATTTCTAAGAGGTAGAATCCGGTGAGCGTGTTTTGGGAAAATCATAGATGGATATGTCAATAAATTAGGGATTGTGTTCTGGACTATATAACTTTCTTAAACACCCTCCAAGGGTCCCTACACCCTCCAAGGGTCCCTACACCCTCCAAGGGTCCCTACACCCTCCAAGGGTCCCTACACCCTCCAAGGGTCCCTACA
>JAWVZH010000233.1:0-3501 GCA_033722295.1 Saprospiraceae bacterium
GTGACAAGTGACAAGTGACATTGAATCAAGATCTGCAATTCAAGTGAGGATTTGCTTTTGAATTGGAGTCTTGGCGTATTGTCCTCTGTCACTTATCGCATATTTTATATCAGTGCCGTAGGCACGCCTCAGATATTACACAAGGCACATGCATTATCATGAGCCCTGTAGGGGCGATTCAGGAGAACTTGTGGTTGAAAGAGCGTCATTCTGTTGGTGACTGAGCCGTCCCGCTGGGTCTCCATTTCTGGTTGGAGAGATTTTTTTATCTCTGAGTCGTCCCTTCGGGACTTTGATGTCAGAGCAGAGTAAAGAGACTTTAGCAAGAGATCAGGAGAAACAATCGAAGAGGCCAACATACCAACACCCCAACAGTCCAGGTAAGAAGTATCAAGTTACTTGGAATATTGGAGGATTGAATTGTTTTTATCCATACCTATCCTAAAGATCAGGTACTTGATGCAAGACCTATAAGCTGGAGTATGGAGTACTAGAGTATTGTTCTCTGTAGCGTACGGAGTACGACTATTCAGTGCCGTAGGCACGCCTCAGATCTTACACAAGGCACACGCATTATCATGAGCCCTGTAGGGGCGATTCAGGAGACCGTTGGCATGAAATCGGGAGAAACTAACCAGCAATCAAAAGATAGGAATTATTTAGGTTGGCTAATGGCTAATGGCTAATGGCTAATGGCTAATGGCTAATGGCTAATGGCTAATTTGATTAATGAGCATGTAACTTGACTCCACACTAAAGAAAATAAACTTAATTTGAGAAGTCAACCCTGGCCCAGTAAAATTTCATCAATTCAATATTTACAAATCCTCTCGGTCTGCATGTTGCCTTTATTATCCTGTAAAACAAGAAAATAAATACCAGAGGTGAGACTGGAGACATCTATGACTGACCTTTTGGTACTCCCTGTGAGGAACACCTGGCCATTTATGTCCAGAATTTTCCATATTGAAAAATCAAAACCTGATTGAATTTGAATATGATCATACGAAGGGTTCGGGTATATAGAAAGAGGTAGGTCATGTGTATTATCCGAAGATGTAGTTATGTCAAATCTGACTTCCTGGCTGAAGGTAATGCCTGTTTTGCAAGAGCCATTTTCAGTCTCGTACAAGATGTCAATTTCATACTTGCCTTCATCAGATATATGAGCGCAAGCTTCACCGGGAAGTTCACCCAAAAATCGGCCGTCCACCCGCCAGATCACCCTGAAGGGTGTAGTGTCGGTCACACCGCACGCAGGCAGTCGCTTAAGCCCATGACAGAGCACCATGCTTTGTGTGTCGAGAGACCAGTTGACTGAGAAATTTGGCCGCCTGATGGTTACATTGAAAACACTATCACAGGATTGGCTTCCCTCTTGTTTTATGATCGTGTCACAGACGATACCGGAGTAAGGTATACCCTGAATCGTCAGCTCGTCATTCGAGCAAATAAAAGTATCTATCGTGGTGATATGTTTAACTTGAATATTTAAGACCCAACACTCTGTGAGCTGGTCACATATCTTTGCTGTATCCGGACCTCCTACCGTCAGCGTGAGGCATAATTCCACCGAATCTGTGACGTCATAGCCGCTGAGGTCCAGAACGTATTCTTCAGCTCCATAAATACCCTGTTCATCATAAGGCTTGCCGTCTATCGTCCAGGTCTGACGTACCTGGCAATGATCCTGAAACGGTGTAATGCTGACTGTCAATTTACTGCAGTCCATCGAATGGTATTTGACCAATGGTCGTTGAATGGTATCGGGTAGTTGAGGTGCTTGTGTGGCAGGAGTCATGTCGATACTGAAAGGACAGGGAAAGCCCAGGCAACCGTCCACCCACAGATGATATATCTCGCCACAATTCGTGTTCCCGCTGAGTGTAAAAGAATTGGTATTGCAATTGGCATTACAATCCAATACTTCAGTCCCCGAACAATCTCCTGTGAATATACCGGCCTGGATGCCGAAGCCCAGATCACAAATAATCGTATCGATGTTAAATGTCATGGTAAATGGACTACCGCTCCCGATAAAAGTCCACCATTGCAGATTATTGGGAACACCCACTCCGAGGCACAGGCCGTCTTTAGGGAAAACATCGTTGGTGTCCTGACTGAGTTGACATTTGAGATCATCTATCTCCGCCCAGGAACAAAAGACCTGGGCGTTCTGGCAGTTGAGGGCACCGGGGCAGAGGCTTTGTCCATTTACAAAATGTTCCTGACTTACCAAAAGGAAAGTCCCTATGAGTATCACATTTTTAACCGTCTTCATAGTGTCTTGATATTTTCATGGGGTGCCATAATTGTGAAGATAACGAATACCTAATCGAGTAAGCTGCCTGTTGTTCGTACTATCATATTTAGAAAAATTATCACTCTCTTATGCCGGATCACGCTGATTATCAGGCCTTAGAGAGTTTCCTAATTCCTGAAAATGTTTATTTTTAGTCTGTTGAGCTCTTGTTCATGACTAAACCTATCTGCTATGACAAACTTTTTGTCCTTTCGTGTTTTGATGATCTATGCCTTAATCTTAACCCTGTCACCGGCTCTCATGGGCCAGGATGAATGGACATTATGTGATGGTGAGCAAAGGTCGGTTGGATTATCTAAGCTAGGTTACTATATACAATACCGGACGTTTTTGAATTTAGAAAAAATATTACCAACATGTCCTGAATCAGAAGATGGTAAGATAATCCTTCATGATATAAGAATTGATTATAGGGTCCATGAGGCTGAGGTATTTTTTAAACTTTTCTTGGGACGACCGGCACCAAGAATAAACTTATCAAGAGCGTACTTTGCTTTGAAGCGAATAGAGACAATACATGAGACAACTACAATTGAAGCGTTTACTTATGACAAGGGTGTTACTCAATTTCCACTTGTGTTTGAAGGACTACCTTCTGGTGAATATGAAATTGACTTGATCAGCACTGATGACCCTGATTTGGATGATGTCTACCCGCGAGCATTTATAATTTACCTTGAAGGTCCAGATGAACCGTTTACTTTGTTTTCCATCGAAAACGAATCCTGCCCCGATGCGATGGATGGCCAGATCAATGTATTGCCGATACATCCTGCTGATCCACCACATTCTGTGGCCTGGGAGGATGGCGTGGAAAGTCTGAGCAGGACCAACCTGTCAACGGGTGTCTATAATGGCACCTATAAATACCCTATTGATGATCGTGTGTGTTGCCGGGACATTCAGGTAGGCGTTGGAGTCAACGACTGTCCAACCGTCTTATATCAATGTGATTTTGAGACAGAGGTATGTCCAGAGGCTTATTGCACTGGTGGCTGCCGAGTGGAAAACGGGAGCCTCATTGCTGACCTCAATAATACAGAATTGGTCTATCTCATTCGTCCAGAGTATCCTCCTGGAAACGGGCAGGTCTTGTATTTTGAGATTGACTGGACCAACCTACCAAACTTTGCATCCAATGAGCACTCTTACATAGCAGTGAATTTGCATTGGCCGGA
>JAWVZH010000234.1:0-3495 GCA_033722295.1 Saprospiraceae bacterium
TAAGAATCCGGAGGGAATTCTCACGGAGTATTCCCTACGAGACGATGACAGGTCCAACACCGACCAGTTTACTATGATCCTGGATACCTATCAGGGGCAGCAGAGCGGAATGATCTTCGCTGTGATGGCTTCTGGCGTTCAATACGATGCCCAGGTGTTTATAGATCAGCCGGACGACAAGAATTGGGATGTAGTTTGGGAAAGTAAGGTCCTCATCAATCATGATGGTTGGTTTGTCGAAATGAAGATCCCTTACTCAGCCTTACGGTTTCCGGAAAAGGAGATACAATCCTGGAACATAAATTTTGCCCGTGAGATCCGTCGCTATCGTACAGAGTGTGCCTGGCACGAATATAATCCTCAGAAAGGTCCTCTTCTTCAGCAACTTGGCCGGCTCGAGGGCATAGAGAATATCAAGCCTCCAACACGTCTCTCTCTTACTCCATACGTAGCCAATGTCCTAAGGCAAGATTATGGCGGACAGTCAAATCCCAGTTCTACCTGGACCAATGAGATAGGAGGGGGCCTTGACCTCAAATATGGGATCAACCAGGCTTTTACTCTTGACATGACCCTGGTCCCGGATTTCAGTGAGGTTCAAAGTGACAATGCTGTTCTCAATCTGGGTCCTTTCGAGGTCGCCTTCGAGGAGAACCGCCCGTTTTTCACAGAAGGTACGGAGTTGTTCAATAAGAACAACCTCTTCTATTCCAGGCGAGTAGGAGGTTTGCCCATCTTTCATCACAAGGTGAGAGATCAATTAAAGGAGGGCGAGATGATCAAAGAAAACCCCAAGGTATCTCAACTGATCAACGCCACAAAATTGACCGGCCGGACGAAAGGCGGTTTGGGAATAGGATTGTTCAATGCAATAGAGGGGACGACCGAGGCTATTATAGAAGATGAGAACGGTGAGACCTGCACATATCAAACAGCCCCCGCGACCAACTATAACATGGTCATCTTCGACCAATTGCTGGCCAATGGCGGGAATGCCTATGTCATGAATACCAATGTCTGGCGAGCTGGAGATGTGTATGATGCCAATGTGAGCGCCGGAGGATTTCAATTGAAGAATAAAGCTCAGAGCTATAGCCTGAGCGGTTTCGGTGCTTTGAGCCAGATCTACAATGTGACTGACACTGATATTGGTCATGCCTACAACATTTCACTGAACAGGATCGCGGGAAACTGGACCGGAGGTTTGCGTATGAATGTGGAGAGTGATAATTACGAAGTGAATGACATGGGTTTGATCTTCAGTGCTAACGAACGCACTTTCTCAGGCAACATAAACTATCAGGACTTTGATGGCTTTGGTGATTTCGCTACGATAAATGCTGATGTATCCGTTACCTACAGCCGCCTGTACCGGCCTGATGTCTTCCAGGATTTTGGTATTAACTACGGCACATTCTGGTTGATGAGATCCTTTAACGCCTTTGGTTTGCAGGGCAGGTATGAGCCCGTTGATACCTACGATTATTTTGATCCGCGAACACCAGATTTTTCCAGATATCTGCTTTATCCACGTAACTTTTATATACAAGGCTGGATCAGTACAGATTATAGAAGAACTTTTGCTGTGGACGCTCGGATCGGTTCAAGATGGTTCAACAGTAACGGTCGAAAGACCACAATGATAGAATTTGAGCCAAGGATCAGGTTCAGTGACCGTTTCAATGTGATATTTGGCATTACTCAGGAAATTCTTGATAACGACCGTGGCTACGCAAGAAATGAAGATGGCGCGATCATCATCGGCGACAGGGATCGAACCATTCTGGTCAATTCCATAAATACGAGATATATTTTTAACGAAAACCTGGGTGTGGCACTCAGAGTCAGACACTATTGGTCGAAAGTTGAATATTTGAGATACTATGAACTCGATGAGAACAGCGAATTGATATCCACAAGCTATTCCGGCATTGACAGCAAAGGGAATTCACTCGATAATGTGTCACAGAGCTTCTTCAACCTGGATTGTGTATTGAGATGGCGATTCGCTCCGGGTAGTGACCTGCTTTTCACCTGGAAAACGGCCATAGATGATGCGGATATCCTGGTAGACCAAAATTACTGGGACGAATCGCGATCTCTGACCAGAGCACCATTGAGGAATTCATTCACACTTAAAGTTCTTTACTACCTGGACTGGGCGAGGATGGTGAATTGGTAGGTCTAAACCCTTCAGCATCTTGACTCTTTTACATTATACCCAAATCCACAGGAGGCCTCAACCCGGCTTCGAACCTATCTGACGATTGCCAAATAAAAAAGCCCCCGTCGGGTGACGGAGGCCATTCTAAACCCAATTATCGAATAACGAAATCTTTCGATCCTATCCGAATAACTGTACAACTAATCACTAATTCAATTGAATAGTTGACTGAAAACTGAAAAAACCTCTGAAATTGCTCAACTTTAACTTGTTCTTCACAATTTGAAGTGAAAAGTGGAGGCCCCCATCTTTATGAGGGCTCCACACAGAATTATTGAACAACAAATCTTTTGGTACTCACTTCTGATCCATTCGTGAGTTGTACAAAGTAGGTTCCTCGAGATAGTTGCGACACGTTTAATTTTATATACGTGCTTTTATCCACAGTCAGATCCTGGGTCAAATGGGTTTTACCGAACCCATCGATCACACGTAATTGCAGATCACTGCCTTGGTAATCCTCTATGGATATGTTCATGTATCCTGAGTTGATCAAATTTGGTGTAATGTTCACCTCACCTTTTAATTCGTTGCGAGTTGAGGTTGTGGCAACTGGGAGTTCAATTACAGTTCCATCTGCCAGAGCCAGAAATATTCCGAAAGCAGGATCGTCCATAGTAGGCGGATTCAAAAATCCTGAGGCAAAAGCAACACCGGCCGAACCTTGAATAGGGTTTAAGTTGGCATCGTAGGATACCAAAACGTTGGTGTTGTCATTGGCGGGTGTGATATCCAGAATATATTCTATGGCTGGAACACTTATATACATGGTGGATTCACCATACGCGAGATCATCTGCCAAGGTGATCACATTTCGAGCAATGATATCCACAGCAGGCGCATCTGTTGCACCGTGGTAAATGGCGAAATCAACATTGGTTGACATTGAGCCAAACTCTTGTGCGCCATCAATTATCGCTATATCGAAAGGTGTGTCCATATCGCCGACAATTCCTGTGGCGATGGCCACATATGTCTCATTAGGAGCGAGAATTACATCGAAAGTAGCGATGATATCGTTCGGATCATTGCTTGGGTAAGGTGCTACACCGACCTGCAGGGGAGTTCCGGCAGGGGCGTCGATAAAGGGTGTTGCTGTTCTGTAGGCGAAAGAGTCGAGCAACTTGTTACCGTTGAGCCATACGTCCACGACGGGAGTAGGTGAATTATGGATCACCTGTAGTCGTGAGGTATTCTGAACGGCGGGCAGTTCGATCACATCGCCATTGGGCAGAGCTGCGAAGACGCCAAAGGTCGGATCGTCCATAGTA
>JAWVZH010000235.1:0-3316 GCA_033722295.1 Saprospiraceae bacterium
GATAGTATGAGTCCCGGAGTTCAGAATCTGTTTACACTATTAAGAGCTAGCGGAAGAATGGATGCACATGATTCTCTAATGGATGATTACAAGAACGGATCACTGAAGTATAGTGATCTCAAGGAACAAGTCGGACATGGATTGGCTGATATTATGATGCCTATAAAAAGTAAGTATGATGCAGTAATTGATAATAAGAAAGAGGTGAAGGATTCAATCAAGGCATCTAGCGCTGAGATCAGAAAACGGGCCAAACAGACGCTTCGGGAGGTGAAGGAGATCGCCGGACTACTCAATCCAAAAGACTGATATGAAGATCATCTGTATAGGCCGTAATTATGTTGCGCATGCGGCGGAACTCAATAATGAAGTTCCTGATCAACCGGTCGTTTTTATGAAGCCGGCAACGGCACTCTTGATCAATGAAAAACCGCTTTATTATCCGGAATTTACTCAGGACCTTCACTACGAAATTGAGATGGTGGTCAAGATCTCGAAGAACGGCAGATATGTTCAGCCTGAATTTGCTTCGGAATATTATGATGAGGTGAGTCTTGGTATTGATTTTACAGCACGTGACCTTCAGTCCAGGTGCAAGGATAAATCGCACCCCTGGGAGATCGCCAAAGCCTTTGACAACAGCGCTGCCCTGGGAGAGTGGCAACCGATTGCTAAAGATATCCAGGACCTGCGCTTCAGCCTGAAGAAGAACGGTGAGACAGTCCAGGAAGGGTATACGGCAAACATGATCTTTCCGGTCGATGATATTATCGTTTATGTCTCCCAGTTCTTTAAACTTCAAATGGGCGATATTATATATACAGGAACACCAGAGGGAGTAGGTCCGGTGCAAATCGATGATGTTTTAGAAGGTTTTTTGGAAGGAAAGAAAGTCCTGCACACGGAGATCAAATGAGATTGCTATAGGTGACCAACGGAAGTATTTATAAATTTGCGCGATTATCTCAAGAATAAAATTTAGCACATGCCATATCTTTTTACATCCGAATCAGTATCCGAGGGTCATCCGGACAAAATTGCAGATCAGATCTCTGATGCCCTCGTCGACCATTTTCTCGCTTTTGACCCTGATTCCAAAGTGGCATGTGAAACACTGGTGACCACAGGTCAGGTTGTGCTTGCGGGAGAAGTGAAATCCAAGACCTATCTGGACGTACAACAGATCGCAAGGGATGTCATCGAAAGGATAGGATATACTCGGTCTGAATACATGTTTGAATCGCACTCTTGTGGTGTGCTTTCAGCGATCCATGAGCAGTCTCCCGATATCAACCAGGGTGTGGACCGTAATGATAAAGAGGAGCAAGGTGCCGGTGACCAGGGTATGATGTTCGGTTACGCCACCAATGAGACCAATAATTATATGCCCCTGGCCTTGCAATTGAGCCACATGATACTCAGGGAGTTGGCAGCCATTCGTAAAGCAGGGAAGAAAATGAAATATCTGCGTCCGGATGCCAAGTCGCAGGTGACCATACTCTATGATGATGATCACAATGCTAAGAAGATAGATTCTATCGTGGTTTCCACGCAGCACGATGAGTTCGACTCTGAAGCGAAGATGCTCGAGAGAATCACCGCCGATATCAAAGACATAGTACTTCCGAGAGTCAAACGACAACTGGATAAGAAAAAAAGGAAGTTGTTGAGCGACAATTTTCAGCTTTTCGTCAATCCAACAGGAAAGTTTGTCATCGGTGGGCCGCATGGCGATACTGGATTGACAGGGCGAAAGATCATTGTCGACACCTATGGTGGTCGCGGGGCGCACGGTGGTGGAGCATTCAGCGGAAAAGATCCTTCCAAGGTGGACAGATCAGCCGCTTATGCTACCAGGCATATTGCCAAAAACCTTGTTGCTGCCGGCGTATGCGATGAGGTTCTCGTGCAGGTTTCGTATGCTATCGGGGTAGCCAAGCCGACCAACATATATATCGAGACCTATGGAACCTCCAATGTCGAAGAATCCGACGGTGAGATCGCCAGTATAGTAGAGGAACTGTTTGACATGCGTCCTTATGCCATTGAAAAGCGACTCAAGCTTCGCAAGCCGATCTACTCGGATACTGCAGCTTATGGTCATATGGGTCGTGAGCCGGAAAAGAAAGAGGTGTCTTTTGTGGATGGATCCGGTAAAACGAAGACCATGAAGATCGAAACTTTCACATGGGAAAAACTGGATATGGTCAATAAGATCAAGAAGCGTTTTGGACTGTGATGTTTATGTCAACTTCAATGCGGTCAAAGTGTTTTAGCCTAAGAAATAATTCATTCAATTGATCAAACCTGCGTCAATGAGTATTTTCAATAGAAATGACAGATTCGTCAATCGGCACCTCGGGGTGTCAAGAGAGGAAATAAAAGAAATGTTGAAAATTGTAGGGGCTGATTCTGTGGATGCACTTATCGACGAATCCATCCCACGTGGTATCAGACTGAAAGATGATATAAAGATCGATCCGGCGCTGACCGAGTATGAATATCTGCGAGAGCTGAGGTCTAAAGCGGAGAAGAATAAACCGTTCAGGCATTTCATAGGTCAGGGCTATTATAATACAATAACACCAAGCGTAATTCTTCGGAACATCTTTCAGAATCCGGGATGGTATACACCCTACACTCCATACCAGGCAGAGATCGCACAGGGAAGACTGGAAGCTCTTCTGAATTTTCAGACCATGGTGAGCGAACTGACGGGATTTCCAATGGCCAATGCTTCGCTCCTTGACGAGGGTACCGCGGCAGCAGAGGCTATGGCCATGTTGTTTGATCAAAAGAATAAAAGGAACAAAGAAAATCCGGTAAGCAAGATCTTTGTCGATCAGAACGTCTTCGATCAAACGATCGATGTTCTGAGGACAAGAGCTATGCCACTGGATATAGAAGTCGAGGTTGGTGACTGGCAGTCAATGAATATCGATGGCAGCCAATACTTTGCTGTACTTATCCAATATCCTGATGACAGGGGGAATATTCATGACTACAGTTCATTTTCTGAAAAGCTCAAAGGAGAAGATATCTATCTCATTGCAGCTGCGGATATCCTGGCTCTCACGCTCCTGGCTACACCGGCATCCTGGGGAGCAGACGTAGCCATTGGAACCACCCAGCGATTTGGGGTTCCTATGGGATTTGGTGGTCCTCATGCGGCCTATTTTGCAACGACAGAAAAATTCAAGCGTCAAATTCCGGGGAGGATCATAGGTGTCTCTGTAGACCGACATGGAGATTCGGCGCTGAGGATGGCATTACAGACACGCGAGCAACATATACGCCGCGAGAAGGCGACTTCCAA
>JAWVZH010000236.1:0-3299 GCA_033722295.1 Saprospiraceae bacterium
CTTCCTTCCCTGTGAACATTCCGCGTCCAAGATTTCTGGGGTCATCGGGACCTGTATTGAGTCCGCCAAACTGATACATGTCGGCAGTTCCAAGGGCATGGAACTCCATATTGCTGAACGAAGGTCCACTGTGACATCCAAAACATCTGGCCTTTCCAAAAAACAACAGTGCACCTTGCTTCTCAGCGTAAGAGAGTGCTTCTGTATTGCCCTTCAGGTATTCCTGAAAGGGCGCTTCTGTTGTCAGTATGGTCCTTAGAAAGGCGCCCATAGCAAAAGAGGCTGTTTCTGGTGTGTATCGCTTGTCTTCCGGATATTCTGGGAAAGCCTTGTCAAACATTTCCCGGTAGCCAAACTCATCCAGGACGCGGTCATTGATCTCAAGGCGATGAAGATCAAATCCTTCGATGTTCTGCGCTTCGAGACCGATATATCCAGTATGATTAACCTCGGCAAGTCCGGTCCAACTTGCTTCTGTGCCATCATTTACATGCTTCGCTCCAAACAGACCACTCCAAAGTGTATTGGTCATGTAAGCCACATTCATGACCGTCATGGGACGGGTACCCTGCGCGTCCAGCTCATCCTCTGAATATCCGAACTGCATCACGCGTCGACTACCGTTGTGGCCAAATCCAATGGCGCCATCGGCTATTCCTTGCATACGACCTGGTAAAAAACCCGCGGCTGGCACATGACACGAGGAACATGAGTATGTTTCATAACAATTGTCCTCCACAGGGTTCTGTGCCAGTCCGGGTTCAAAAAAAAGCAATTGACCAAGTTCAACTTTTTCTCTTGTAATGGGATTGTGCGGATCCTGATTCGGCAGATTGGTATAATCCTCGGGATCAGCCAGTATGTAATAATCGACACTACCTGTTTTAGAGGCTCGCTCTATTCGTTCAAAAAGCTCTTCGTCGATGTCTACCGTGTTGTAGATATTCTCTGTACATGACCACAACATGGCGATTGTCACAATCAGTAGGGATCCTTGCTTCATCAATCGTTTTTTTCTTGCTGATCCCACTGTACTAAAGGACCAACCTGTTCCTAGGGTAAGTTTCGCAATCTTCATCAATCACAACGATGACGAAGATCATCCCATATCATGATAGTGGTTATTGTAGGTCGGTGGAAGGCTCATGGAGGCAGTTCTCCTCGAGAAGCCGTCAAAATTCTGCGTAAGACATAATTATCATTCATTCCGAATCACTAATTGTTATTTGTTATCCGAATTACCGAACTTCACCGGCCACAAATGGTTTTCCAGATATGAAGCTCAAAAACTATGCATACGGCCAGTGGGTCGAAGGAGAAGACGGACAAGAATTATACAATGCCGTCACAGGAGAAGTCATCGCAACAGCATCCTCCAAAGGGGTAGATTTTGATAAAATGGCAAAATATGCCCGTCAAACAGGTGGACCGGCATTACGGAAGATGACCTTTCGAGAAAGAGGTATGATGCTTAAAAAATTGGCACTTCACCTCTATGATATCAAGGACAAGTACTATCCTGTCTCCTATAAGACAGGAGCGACAAGAACAGATAGCTGGATAGACATTGAGGGTGGTATTGGAAACTTATTCGCCAATGCAAGCTTGAGAAGGAAGTTTAATGATCTCACGCATTTCGTTGATGGTGAACATGCTCCTATCTCCAGAAAAGGAACATTTATCGGTCAACATATCATGGTTCCCAAGGAAGGTGTGGCTATCCATATCAATGCTTTCAATTTTCCCATCTGGGGTATGCTGGAAAAAGTAGCGGTCAATCTGATGGCTGGTGTGCCGGCCATAGTAAAGCCAGCCACCATAACCAGTTTCCTTACCGAAGCCATGTTTCACGACATCATAAAGAGCGGAATCTTGCCAGACGGCTCCATGCAATTGATCTGTGGATCGGCCAGAGGAATTCTGGATGTTGTCGAGTCCCAGGATGTCGTCACATTCACAGGATCCGCCAGTACGGGAAGGATGCTTAAAGCTCATCCCAGGATAATAGAAGAATCTGTGCCCTTCAATATGGAGGCCGACTCTCTTAATTGCTCTGTCCTCGGGGCTGATGCGACACCTGATACAGAAGAGTTCGATTTATTTATAAAGGAGGTCAGAAAAGAAATGACCGTCAAATGTGGTCAGAAATGCACTGCTATCCGACGGATCATCGTTCCCGAGGACCTCGTCGAAGATGTTCAAATAGCTCTCGGTCAGCAATTGGCCAAGACCACCATCGGTGATCCTGAAGCCGAGGGTGTCCGAATGGGCTCGCTTGCAGGCAAGGTACAGGTGGATGAGGTTCGTGAGCGCGTGGCTGTGCTGGCCGAAGATTCAGAGATCGTTTACGGTAACCTCGAGGGTCAACTGGAAGTCATTGGCGCAGATGCCGAAAAAGGGGCATTCATCTCTCCTGTTCTGCTGCTGGCAAGAGATCCATTCAAGAACACAAGAGCTCATGAAGTCGAGGCTTTCGGACCCGTGGCAACGATCATGCCTTACAACACACTTGATGAGGCCATAGAATTGAGCAAAATGGGTAAAGGGTCGCTGGTATCCTCAATTGCTACCTACGACAACAATATCGCGAGGGATTATGTGAGAGGCGCCGCGTCACATCACGGAAGAATATTGGTACTTAACCGGGATTGTGCCAAGGAAAATACAGGTCATGGCTCTCCCCTTCCCCTTCTTGTCCACGGTGGCCCCGGACGGGCCGGCGGCGGCGAGGAAATGGGTGGCATGCGCGGCGTCAAACATTATCTTCAAAGATGTGCGGTCCAGGGATCTCCAACTGCACTGACCGAGGTCACAGGTATATATCAGGTCGGTGGCGATTTCAAGGATCCGGGAAAACACCTCTTCCAGAAGCACTTTGAGGAATTAGAGATCGGTGAGACAGTGATCACCCACAAACGAACCATCACCGAAGCGGACATCATCAATTTCGCCAATGTAAGTTGGGACCACTTTTACGCTCACACAGACGTCACCTCGTTGGATGGTACTATCTTTGAACAGCGGGTGGCTCATGGGTATTTCATACTCAGTGCTGCCGCTGGTCTGTTTGTTGATGCTGCCAAGGGGCCTGTATTGCTGAATTATGGGATCGAAGAATGTCGGTTTACCAAACCAGTCTATGCAGGTGCTACGATCGGAGTCAAATTGACCGTCAAGGAAAAGATGGACCAGGAAAAGAACGACGACGTGGCGAAGGGTCTAGTAAAATTTTTGGTAGAAGTTTATGATGAGGAAGATGAGACTGTCGCCATCGCCACTATATTGACCATGGTAAAAAA
>JAWVZH010000237.1:0-3200 GCA_033722295.1 Saprospiraceae bacterium
AATTGGCATTATAAGTCTTGAAACAGAAGGCAGGAACATTAATTTTAAACTTTTGCTCGATCAATGAAAAACTCTTTAATCTTTTCTCTGCTATTAATTTTTTTCAGCACTGCAATGCTTGCTCAAAATGAGAACAGGTTGTGCGGCACCAATGACATCTCTCCCTGGTTTGTAGAATATATATCCCAACCGGACAAATACGACAACTCCCTCAGGGAAGAAGTGGTTTACTTACCACTAACCGTACATATTTTGGGAACTGATGAGGGCACCGGATACTTCCGCAGGTCACAATTGTACGATGCTCTTTGTCGCCTCAATGAGGATTTTGCAGCCACCAATCTGCAATTCTTCGTCAAAGGAGAAATTCGGTATCACGATAATACCAGATGGTATGATCATGAAGAATACAGAGATGGATATGACATGATGAGATCTAACAACGTCAGTGGCACCATAAACAGTTATATCGTTCAAAACCCTGCAGGAAACTGCGGGTATTTTGCACCTGTTGGAGACGCTGTTGCGTTAAGTAAGTCCTGCATGGCACCTAATGATCACACTTGGGCGCATGAGCTGGGGCATTATTTCTCCCTGCCTCATCCTTTTGTTGGTTGGGAAGGTATAGATTACGATCCCGCTGTGCCTACTTCGTCCTATCGTTCACAGAATCGCCGGAATATAGAAAATGTCGCCCGTGATAACTGCAACAGAGCCGCAGATCGATTTTGTGATACACCTCCGGACTATCTCTCCTACCGATGGCCATGTGATAACCAGGGATTCAGTACAGTGACACAAACGGATCTAAATGGTGAGACCTTCAAGTCAGACGGAACATTATTTATGTCATATGCAAGTGACAGATGTCAAAGCCGATTCAGTACGGGTCAGATCAATGCCATGGTCGCTAATCTAAATGCGCAGAGGCCCTACCTCATCAATAATGAGACTTATGCTGGTGACATCATGGAGAACCCGATGTTTGTTTCACCTGCAGATGATGGCGTGGTGGATGCAGATAACGGAGAATTGATCTGGACTACTGTAGAGAATGCTACACATTATCATGTCCAGGCGTCGCGACTACCCAATTTAGGAGGATTGCTGATCATAAATGAGGTTGTGACAGACACCTCTATTTTCCTGCCGGAACTTGTGATCGGCCGTACTTATTACTGGAGGGTCAGAGCGTTCAATGCATTTGAGTTCTGCACAAATCCAAGCCAGCGATACAGTTTTACGGCTGCTGAGCTGACTTCTACAGAGGAAATCAAGAGTGATGAAATCAATATTTGGCCAAATCCACTGTCATCGACTTCGGCATTGATATTTTTTGAAGGGACTCCGGAACTCGAACATACTGAGTTGATCTGGAGAATTGTTGATCTCGACGGGCAATTGGTTGACCAGGGTAAAACGGGAAATAACAACAATTTGAGTCTCACCAATACTCTGACGCCTGGTGTTTATAATCTTATACTTGAATTCGAAGGTTCCAGAATTGTCAGGCCCCTGGTTATCACGAGATAATATGAGGCCATACAGGTCTTTCTTAATTTCATCTGAATTCTATTTCTCAGATGCTGGTATTGCCTTACTTTTACGCTTTCTTAAATAATTCAAGATTATAATATGAATCTTCACGAATATCAGGGAAAGGACCTGTTGAAAAGCTATGGTGTCAACGTACAGGAAGGATTTGTTGCTGAAACTGTTGAGGAAGCCGTAGAAGCCTTTAAAAAAGTGACAGAGTCTAGCAAGAAAGATATCGCTGTAGTAAAAGCACAAATTCATGCCGGTGGACGAGGTAAGGGTGGTGGTGTAAAGCTTGCCAAGTCGGAGGAAGAGCTAAGAGAGGTTGCAGGAGATATCCTTGGCATGATGCTCAAGACACCTCAAACGCCGGGTGGACTGGATGGCCCCGGCAAACTGGTCAGAAAAGTCCTTATCGCCGAAGATGCCTACGTACCGACATTCGATTCGTGCAAAGAGTTCTATATGAGCGTGATGATGGACAGAGAGGAAAGGCGAAATGTCATAATATACTCTACTGAAGGAGGAATGGACATTGAAACAGTAGCTGAAAAGACGCCACACCTTGTGCATAAAGAGCATATACATCCTCATCTCGGCCTCCAGGGATTTCAGGCCAGGAAAATAGCTTTCAATCTGGGATTGTCAGGAGATGCATTCAAGAATATGACCAAGTTCGTAAGCAATCTTTACAAAGCATTTACCGGATCAGATGCGTCATTATTTGAAATTAATCCTTGTATGGTCACGGGTCACGGAGATGTAGTAGCGGTGGATTGCAAGGTGACCCTGGATGACAATGCTTTATTCAGACATACAGACCTTGCCGAACTAAGGGATACAGATGAGGAAGACCCCGTCGAGGTGGAAGCTCAACCTTATGGCCTTAATTTTATTAATCTGGACGGCAATGTTGGTTGTATGGTCAATGGCGCAGGCCTGGCCATGGCGACGATGGATATTATTAAGCTTTCGGGTGGTTCACCTGCCAATTTTCTGGATGTCGGTGGGACCGCAAATGCAGAACGAGTGGAAAAAGCATTTAATATAATCCTTAAGGATCCTCAGGTCAAAGCTATTTTGATCAATATCTTCGGTGGAATTGTGAGGTGCGACCGCGTGGCAAAGGGTGTGGTGGAAGCTTACAAGAATATTGGTGATATTGATGTCCCCATCATTGTTCGGTTGCAGGGAACAAATGCTGATGTTGCCAAGAAGATCATCGATGAATCCGGCCTGAAGGTACATTCTGCAATTTTACTCAAAGAGGCTGCTGAACTGGTAAAGAGTGTACTGGAGGAATAGCATCTTTATATGGAATCGCTCAGTCTTCTAGAACTTAATGAACACATACAAAGGGTTTACGCCCTTAATTTTCCAGAAGCTCTGTGGGTGCACTTTGAACTTTCTAATGTTAAGGATTCCCGCGGCAACCTGTATTTCGATTGTGTCGAAAAAGATGATGGCTCAGGTGAGGTTGTGGCACATCATGGAGGGGCTATCTGGCGAAGGCAATTGTCATTTATCAAGAAGAAACTGGGTGGCATTGCGAAAGAATTGCTGATGGATGGCGTCGAGATCTCTGCCAAGGTTCAGGTCACCTTCCATCCACGGTATGGCGCGAAATTGATTGTTGAGGATATCGATCCTGCCTATACGTATGG
>JAWVZH010000238.1:0-3185 GCA_033722295.1 Saprospiraceae bacterium
ATCAACCGCCGGAATACTTTTCAGGGAAAGCTGCATCATGCTTGATGAGGCTTAAAAGATATTGTACTATTCGGCCAAAGGAGGGAAAGTCTCCTCATCGTGTGCTTGTAGAGATAGAAAAGACGAACGGGAAAAACCTTGCCCATACTTCTTTGAGTGAAGAGATTATAATACGCAATGCTGACGGAACCTATCACCATAAGTTCGTCGAACTGGCAGGTCACTTGTATGACCGTCCTTTGAATAAAAAAAGCCCTGATGATTCAGAGCTTTCTATTTCTTAATTCGCCTGGCGAGATTCGTTGATCAGTTTCTTGGCCAGGTTGAGGATCGTGTCATCCTCCAATTCCACATATCCACCTTCAGGTCCCGGTTGAACATGTTTTCCGGCGATATTCTTGTCATCCTGATATTTGTTGGCGCCGAAATAATTTCTCACAGTTTGCTCATCCAGATTGAGTTCTTTAGCGATTCTTTTAACACTGCCTGTAGGGAGGCTATGCTTGATCTCTCGAAGCTCCTTGAAAGTTATGTGCATAGTTCCAGTAAATTTTGATGGGTTAACAATGAAGTCGTGCATTAAGATAAAAAAGGTACCAAATAGAAGCAATATTCTATTTAAAATAAATTCATATTTAACACAAATGTTTTCGATTTGTGCAAGATATTTTACATGAGTCGAAGAGATGGCTCTGAAATGAGGCTTGTTTACTTCAGGAATTCATCGACATTCGTATACTCCAGGTTAAAGGCATCTGATACTCCTCTATAGACTACCTTGCCATTGATGATGTTCAGTCCCTTTGCGAGGCTTGCATCATCCTGACAGGCCTTTTTCCATCCTTTATTGGCAAGTTTGATGGCATAAGGAAGGGTGGCGTTGGTCAGTGCGACGGTCGAAGTACACGGTACGGCTCCCGGCATATTTGCCACGCAGTAATGGACCACGTCGTCTATTATGAAGATCGGATCGTCGTGGGTGGTAGGCACGCAAGTTTCTATGCATCCTCCCTGGTCCACAGCTACATCGACAAGGACGGTGCCTGGCATCATTTCACCGAGCATATCGCGCGTGATCAAGTTAGGAGCCTTTGCACCGGGAATAAGAACGGCTCCAATGATAAGGTCGTGCGTTTGGATCAACCGTCTGATATTGTATTCATTGGAAAACTCGGTAGACACATTCGGTGGCATGACATCTTCCAGGTATCGCAACCTTTGAAGGTTAATATCAAGTATGGTTACAGATGCTCCGAGGCCTGCCGCCATCTTGGCCGCCTGGGTGCCAACGACACCACCACCTAGAATAAGGACTTTCGCGGCCGGAACACCCGGCACTCCGCCCAGAAGGATTCCTCGGCCTTTGAGTGGTTTTTCAAGGTATTTCGCACCTTCCTGTGTAGCCATTCTACCAGCCACCTCGCTCATTGGAATGAGCAGGGGCAGTGACCTGTCAGGCAATTCAACAGTTTCATAAGCGAGGCAGATCGCCTTACTGTCCATCATGGCCTGTGTCAGGGGACGATGGGAGGCGAAATGGAAATAGGTGAATACCAATTGATCTTCTTTGATCAGATCATATTCGGCTTCGATAGGCTCTTTGACCTTGATGATCATTTCAGAAGATTCGTAGATGAGTTCGATCCTGGGAAGTAACTGGGCACCTGCCACCTGATAGGCTTCGTCTGAAAATCCACTTCCTTCTCCGGCAGTGGATTGGACATATACTTTGTGCCCCAGCTTCGTCAGTTCTAATACACCAGCTGGAGTGAGAGCCACTCTGTTTTCGCTTTGCTTGATTTCCTTCGGTACGCCTATGATCATAACAAGGGTTTAAAATTGCGAGACAAAAGTACTAAAGAATGCTATTTGGAGAAGAGAAAAGATGGGGAAGAGGATGTGATAAACAAAGAATGCCCGTGTTACGTCAACACGGGCATATCTTCATTTAATAACCAAAACTCAAAACTCACATCTTGATTTGTCCAAATATGATGCCAAAAAGGTGTCATATTAGGAGAAATTATAACTTATTATCGGTGTAATATATTGCGCGTCAGCCGTTTATGTAGTGAAAGTATTTCGAAAGGATAATTTTTTACATATTTAGAGCCATGTAAAGGACCCTTATTCAACCGATCTGTGTAAAACAAAAAAAATGCTCGTGACTTCTCACGAGCAAAAACGAATTTTACAATTAATAACCAAAACTTACACTGACGCTAAGATATGTCATATTATATAAAATCACAATATGTATAGGTCTTTTTTTCAATAATATATAAATATTAAAAAAAATTAATATATAAAATGCCGAAGTTCAGGCCAGAAGTCCTTTTTGAGGACAACCATCTTTTGGTGGTCAATAAACCCGCTGGGTGGTTGACACAGGGTGACCGTTCAGGTGATCAACCCTTGAGAGAGGCATTGATGTCGTGGATCAAAGTAAGGGATGCTAAACCGGGCAGGGTATTTTTACATCCTGTTCACAGGCTTGATAGGCCGGTAAGCGGCTGTCTCATCTTTTCGAAAACCTCCAAATCGCTGTCCAGAATGACACAACTCTTCAAAAGAAAGGCAGTGGACAAGCATTACTCTGCAATATGCACCTTAACTTCCGGATCGCGCAAGGTCGGAACTCATTATGTCATAGATGGCTATATCAAAAAGCATTCAAGGAGAAATATTGTCGAACACAGAAAGAAGCCCTTTGAAGGGGCGAAACATGCACAGACGGAAGTAGAACTGGTTCGGACCTTGGACGGGTATTACCTTTTCGCTTGTAAACCATTAACAGGAAGGTCACACCAAATAAGGGTTCAACTTTCGAGTATTGGATATCCCATTGTAGGGGACTTAAAATATGGAGGAATAAAACATGATCCCGGATCGATCCTTTTGCATTCGACATCCTGTCGCTTTATTCATCCTGTAAGAAAGACAGAACTACATGTTGAGGCACCCTTTCCCAATGATCCTTTATGGAGTAAGATGCAACGGTGAGAATTTGGAGTTGAGGAGCACAAATATCTTTTCCGGAGACATTCATACTTCCTGGGGCAAATATCACTTGCGATATCATGGGGAAGATAGTACATTTGCTCCCCGGTGAGAGTCATACGACCAGCTCCCTCCGAATTCCCCCAGGGCAGAAATGCAGCAAGGGTAGGAGGTCGTAGCGGTGC
>JAWVZH010000239.1:0-3174 GCA_033722295.1 Saprospiraceae bacterium
CCTCCTTCTCCGCCTTCTTTGTACAACGTAGCCTTGCCTCGTGCAATGAAGCCATGCAAAGTTGTGGCGAAGTTGTAAGACGGATTCGGAGGACACAGTCCTCCATCCTCCATCTTCCATTTATTTCCAAATGATCTTGCGCATCCTGAGACTTTCCGGAGTGACTTCCAGGTATTCGTCTTCCTTGATGTACTCCATGGCTTCTTCGAGGCTGAATTCGATCTTGGGTGCGATCTTGGCTGCGGCATCTGATCCCGCAGCCCTCACGTTGGTCAGTTTTTTGCCTTTGATGACATTAATATCCAGATCATTATCCTTGGAATTCTCGCCTATCACCTGACCCTTGTATACTTCGTCACCAGGTTCGATGAAAAAGCGACCGCGGTCTTGCAGTCTGTCAATAGCATACGCGAGAGCCTGCCCCTGCTCCATGGAGACCAGGGAGCCTTTCAAACGACTGGGGATCTCTCCTTTATATGGCTCATAGCCTGTAAATCTGTGGGTCATTACGGCTTCTCCCGCAGTACTGGTAAGCAGATTATTTCGCAAACCGATCAATCCCCGGGCCGGTATCACGAACTCCAGATGCGTAACGTCTCCCTTGGGCTCCATAACCTCGAGCATACCCTTTCGTTGGGTGACCAGTTCGATCGCTTTTCCGGAATGTGTTTCAGGCACATCGATGACCAGCGATTCCATTGGTTCGCATTTTTTTCCGTCGATCTCCTTGAAGATAACCTCGGGCTTTCCTACCTGCAATTCATAGCCTTCTCGACGCATGGTTTCCACCAGAACACTCAGGTGGAGAACACCCCGGCCATATACATTGAACTTGTCCTCGGAGTCGGTTTCCTCTACCCTTAATGCGAGGTTTTTCTCTGTTTCTTTCATCAACCTGTCCCTTAAATGCCTGGATGTGACATATTTGCCTTCCTTGCCGAAGAAAGGTGAATTGTTGATGGTAAAAAGCATACTCATCGTAGGTTCATCTACAGCTATCCTTGGTAAAGGCTCTGGATCATCCAGAGACGTGATGCTGTCGCCTATATCGAAATCTTCCAGGCCCACTATAGCACCGATATCCCCACATTCTACGCGGTCTACCTTTTCACGCCCCAGGTCCTTGAAGATCATCAATTCTTTGATCCTGACCTTTTTCTGACGGCCATCCGACTGACATAGCATATAATCCCGACCCGCAATCAACTCTCCACGATAGACTCTGCCAATAGCGATCCTGCCCTGGAAATTGGAGTAATC
The DNA here is from genome assembly GCA_033722295.1 of Saprospiraceae bacterium. Taxonomy (GTDB): domain Bacteria; phylum Bacteroidota; class Bacteroidia; order Chitinophagales; family Saprospiraceae; genus JAWVZH01. Next base: position 1,261 of record JAWVZH010000239.1, read on the forward strand.
AAGAGAGGTGATCTGCATCTGGGTGCTGCCTTCTACTGTCGGAGCTTCCGGAATTTCTTTTAAAATTGCATTGAGCAGAGGAAAGATGTTATCCGTAGGCTTCTTGACGTCATAGCTCATCCACCCTTCCTTGGATGAACCGAAAAGCGTTTCAAAATCCAGTTGATCTTCTGTAGCATTAAGGTTGTACATCAGATCGAAGACATCCCCCTGCACATCTTCCGGTTGACAATTTTCCTTATCCACCTTATTGATGACCACAATAGGTTTTAGCCCCAGTTCAATGGCTTTTCCCAGGACAAATCTTGTTTGCGGCATGGGACCCTCGAAGGCATCGACAAGAAGTAATACGCCATCGGCCATTTTAAGGACTCGCTCGACCTCACCGCCAAAGTCGGCGTGACCGGGAGTATCGATGATATTGATCTTGACACCTTCGTACTCGACGGCGATGTTCTTGGAAAGGATGGTTATGCCTCTTTCTCTCTCAAGGTCGTTACTGTCCAGAATGAGTTCGCCGGTATCTTTCCTCGGATCGAATACCTGGCACTGATGGATGATCTTGTCTACAAGGGTGGTTTTGCCGTGATCGACGTGGGCGATGATGGCAACATTTCGGATAGATGTCATGATATATGTGTGAAGATGATCAGGATGTCTTTTTAAAATCGGCGGCAAAGATGGTGATTTTTTTCATGGCATGCCATATCCATTTCAACTACAGATGATCAGGACAAAATGTCTGAACATCAGGCTTTTATATGACAAAATAACAGGATATGGCAAATGGCGGAATCTTTGTACATACTATGATAGATCAAAAACTCGACAATGACATACGATAATTTTACAATAAAAGCACAAGATGCCATTCTCAAGGCACAGAATATTGCGGCAGGATATGAGCACCAAATGGTGGATACCCCCCATTTGCTCAAAGGCGCCATAGAGACCGATCCTTCGGTCATGGAATTCCTGTTCAATGCCTTGAACATATCAATGCCCAGTCTGAAGAACGAACTCGAGGACATCATCAAAAAATATCCACGGGTTGCAGGTCAGGAAAAGCAGTATCTGACCAATGAAGCCAACAAAGCGCTGGCCAAGGCGAAAGACCTTATGTCTGATTTTGGAGATGAATATATCTCCCTGGAATTGATACTCATGGGTATCCTCCATGGATCTGACAAGGGCGCCAAGCTGCTCAAGGACGCCGGTGCCACTACCAAAGCCATGAAGGCGGCCATTGAAGAATTGCGCAAGGGTGAGAAAGTGACAGACCCGAGTGGTGATAATCAGTATAATTCGCTCAATAAATTTGCTTTGAACCTTAATGAAGCTGCTGAGAATGGAAAGCTGGATCCCATTATCGGTCGTGATGAGGAGATAAGACGTATTCTTCATATTCTATCCAGAAGAAAAAAGAATAACCCGATACTGATCGGAGATGCCGGGGTAGGAAAAACAGCGATCATCGAGGGTATTGCCTGGAGGATCGTGAAACAGGACGTTCCTGAGAATCTGAGAACCAAGAAAATTTTCGCCCTTGACATTGCCGCCCTCATCGCAGGAGCGAAATACAAGGGTGAATTTGAGGAACGCCTCAAGTCGGTCATCAAGGAAGTGAAGAAGTCCAATGGCGAGATCATTCTGTTCATTGATGAGATTCATACTCTGATCGGAGCGGGTGGTGGCCAGGGTGCTATGGATGCAGCCAACATATTGAAACCGGCTCTTGCAAGGGGAGAATTGCACACAATAGGTGCTACGACGCTCGACGAATACCAGAAGTATTTCGAGAATGACAAGGCCCTTGTCAGAAGATTTCAACCCGTTGTGATCGACGAACCCAGCGTGGAGGATACAATCTCTATTCTTCGAGGTATTCAGGACAAGTATGAGGTCTTTCACAAG
>JAWVZH010000240.1:0-3163 GCA_033722295.1 Saprospiraceae bacterium
GAATGCTTACTCCAAGAGCTATCGACAGAAGATCTGTCGACCCCTTGAGGTTCAAATTGAGACGTGTGATCAATCGATGACCAAGCGCCCAACCAGAAGTGAATAATATCGTAAGCGCCACACTTAGAAGCAGACTGAATATGGAGAAGTAGAAGAGTTTGGAGATCATGCTGCCTGATTCGATCTCCATTTTGTTATAAAAAGAGGGTATGATGATACATGACAAGAGTATTATTCCCAAAAACCAGTAGGCTCCCCGCCAAATTACACTACGTTTTTTCTTCACAATCAGGAAGTGACCCGTGACCGCCAGTGCTGCGATAAACAGTACAGGAATAAAATAGGGCATGGCCACCAGAGAGGAAGTTGTGGCAGGCTGGAAGAGGAAATAAGCCAGTATGACCCATAGAACCCAGAGAACGGAAAACCCTTTTCCGATGTGGCTGAGGAACTTCATATCAATAGGTTTTCAACAGTTGTGCCAAGTTAAGTGAAATCTGACTTTTGCGAAGTTAGCCGTTATATGATTAATCGATTTGAAGGTAGTTCTCCATAATTGACTTCAGCGAGTCCCTTATGATTCTCGACCGATCTGTGTCGTCACCCGGTAAAATAGGTTGTTCTTCCCTGGGGTCCTTCGGTTTGAATATCAGGCGGCCGTCCTGATAGAGCTTCCAGCTCTTGTTCTGGACAAAGATCACCTCTTTATCATCCTCTCTCGGAGCATTCCGTGTGGGAAAAAAATATCCCAGCATATGCGGGCGGTGAGCCTCATTACTGCTTTTCAACTGAGGCCATAGCGAAGTGCCCATACGTGGATCGGTCAACGTATCACCAAGTATATCTGCCAGGGTCGGATAAATATCATACAGAGCCACGATTGACGATGAGTCCTCCCCGGAAGAGATAGTGTTCTTCCAGTTGACAACGAAGGGCGCGTGGATGCCCGGATCAATGGTTTGTCCTTTTCCACCTGCTATTTCTTTGCCATCGAACCTCGAAGTGAATCTCTTCGGGGTGCCATTATCTGTCGTGAAAATGATGAGGGTGTTTTCTCTGATCCCGAGATCATCTGTCTTTTTTACCAGACGTCCGACGAGGGCATCCATATATTTAACCATCCCCATGTATCTTTCTTTGGGGGATAATTCGGAAGTGCTTTCGTTGAGAGGTGTTTTTACAAAAGGAGCATGAGCAAGGATCATGGGATAGTAGATGAGCATGGGTTGGTCATAATGGCGCTCCATAAAGTCCACCATCTCATCGACGATAACCTCAGGACCGAATTGATGGTCCCAAAGGTTGACCTCTTCACCGTTGAAGTGATAGGTAGCACCCCAGTATCGTTCCGGTTTGGAATGAAGCTGGTAAAGGTAGTGCTCATCGAAGCCCGCCTCTTCTGGCATGGTGCCGGTGCCTACCAGTGAATCTGGAATGCTCACACCGGTAAGCTGCCACTTACCTCCAACACAAGTCACGTATCCATGTTCTTTAGCCAGGTCTCCGAATGTTTTTTCAGACCGTGGCAGTATCTCAAAGTAATCATAGTTATAATAATTACTCATCCCGGTCATGATCTCTACTCGGCTCGGTGTGCATAGAGGTTGGGAGTAGGCATAATGGAAGATCTTGCCCTCCTCTGCCAGCCTGGTGATATTGGGGGTTTCATACTCACTTTCTCCGTAGGCGTCGAAGCATTCCCGGCCCACGTCATCAGCCATGATGATAAGAAAATGTGGTCTCGCAGAGTCTGTATGTGGCGTTTTGGGTTCTTCGCTACAAGACACCATCAGCAGTACTAAGATCCAGGAGATGAGTAAATAATGTTTCCGGGGATTCATAGAGCAAAGGTAGGAAGAGAATTTAATGGTGGATAATTCAATAACCAGGGTGTGAATTTTGAGGTGTAAGAGTTTTCAGTGAGGATATTGTGAAGAGAGAGTCTTGCATCAAGAACTTGGGTCTGGCCTATGTAATCTTGATTGTGACCGAGGGTATATAATATGTAAACGATGAACGACATAAAAAAGCCCGGCTACTGGTTGCGTCTCCTCAAGGTACTTCTTCCTGTTCCGGTTTGCATCTGTTGCCGGATGGCCACAAGCCAAAATTTCGTGCGGACGAGTGAATTGGACTTCAGGTTCTATATGACATAATTTTTTCACTGGCATGACGTTTGGAGTTAGATTCAATAACTATTTTTTATTTAAAAAATCGAACCATGAAGTATACGAAGAATTTGATCATGATGTCGGCAATTATTGGATTGTTGATCTCATGTCAAAGTGAGGATAATGATTCTAACGGTGTAGAATTGCTTTTTAGCATCAATGAAGATATAGTAAATTATAGAAGCCCGGGTGATTTGCAGTTTACCGACGGGTTCATCACCATTATAGAGGTGGAATTCAGTGCTGATAAGGCTGGTGGAGGATCAGTGAACAAGGAGAAATCGGGAATGGTCGTCTATGATTTTATGAGTGGACAAAGTACACCCACAAGTAATACCATTCACATACCTGCGGGCGATTATAAGGATGTTTATTTGGGCATTGAACTCTACGACGAAAATGATAAGCCATCGTTAGCTATTGAAGGTACTTACGAAAAGCAGTTAGATGGCAAAGTCTACCCATTGCGTTTCGAGTTCAATTCAGGTGAAGTATTTGAAGCCGAAGCTGAAAGCGCAACTGTTCCAACAGATTCCCCTGCAATAGCAAAAATCAAATTTGATCCTCATGAGTGGTTCGCTTCAGTTAGCTTCGACGAACTTGAATCGGCAAAAGTCAACGGACAAGGAGTTATAGTGATCAGTGAATCGAGCAATGAAGATATCTTTGACTTGGTTGCTGATGGACTGGATTTATCCACTGAGGCTGTGTTTCAGTAAAGCCTGATGTAAAGAGAGGTATAGTTTGATCAAAAGAAAAAGCCACAAGATATTTCTTGTGGCTTTACTATGCGCCTCCTCAAGGATCACGAAGGACGCGTTTCACTTGCCTTCATGACAGGCTTGAACCAGGTGGGACATTGAATATGGATCTTTCTTAAAAGTTTTTATAGTTAAGTACTTCGAGAGAATCTCGCAATATAATTTTCAAAGTTTTCCTACCTGAAGAAGTTTTAAAATACCTTTCACGTCTTAGAGCTGTAGACTGAGAAA
>JAWVZH010000241.1:0-3152 GCA_033722295.1 Saprospiraceae bacterium
ATAGTAAGGTTACAACTATTCCAGAACTCCACCACCCGGAATAGCGCAAAATATTCGTGTTCTTTTAACAAGTGCTGATAATAACTATCTAGAGGATATACTTCGCCAAGGCCATAAAACAAAAAAACCCACCCCTAATCGGAGCAGGTTAATCGTGAACCTCCTTCGCTAATCCTTCTTCGCCGAGGCGTCGAAGGACGAGGAGCTTCGGAGGTCGAGGGAGGTCGGGAGCGGATTCGAACCGCCGTACAAGGTTTTGCAGACCTCTGCCTAACCGCTCGGCCACCCGACCGTGTATTCCATAACAGACACATTCAACTATCTGTTTTGGAAGGAGGGCAAATATAAAACCAATTTTTACTGTTGACAACAATTGGTACAATTAGATGAACCGGGCTTATTGACTATTTTGTGCATCTAATATAGACCGGGAAGTGCTTTATCTCATACCCAATACCATCACCATCGCTAACCTCCTCTGTGGGGTGACGGCCATTTTGCTCGGAGATTTGTGGATCAGTTCTATCCTTATATTGTTCGCTGCAGTCCTGGACCTCCTCGATGGCCTGGCCGCCAGAGCCCTTAATGCCGTCTCATCCATCGGTAAGGAACTGGACTCCCTCTGCGATATGGTAAGCTTTGGTGTGGCTCCCGCCTACCTCTATTTCCTTATTCGCCCAGGTGATGATCACATATATTTTATTCCATCTCTTGTGATATGTGCGTGTGCGGCATTGCGGCTGGCCAAATTCAACACTCTGCCCCCGAGTAAAGATTTTCTCGGATTGGCCTCACCAGCCTCGGGACTCTTTATTACAGGACTGGTGCTCACCATTCATTGGGATCATCCAATATTGACGCCATGGTTATTCATTGAAGCTGTCTACCTGATAATCGGCGTCACGATAGGCCTACTCATGATCATCCCCCTTCCCATGTTTTCATTGAAAAGCTTGAGCGACAGATCGGACCGCATTTGGGTGTTATTAACGGGTCTTGCCATCATCGCGATAGTCATCTGGGATTACCAACTGATATTACCTCTGGGGATACTGGCCTATATCCTGCTTTCGGTAATTAGGCTAATGACCCGAAGTCAGGTTTCACCTAACGAAAACTGATCGTCGCATGTTTACCTTCCATTTTTCCGGATCCGGTAACCAATTTCAAAATTGACTGTTTAGATCCATGATGACCGAAGAAAGATCCATAGCCATCGTCGGAGCCGGTATTGCCGGGCTATGTTCGGCATACTGGCTGGAGCAAAGGGGCCACCACGTGGAAGTCTTCGAAAAGCGGAGCGCTCCCGGTGGCGTCATTCGATCTGGCCGGGAGAATGGATTCCTCTTTGAAGCCGGTCCTAACAGCACGTTGGAAACATCGGAAGTACTTAAGAAGCTCGTTGATGAACTTGATTTGACTGACCAACGTGTTTATGCCAATCCATCGGCAAGTAAAAGATATATTCTTAAAAATGGCCAATTACACGCAGTGCCCACTTCGATAAAAAGCTTCATAACCACGAATCTTTTCTCTTGGAAAGCCAAATTGAGATTGCTCCGGGAACCATTCATATCACCAACTTCGGGAGATGATGTCTCATTGGCCGATTTTGTACAACATCGTTTGGGTAGTGAGTTTTTGGATTACGCCATCAATCCATTTGTAGCCGGTGTTTATGCAGGTGATCCGAAAAATCTAAGTACCGCCATCGGTTTCCCAAAGCTCTTTGATCTCGAAAAGAAATATGGCAGCCTGATCAAAGGCGCGATAAAGGGTGCCCGGGAACGGAGGAAGAGAAAAGAGGTGGCCAAGAACCGCGCAAAGATGTTCTCATTTAAAAATGGCATGCAAACCCTCACGGATACCCTGGCAAAAAATATCAAGGGTCCCATTCAATATAGGTCTGAAATTACCAGCCTTGAGAAGCTCGACCAGAACTATAGATTGTCCATCGATCAGCAAGGAGAACCGCGAATAGCAACTTTCGATATGGTCGTCCTTACGCCCCCGGCGCATGTCATTGGCCCCTTGCTGAAAGAGTTTGCTCCAATGGCTACAGCACCGCTCACAGATGTGTATTATCCGCCCGTCAGTGTGGTGTTTACCGCGTACCAAAAGAAAGATATCGAGCAACCTCTTGATGGATTCGGATTTCTCATACCCGAAAAAGAGAACAGGGAAATTCTGGGCACTATATGGAATTCTGCCATTTTCCCTAACCGCGCTCCAGAGGGCATGGCAGCCCTGACGTCATTCATAGGCGGTACTCGCCAACCGGAAAATGCGCGATTGCCGGAATCAGAATTGATCGACCTTGTCAAGGACGAACTCCGTAGCATTATGGGAATTAAAGGAGAGCCTGTATTGACTAAAGTAAAAAAATGGGAAAAGGCCATTCCCCAGTACCAGATGGGTTATCACAAGATCCAGGAGCTTTTTGATAATCTCGAAGAAGAGAATTCCGGATTGTACTTTGCTGGCAACTACCGGCGCGGTATCAGTGTCGGAGATACGGTTCTCTCCGCTCACGAAACAGTAGAGCGCATTGAAAGCCTAAATCAGATCTAGATCGCGCGGCTGAAAACGTTCTGTTCCTTGTCATTCTTGAATAGGTAGGCATCGAGTGAAGAACAGATATTTCTGATGAATAGTCTGCCCTTTGGCAATACCTGGATCACATTATCCTCAAATCTTATGAGATCGTCATCCCCCAGGGCTTTAAGCCGCCTTTTTATATGATCCCACATGCCTTCTTCAAAATCTGCAGCATTCAATCTAGTCCGGTCCTGACACATCAACTCAAGGATGTGACGTCGAATCAGTAGGTCCTGATCGCTCAACCGATGTCCATTGATCAAAGGAAACTCACCAGCGTCTATTTTCTCCTGGTAAGATTCCACTGTCTTTTCATTCTGAGCAAATGACGTCCAGGTATCACTGATGCTGGAAGCGCCAAGCCCGATGACCAGCTTGTGGTTGGTCGTGGTATATCCCATAAAATTGCGGTGCAGGTTACCTTCCGTGTAAACTTTCAACAATTTGTCGGTCGGGAGGGCAAAGTGATCCATTCCTATGCTGACGAATCCCATTTCCTCCAGCAATTGATTGCCAAGCTCATACATGGCATTCTTTTCACGGGCCTTTGGAAC
>JAWVZH010000242.1:0-3151 GCA_033722295.1 Saprospiraceae bacterium
AATATCCTGATGACAGGGGGAATATTCATGACTACAGTTCATTTTCTGAAAAGCTCAAAGGAGAAGATATCTATCTCATTGCAGCTGCGGATATCCTGGCTCTCACGCTTCTGGCTACACCGGCATCCTGGGGAGCAGACGTAGCCATTGGAACCACCCAGCGATTTGGGGTTCCTATGGGATTTGGTGGTCCTCATGCGGCCTATTTTGCAACGACAGAAAAATTTAAGCGTCAAATTCCGGGGAGGATCATAGGTGTCTCTGTAGACCGACATGGAGATTCGGCGCTGAGGATGGCATTACAGACACGCGAGCAACATATACGCCGCGAGAAGGCGACTTCCAACATCTGTACAGCACAGGCCTTGCTGGCTACGATGGCCGGTATGTACGCGGTCTATCATGGTCCGGAAGGTCTCAAGGCGATCGCGGAAAGAACGCATAAATTAACCACCTACCTTTCAGAAGAACTGATCCGGGCAGGTTATAAAGTTCAGAACCCTTCATTCTTCGATACACTGACGATCGAAATGGATGGTAGTGCGGTGACTGGCATACGCCAGAAGGCAGAAGAGCGATCCATCAATTTCTTTTACAGAGAGGATTCTGTTTCAATAAGCCTTGATGAAAGTTGTACAAAGGACGATCTAAAGGATATTCTGGGGGTGTTCGGTGTCGATATGAAAGAGAATATCGAGGATGCACCTGTGCACATACCGGAAAAGGTCAGAAGAGCAGAGCCTGTACTGGAGCACCCTGTTTTTAGCCTCTATCATACGGAGACTAAAATGATGCGATACATCAGACACCTGGAGGAGAAGGACCTCTCTCTCTTGCACAGCATGATCCCACTTGGCTCCTGTACTATGAAACTCAATGCTGCCACTCAATTGATCCCGGTCTCCTGGCCGGAGTTCGCAAATGTCCATCCGTTTTGCCCGGCAGACCAGGTAGATGGCTATATGGAGATCATAGATGAACTTTCAAAAGACCTTTGTGAGATCACAGGATTCTCTGCCTGTTCTTTACAGCCCAACAGCGGTGCGCAGGGAGAGTTCAATGGTTTGTTGATCATCCGTGCTTACCATCAGGACAATGGTGGTCAACATAGGAATGTGGCTTTGATCCCTAGTTCTGCTCATGGCACCAATCCGGCAAGTGCGGTGATGGCTGGGATGAAGGTGGTTGTAGTGGCATGCGATGATATGGGCAATATCGATGTGGCGGATCTTAGATCCAAATGTGAAGAGCACAGCGAGAATCTCGCTGCCCTTATGGTGACTTATCCTTCGACCCATGGCGTATTTGAAGAAGCTATTGTGGAGATATGTGATACGATACATGAACATGGTGGACTGGTGTACATGGATGGCGCGAACATGAATGCTCAGGTGGGGTATACCAATCCCGGATTGATCCATGCGGATGTTTGTCATCTGAATTTGCACAAGACCTTTGCCATACCTCATGGAGGAGGTGGTCCGGGCATGGGGCCTATTTGTGTCAATGATAAATTGGCGCCTTACCTCCCAGGACATGTTTACTATAAGACGGGAGGTGAAAAGGCGACCCCGGCAGTTTCAGCTGCTCCGTTTGGGAGTGCCAGTATATTGCTGATATCACATGCCTATATCAAGATGTTAGGTCAGCAGGGTCTGAAACAGGCGACCGCCATTGCTATCCTCAATGCCAATTACATCAAATCAAGGCTTGAGGAGCATTATAGTATTCTATATACCGGAAAAACCGGGAGAGTAGCTCACGAATTGATCGTGGATCTCAGAGACTTCAAAAACATAGGGATCAGTGCGGAAGATGTGGCTAAAAGATTAATAGATTATGGTTTTCATGCTCCGACATTGGCATTTCCGGTGCCCGGCACGATCATGATCGAACCAACGGAGAGCGAGGACAAGTTGGAGTTGGATCGATTTTGTGATGCTATGATACAGATCAAATCAGAGATCGATGAGGTAGCCAGGGGTGATGTTGATGCCGAAGACAATCCACTGATCAATGCGCCCCACACGGTACAGGAAGTATCCTCTGATAACTGGGCGCATCCGTACAGTCGCGAACAGGCGGCTTATCCACTGCCCTGGCTAAGAGAGGTCCATAAATTTTGGGCACCAGTAGCGAGGGTGGATAATGCGTATGGTGATCGCAACCTGGTTTGTACTTGTCCTCCGATCGAAGCCTATCAGGAGTAGAGAACGAAACAACATACAATATCACGAGGGAATTTCGTGAAGTGAACTGCTGGATTCAATACTCATTTCTTTCTGCGCTTTTCCCTCAGAGATTTTGTCAGGAGGTACTCGATTTGACCGTTAACACTACGGAATTCATCTGCTGCCCATTTTTCAATGGCCTTCATGGTATCTTCATCGATCCTCAGTACGAACTTCTTTTTCGCCATACTTATGTGTGAAGAGTTCCAGTATTGACAACGGGTGTAGCATCACGATCTCCGCATAATACGACCATTAGATTGCTCACCATAGCAGCTTTTTGATCGTCGTCCAGATCGATAAGTTTTTTCTTAGATAGTGAGGTCAGGGCATTTTCTACCATACCTACTGCACCTTCGACAATTTTTAATCTGGCTGCAACGATAGCCTCAGCTTGTTGACGTTTGAGCATGGCTCCGGCAATTTCGGAAGCGTAGGCCAGGTATCCAATTCGCGCTTCTAAAACTTCAATACCAGCAATATTCAGTCTCTCGTCGAGTTCTTTTTCGAGATCGTCATTGATCTCATTAACACCGGATCGGAGTGTTACCTCCTCCATGTCATCATCAAAATTGTCATAGGAATATGATCCGGCCAGCTTTCTGACCGCGGCATCCGTTTGTACTCTCACAAAACTTTCATAGTTATCCACATCAAATGCGGCCCGATAGGTTTCATTTACTCTCCATACCAGGATAACAGAAATAAGAATGGGATTACCCCGCTTGTCATTGACCTTGACCCTTTCGCTGTCAAAATTGCGGGCCCTGAGTGAAATACGTTGTTTCAGTATAAAGGGGATGACCCAAAAGAATCCATTGGCTCGGACGGTGCCCACATATTTTCCGAAGAGAGTCAGCACTCTGGATCCATTGGGATATACAAGGAAGAATCCAGGTATAATAAATATCAATATAAGG
>JAWVZH010000243.1:0-3139 GCA_033722295.1 Saprospiraceae bacterium
AGATCTTGAAGGCAAGCGAGGATATAATGAAAGTAGGATCAGGCATTCTGAGTTGAATGGTTCAGGAGTAATGTACTATCAACTGGATGCTGAAGATTATACTTCAACTAGAAGAATGGTACTGATTGACTAGGGGGAATATCAGTATCTAACTATACCCGTAAAACGTACCACCTCTGGAGACATTGATCCTTTTATAGGCAATGTCTCCGGGAGTGGACTAATGCTTAGTTAACATTGAAGGCTACACAAATCTGTAGCAACCTTACAATAGAATTGAAACCGCGGGTATAAAGAATCGGTTTTGGGACAGCCTCTCTTCGTTTTCGAGGAGAGGCTTTTTCTTTTTTGGGTATTAGATAATAGTTATTAGGAAGTAGGTATTGGGCATGGGTTATCTGAAAATTGGGGATCTTTAGTTTGGATTAGGAGCAAGCCAGAGTTCTTCGAACTCGCTCAAGGTTATGAGAGCCTGATAATCCTGAAGCTTGTGAAAAGAGTTTGCGAATAGATCGTGGATCAGCTATTGAATAACAACATTGATCATTCTACCCGGGACTACTATGACTCGCTTGACAGACTTGCCGTCAGCCCATTTTTTAACGATATCATTTTCCAGGATATCATTCTCTATTTGCGCCTTGTCAGCATCAGCTGAGAAAGTGGCTTCTCCTCTCTTTTTTCCGTTGATGCTAATAGGATAGACAACCTCTTCTTCTTTTACCTTGGAGGGGTCAAAAACGGGATAATTTGTCGTATGTATAGAATTGTCGTGGCCCAAACGCTCATACAACTCCTCACATGTGAAAGGCGCAAAAGGAGCGAGTAGCTTAACCAATTCAGTCAGAATAAAGCGATTGTTACTGTTCAACTTTCTCAGATCATTAACGGCGATCATAAAGGTGCTGACGCAGGTATTGAAGGAGAATCTCTCAATGTCTTCTTCAATCTTATGAATGGTATTATGCAATATCTTTAATTCTTCTTTGGAGGGGGCATCACCCGATACATCAAGTTGATCTTCATCATTGAAGAACAGATCAATAAACTTCCTTAGGAATTTAGCTACACCATCAATGCCATGAGTGTCCCACGGTTTTGAAGCCTCAATAGGGCCGAGGAACATTTCGTACATGCGGAAGACATCAGCCCCGTATTCTTCAACAACCACATCCGGATTGATCACATTAAATTTGGACTTAGACATTTTGCCTATTTCCGAATGTGTCAATAAATGGCTGTCTGAGTTTTCTGGCCTGTGAGCCTCGAACTTGCCATCAACATAAACTCCCCTGGTACATTCAAATATCGCATCTTCAAATTCTGGTCGGGAATCAATGAACTGATCGATACTGTTTTGATCCAGATAAGATGCGGGAGAGCCATAATTATTAACATAATCGATAAGTACGGGGATCTTGATATAATCCTCTTCATTACCCTCCTTCTTCACGATCCCTGCACACATAAAATGGGACCTTCCATTGGTCTTTTCTTTACGCAGGTACAGATACTCGATCAATCCCTGGATCATCCCCTGATTGATGAGTTTCTCAAAAGGCTCCACAGTCGGAACATAACCCTTGTCATAAAGGAATTTATGCCAGAAACGAGCATACATCAAATGACCAACGGCATGTTCTGTGCCTCCGATGTAGAGGTCTACTGACTTCCAGTAGTCTACAGACTTTCCCGAGGCAAAACGATCCTCATTATGGGGATCCATAAACCTGAGATAATACCAGCTCGATCCGGCAAAACCCGGCATTGTATCCGTTTCTCTTTTCTTTCCATCCTCCAGATTCATCCATTCCTCATCTCGGGCCAGAGGAGACTTACCCTCACTGGTGGGTTTGTAATCATCAAGTTCAGGTAACTCTACAGGTAGTTCGTCTAGAGATACTGTTTCCGGCACCCCCTCTTTATCATAGACAATAGGAAATGGTTCTCCCCAATATCGCTGCCGGCTGAAATTGGCATCACGCAGTCGGTAATTGACCTTCTTTTTTCCTAAGCCCTTATCTTCAATCAGATCAATTATCTTTTTTATCGCTTCCTCTACCTCTAATCCGTTAAGGACACCCGAATTGATCATCGTACCAACTTTATCATGCACATCGCTATCCTCGTAACCTGTTTTGTCTACGACATTTATGATATCGAGGTCGAATTTCTCAGCGAAGTCTTGGTCCCTTTCGTCGTCACTGGGAACGGCCATTATGGCTCCGGTGCCATAATCTTTGAGAACGTACTCGGCGATCCAGATCGGTAGTTTCTTCCCGGTGAACGGGTGGATGGCGAATGCACCTGTAAAAGCGCCTGTTACTCTTTTAGTGTCTGCTATTCGCTCCCTATCGGTTCTGGTTTTTACGTATTCAAGATATGCTTCAACCTCCTTGGTATTTGTCGTTATGGATTCGACAAGCTCATGTTCAGGTGCCAGTACCATAAAAGTAGCACCGAATATTGTGTCAGGTCTTGTCGTGAAGATCTCTATATTGTCATCATGTCCTGCTATTTCAAAAAACACCTGAGCTCCCTCCGATCGACCGATCCAGTTTTCCTGCATGGTCTTCAGACTATCAGACCAATCCAGTTCTTTGAGATCATTGAGCAGTCTTTCTGCATAGGCTGTGATCCGCAATGACCATTGGAGCATGGGTTTTTGGACGACAGGATGTCCACCTCTTTCGCTCAACCCGTCCTTTACCTCGTCATTGGCCAACACTGTACCAAGAGCTTCACACCAGTTAACGTATGTGGTCTGTCGATAGGCTAATCTGAAATTCATGAGGATATCCTCCTTTTTCTTCGTGTTAAAGGATTGCCACTCGGAGGCGGTAAACTCTTTCTCGAGATTACCGAAAGCCGTATGTCCTTCGGAGCCATGATCTTCGAAATACTCGATGAGTTCGTCAATAGACTTAGCAGACCGATCAGCAAGATCGTAGTAGTTCTTGAAGAGCTGAATGAAGATCCATTGGGTCCACTTATAGTAGTCTGGATCGCAGGTTTTGATCTCACGTGACCAATCATAGGAGAAACCGATGTTCTTCATCTGAGTCCTGTACATCTGGATATTTTTCTCCGTAGAAATAGCTGGATGCACACCCGTCTGAATGGCGTATTGCTCTGCGGG
>JAWVZH010000244.1:0-3119 GCA_033722295.1 Saprospiraceae bacterium
GCATTGCTGGTCACTTCTGCAATGTTCACGTCGTGGCCGACGAAGTTTTCATGTACGATCTGATCTTTGAAGTAGACCTTAAAAGTATTCACGCCCGCCCTCAAGGTATCATCGATCTCGATGCCTTCTTTACTGGATATGGAAACCTTGACATCAGCATCCACTTGAATCTCATTATTCATGGTGTCTGATTCCAGGACTACCACGTCTTCAAGCATACCGGCTGCGGAGTGAAAAATGCCGCCTGCCATCTTCATATAGCATTCGATCAGGTAGTATCCAGGTTCCAGGTGTACGGTCGTGATCGATGTGCCGCCCGGCGAGACGATACCGCCACCACCAGTAAATTTGATCTCTGAAAACCATCCGGGCAGTTTGGCAAATTCGTCACCGGCCTCTTCACCCTTGCCTTCCATGATCTTGTTCATCCCGTTTTGGAAAACAGGAACCACTTCAGCCCTTGCCGAGTCTATGTTCTTTCCCTCAGGATATAATTCAAATAGAAAGAAATGAGGATGTTCGGACTTGTTGACATATGTAAATGTGTTCCAACCCGCCTCGAGTGTATCAGGCAAAACAAAATCCATGACATTGGTGACGATCTCAACCTTCTCAGTTGAAGGTGAGGGAGCATCATCACCTTGTTGTTCTCCATCTGGGGATTGACAGGTAATTAATGCAATGGAGAAAAAGTAGAGCAGTAAGTTGTTAAGTTTCATCGTTTTATCTTATCATTTTCATTAAAATACAAAATTATCTTAAGAGCGCTCTTTGGCATGCATGTGAACACTTTACTAGATAGACCTGCAAGAGAATTTCAGCACTCCAAATCACTATATGACGCACTTCCATCACCATAATAAATCACATGAAAACGCTTGCTTTCAAATCGACATTTTTGATATCCAAATTAAGATCTGACGTATCACTGTAGCATGATGGCGATTAATGTCACCAATGAGAGTTAATTGACATCCTAAACATCAACTTTACTCATATATGTCGATGCTAATCATTATCTTGAAAATGTCAGTACTATCACCAGAAATCAATTCTGAACAAAGGAGTGTCATGACGCTCAATGGAGAAATAATCATCAACAAGCCTCAATGGGTTGTAGCCAAATACTTCGCTGACCAGTTGTCCGGGCAAGTATCAGGATGAGTTTATTAATAAGGAACTAATAAGTGGAGTGATGAATGACCTAATTGAAGCTATATGCGGAGAAGCAATGAAAAACGACTCGATCTCACTTAAAAAACCCGGATAACGATCAAAGTGCTATTGAAAATATTATTATCCGTGGTTTCACTGGTAGCCGCCTATTTCTTAATTGCCATCCTGCTCTCAGTGTTGAGCACCAATCCAGATTCCAGAGATTGCTCTAAAAGGGAGGAGTTCTTTGTAGTTTCCAACGGCATACATTTGGATTTGATCTTCCATGTAACAGAAATTAAAAAGGAATGGTTAGAAAAACTGAGAATCCCATCTTCTGCAGAATATGTTTCAATCGGCTGGGGTGACGAAGCATTCTACCTCAACACACCCACTTGGAGCGATCTGGAATTGGGAATAGCCATAAAAGCACTCTTTATGTCCAGCCCCTCCGCTCTTCATGTTGATCATTACAGCAGCGGGTATGAAAGGTGGCATCGAGCATCCGTTTGTCAAAATCAATTCGAAACCCTAAAGGACTATGTATTTAATACATTTGAAATGAACAGTGGGAATAAAGTCATTTTAATTGACTTTCCCGGCTATACCAATACTGATAAGTTTTACCGCGCCAAAGGCTCATTCACACTGATCAACACTTGCAACAACTGGGTCAATACAGGCTTTAAAGAAGCGGGCATCAAAACGTCGATCTGGTCACCTTTTGAATTTGGAGTAATGTATCATTTAAAGAAGAATTATGAGTAGTTACAGTAAGCCATTCGGCAAGGTGTCCAGAAGATTAATCTGTCGAAGAAGGATCCTCACTGGCATTTAAACTCCCATATTTCACTATCTTGTTCTTACACCTTTAAAATCATTATCAAAAGACATTTTATGCGCCACCTATTACTATTACTCTACCTTCTTTTGACGACGGCAGCCTCGTTTTCCCAAAACCAACCTCCAGTAATTGACAATATCGATATCAATTTCAATGCTGCAGACCAAATGACTATCACCTACGATCTTCAGGATGCGGAGAATGACGATGCAGAAATATCCCTGAGAGTCTCCGACGATAATGGCAAAACTTACACCATAAATACATCCGGAGCTACAGGAGATATCGGCTATCCTGTCTTACCCGGCAACGGGAAGGTTATTCAATGGAATTATTCGGGACAGATCGACATGGATGGCAATTACAAGCTCATGCTGGTCGCCGATGACCGGCAACCTGTCGACATTCAGGCTTTAGTCGATGGAGTGGACAGCACGAGGTTACGAAACGATCTGGAAGTCATCGAGGGCGTACGACACCGTACCACAGGAGCCACCCATCTTGAAAACGTCAAAGCCCTTATAGCTGATCGCTTCGATATGTATGGACTGGAAGATGAAAGTGTCTCATGGGACAGAGGTGGATATGATGCCAAAAACATCATCGGCACAAAGCGAGGCCTCTCCGACCAAGCAGAGATCTATATCATCGATGGACATTTTGATACCGTGGATGATTCACCCGGTGCTGATGATAATGGCTCGGCTGTGGCGGGTGTCCTGGAAGCGGCACGCATCCTGGCTCCCTATCACTTTGACAAGACCATCAAATTCATAGGATTTGACCTGGAGGAAGCCGGGTTGGTTGGCAGTAATCATTTTGTCAATGTGGATGGTTTAAAAGCCTATGAGACCGTTGGCGGCGTCTTCAATCTGGAAATGATCGGCTATTTCAACAATACTCCCAACTCCCAGACCTTTCCATTCGGCTTCGAACAAATATATCCACAGGTTTATGATACCGTCCGACGGGATAGTTTCAGAGGTAATTTTATTACCAATGTAGGTATTGAAACTCACCCCGATCTCAATCAGGCCTTTGAAGATGCCGCGACGCAATATGTGCCTGACCTGAAAGTCATCTCATTACTGGCTACTGAAAGGTGGCTGTTGTTGACGCC
>JAWVZH010000245.1:0-3116 GCA_033722295.1 Saprospiraceae bacterium
GTATTTTTTAATATTAAAATATACCTATATGTGAAACCACCTGAAATACAGTGATTAACATATATAGATATATATACATTATAAATATTTATAATGTAATAATCGATCGCCTGCCCTCCTGAAGTTCTATTTTTTTTGGATAATGGAGAAGTGTAATTAGAGTACTGGTTTTTATATTTGAAACGAATTTTTGAATTCACCCGAATAGCGTTTATAGACATGAGCATGATGAGAAAGAACCTGGTGTTCTTCTGGTTGATGATAACACCCCTGGTAATTGCAGCCCAAGACTTCAGACCGATCGATGCCGCTGGAAACAATCTTTCTAATCCTGAATGGGGGGCTGCAGAGGGGCCTATCGCAGACCTTCTGCCCACAGGTTTTGAGGATGGAATCTCTCTTCCAGCCCGTAGTCAACAGATGAATCCACGCAGGATCAGCAATAGACTCTTTGAGCAATTGACAAGTGAGGTCGGTCATCTGGGACTCAGTGATTTCACATGGGCTTTTGGCCAATTTATAGACCATGACATCTCACTGGTTCATAGTCATCCGCAATCAGCCTGGATCACCGAAGGTGCGCCGATCGTTATTCCTGATGATGACCCTTACATGTCTCCGGGTAAGGTCATCCCTCTCATGCGATCCAAGGAGATCACCGGTACAGGAGTAGATAAGGGAAACCCAAGAAAATACAGTAATGATATTACAGCCTTCATAGATGGTTCTGCCATTTATGGATCGAATATTGAAAGGGCCAGGTGGCTGCGTCAATTCGAGGGTGGACGGCTGAAGACCTCGCTGGGTAATAGGTTACCCTGGAACACGATCGATGGAGAGTTCAATTCACCTGTCGATCCATCTGCTCCTGTCATGGAGGACGCCATAGGAGAGGGGCGAAAGCTTTTTGTGGCTGGTGATGTCAGAGCCAACGAAAATCCTCTTCTCTTATCATTACATATGCTTTTCGTCAGAGAGCATAACAGGCTGTGCTATCAGTATCTGGAAGACAATCCTGAACTGGATCCACGAGATCCCACAGTCGATGAGTTTGTCTATCAGCGTTCACGTAAAATAGTGGGCGCCATACTACAGTACATCGTATATGATGAATGGTTACCTTCTTTGGGCGTCGATCCAGGGCCATACAAAGGTTATGATCCACAAACTGACCCATCCATATCCAACGTTTTTTCTGCGGCAGCATATCGCTGGGGCCATACTGCTATCAGCTCGGTCATCCAAAGAATAGAGCTGGACGGAAGTGCCTCTGATCATGGCCATATTGACCTTGAGGACGCATTCTTCAACCCATTGGAATCATTAAGAATGCCACTTGAGCTCTATCTGAAAGGAATGGGAATGCAAGAACAGCAAGGTATAGATTGCAAGATGGTGGGCGCCATCCGAAATTTTCTTTTCAAAGATAATCCGGTGATCGGTGGTCTGGACCTGGCTGCCATCAATATACAGCGGGGGCGAGAGAGGGGGTTGACGGATTATAATACCATACGCGAATCATATGGGTTGGACCGTAAAGAAGCATTCATTGAGATCTGTATCGATGAAACGCTGGCTGGGATACTCGAAGAGGTTTATGGAACGGTAGACAATATTGATCCGTGGGTGGGCATGCTGGCAGAAGATCACTTACCCGGATCACTGTTCGGTGAATTGGTGCAAACCATAATGATCGAGCAATTCGATGCACTGCGGACAGGAGACAGGTACTTCTATCTCAATGATCCGTGGTTTTCTGAAGCAGATATCGAGGTAATAGAGAACTCGACTCTCACGGAGGTCATAAAGAGAAATACAGAGATAGAATGCATGCAACCCAATGTATTTTTTCAAACACCGCATAATGAGATCCCCTGTTGGCCTTACGTCGCTCCGACCTCCCTGGATATTGCTATAGCTCCTAATCCTGTCGTTGATCACACATACCTCAATATTTACTCTGCTCAAAGTGGCAGATGTCATATTCGCATAGCCAATAATATCGGGCAGATATTATTGCAAACAGAAAAACAATTGACCGAAGGTGAAAATCATATTGATGTAGATTGGTCCAATGTCAGGGCCAAGGGAGCGTTGTATGTTATGGTCGAAATGGGTGATGATCTGCATACTCTTAAAGTAGTGAAGCTTTGATCATCTGCTTTATTAAAAGAGACATCACTCCTTTAAGATCGAATATTCGGCCAGTATAAAGGTTGACTGATTTATTCGACAAAGGTGACCACAAAATAGAGAACAGAGTTTGTTGTAGCGAATTAGTATCATCGCATTCTGCGTGCTTTCAATTTTTGACGTTGCTCTTCAGCTTCTTCTCTCCGGCGCTTCCACCTGTTGTGGGTCCACAACCAGGAAGCAGGTTCCTTCCTGATATCCTCCTCCAGAAGTTTCATGAATTGTTCGGTAATGCCCTGGTCTGTGTTGCTTTTCAGTGGCGTAATGTATATTTCATAAAATCCCCTTTTAACTCGGTAAATATGGAAATACACAACTGGGGCACCCGCGATTTTGTGGTACTTTTCTGGGCCATGAAGACAGGCGGTATCCCTTCCGAGAAATTCCAACCATATCGCCTCGCGCATATTTGACGGGCTTTGATCCGCGATGAAAATGACAAGCGCCTTTTCATCAATGCTTTGGGAATTAAATAAATGTCTTGTTTTTCTGACTGAGACCATCCGTCCGCCTGCTGCTTCTCTTTCAGTTCTGACGTGCGTGTCAATATATTTATTGGCCAGAGGTTTATATAAAGCGTAGAGCTTTGTCGGTAATTGATATTCCAAAGCAACACTTCCCCATTCCCAATTATTCATATGAGACCCTATCCCTATGATGGTGCCTTTATCTGCCTCCACGCTTTTCAGAATATTGGAATTCATGACTTTATATCTTTTCTTTATCTCCTCTTCGGTGAGTCGGACAGTTTTAAAACTTTCCAGGAGAATGTCGCTCAGATTGGTATAACTCAGTCTTGCGACCTCGTAGATCTTCCTGTCTGGCCAGTCTGGAAAACACTTTCGCAACTGATCAAAGACGAGTCGTCTTCGGTATCGGATCACATGAAATAAACTCCACGAGAGTAAATCACTAATTCCGTA
>JAWVZH010000246.1:0-3098 GCA_033722295.1 Saprospiraceae bacterium
CCCTTGTATTCTGGGTTATGGAGGCATCCTCGAAATCAGGGGTGCGGGTGCCGTCCTTGAAAATGATATTTTCCAGGATAGCGCGATGCTTGATCGCTCCGAAGATCTCCGGTTCTTTTTCAGGTGAAAGATCGATACACTTGGCATAGCAGCCACCTTCAAAATTGAAGATGCCATTGTGCGACCAGCCGTGCTCGTCATCTCCTATCAGTTGCCGGTTGGCGTCGGCCGATAATGTGGTCTTCCCAGTTCCTGAAAGTCCGAAGAAAACAGCGGTATCGCCATCTTCACCCATATTGGCAGAGCAGTGCATGGAAAGCACATTCTTCTCTATCGGAAGCACAAAATTCAATACAGAGAATATGCCTTTCTTGATCTCTCCGGTATAGCCGGTGCCACCTATGATGATCCGCTGCTTCGTGAAATTGAGAATAGCAAAATTAGAGGCTATGGTGCCGTCCTCATCCGGGTCGGCCTTGAATCCTGGTGCACAGAGTATCGTCCAGTGAGGTTTGAAATCATTTTTTTCAAACCGGTTGAATCTCAGGAACATATTGTAAGCAAACTGGGCACTCCACGGCCTTTCTGCTATGACTCTTACATTCAACTGGTAATCCCTGTCAGCACAGGCATATCCATCGTGGATGTATACCTCCTTTTCATTGAGGTACGACTTCAACTTGGACTCGAGCTGATCAAATTTATCGGGATCAAAAGGCTTATTGATCCCCCCCCAATCCACACGTGATTCTGTTGTGGCATCCTTTACGATGAATCGGTCTTTGGGTGATCTGCCGGTAAATTTTCCCGTAAGGATACAAAGTGCGCCGCTATCGCTCAGGTGTCCCTGGCTTTGTTTGATACTATGCTCTACAAGGGCTTCGGGCGAGAGATTCCAGTAGACTTTGTTAGGGGAAAAATTAGAGAGGTAACTTAGATCAGGTGCTTGGTTCTGAGTCCTGTTATTCATGTTGGTTACAATGAATTTTGATGCAAAAGTAACGAACGCACTTATGAATAAGTACACCTCATTACTCTTTTATATTAAAAAAGATCATCATTGAAGTTGTTGTGTTTTTATAAGTAATTCTAAATGACTGACATAGACATATTCCGCTGAAAAAAGCAACGAAACATCTTTCAACAGATCATTTCTAGGCTTTTTTCTGTGGCTGAGGCAGCTCTATGGTAAGTGTAGTAGCTTCCCCCGGGATCGACCTTTTTACGTATATCTTGCCCTTATGATAATTCTCTATGATCCGTTTGGCCAGGGATAGGCCCAGTCCCCATCCTCGTGATTTGGTTGTAAAACCGGGTTGGAATACTTGTTTGAACTGCCCTGAAGGAATGCCCTTACCGGTATCTGTTATATCGATGTAGACATTCTGTTTATCATTGTACAGATCAATGGTTATGGTTCCCTTACCACCAGGTATGGCATCGAGCGCATTCCTCATGATATTTTCAACGACCCAGGTGAAAAGGTGAGGGTTGATCTCGGCTATATAGTTATGATCATCATCGGGAATGACAAAATCAACACCTCTGGGCGCCCGTCGGGAGATGTAGTCCTTGACCTCCAGAAGCGATTGCCTGAGGTTGGTACGCACGAGTTCGGGGGCCGAGCCGATCTTGGAAAATCTGTCTGCGATCAGTTCCAGCTTGTTGACATCACTTCTCAATTCATCGATGATCTCACTCTGATCATCGTCCGGATCCATCTCTCTCAGGTGCTCGATCCAGGCGATAATGGCTGAGATCGGAGTGCCCAGCTGATGGGCTGTTTCTTTAGCCATCCCCACCCAAACCTGGTTTTGCTCTGCTCTTCGTGCCGTGCTGAATCCGATATATCCAATACCAACAAAGGCAAGTAATAGCAGGATCTGGATAAAAGGAAAGTAGGTCAATAGGGTGAGCAGGCGGGTGTGCTTGAAATAGATCAGACTGGCATAGCCCTGACCCTTCAGAGGAGGCGGACCGTTCTCCTTGATCCATTCCAGCTCTTCTTCAACTCGGTCTTCCTGGATGTTCCTCGAATCGTAAATACTGCCGTCTTCCTGCACCAGGATGACAGGAACATCACTGACGAGTTCGAGAATAGACTGCTCAAATTGTATATCCCGGTCAAAATTGGGGTCGTTGATCAATTGCTCCATCGTCAGGGAGTAAAGAGCCACCTTGTCCTTTTCGCCCTGGGCAAGTCTGTCAGCCAGATACCGGGTATAGACCAGAGAGATCAACACGACGATGACACCGGCGACCCCGAGGTATATTTTCCAATTCGACTTCTGACGGTAGATATCCATGAAATATGCGTAAAAATAAGATTTAAAAACAGGCTACTCTTCAGGTTTTTCTGTCATTGGAGTATTGAGGTAGGCGTCGAGCCTTTTGCAGGCATTCTCCCGGACGCTCTGATAATACAGATTGAAGTCTCCCGGATGATAGTTTTTTGTCCAGATCCAAAAACTACCTTTGAACTGCGGTTTTTCAGTCCAGACAAAACCATCAGATATTTTTGCGCCGGCAACATCAGGAACGACACCTTTATAGAAATCGCGCAGGACGCTACCCGGATTTTGTTCTCCAGGAATATGGGTTTCCATGGTTGTCCACGATAGTGGATTGGTGACTATGACCTGTTGAGCTGAGACTTTAGATTCGACCTTTGGATAGTGGCCATACTTGAATGTGCGCCATGAACAAATGCAACCCGTGGATTCTGGCGACTCACAGGCCTCCAGATCATCGAACTGGGAGTCGTGGACGAGCATTCCAGGCAAGTAAGCCACTACCAGTTGATCGGCTAAAGGTTCACCATCAAAATACTCTTGCAACAGACGGGTGCCATGTGTGCTTCCCTGGCTGTGTCCTGCGATAACTATTGGCCTTCCATCATTATGATGGTCCAGATAATACTCAAAAGCCTTCTTCACATCCCTGTAAGCCAGTTCAAGAGCCTTGTTCCCATCTTTTTTTCTGCTGGTAAAGTAGCTTTTGTAATGGGCCTGCCGATATCTGGGTGCAAAGATGCGGTAACATCTGTTGAAGATCGTCGCCTGACTTCTTACCGCAACTTTATCTGTTTCCCGATTGAG
>JAWVZH010000247.1:0-3078 GCA_033722295.1 Saprospiraceae bacterium
GACCATGGGGTAATCAGAAAAAATATTGATATCGAAGGGGTTCCCATCGATGGTATAAAAATGCCAGTTGCCGTTGGGGTCGCTCGTTTCCGAAAAACCTACAAGGATCAAAGTGCGGTCGCGGTCTGAACTGTGAAGCATAGTCAGGATGAAACGGTCTTCTTCTGTATCATAAATAATCCTCGGATCATATCTGAAATCCGGCAATCTCAGATCTCGCGTCAACTGGATGAGTGAGATCGCTGTGCTGATATTAGCCGAGTCATCATAGATGACCAGGTGGAAATTGGCGACAGTCACCACATGACCATTGTTGGATACAGCCAGGTGATTATCAAGAGGAATGCCCAGCGAGCCCTGAATACCCTCAAAGCTTTGCAAAACCTTTGGTCCTGCTCCTCTGAGACTATTGTCTTTTATACCGGTTTTGCGCGGATATCTTTTTTGGACTCTTGATTTTACCTTCTGAAGGTGATCGGTCCGCAGGCTTGACATGCCATCGGAAACCTCTCCGCGATAGATGATCTGGGGAAAGAGGTCCTGATCGCTATCAGAAGCATTGACGGTGGCCTTTTTAGGTATCTGATAAGACTCTTGCGAGGATACACCAGAACCGATTATCAGTAGGAAAGAGAATAATATTATTCGTTTATCCATGTCTAATTGATATAAGGGCATAAAATACGGGCATTTGGGTAATTATACAATTTACCTAATGCCGTTCAGGCTTCTTCATAACGTCCTGTTCTGGAAGTTAGTTACCATTCGATGCGATAATCTCAAGGATAGAGTACCAGTTCAGGAATGTATTCCATTTGCTAGAATGCCATTACTCCTGATGATCGATGGAAATTATAGTAATAATTTATATTTTAAAGTGACCACTGCGACATCCTGAGATGAGATCCCGTTGACCGACGACTCAAAACAGGCTGCAAAATGAAAAAACTACTCTTCGCCATTTTGGTCAGTGGCATACTCTGCTCTTGTCGTGAGACTGAGACAAGTTCAACTCACCAGGAAGAACAGGTCAACCAATTCACCTTGCTTTCATCTGAAAAGACAGGGATCGCTTTTAGCAACCAATTACAACCGGACTATGATCTGGGGCCGGTAGGTTTTGATTATTACTATAATGGCGCTGGCGTCGCCATAGGCGATATAGATAATGATGGATTGCAGGATATCTATTTTACGAGTAATACCAACGGGGACAGACTTTATAAGAATTCAGGTAAGATGAAATTCAGGGATATTTCTGCTCAGGCGGGAATACGCATTGACAGCAGCTGGCATAATGGCGTGACCATGGTGGACATCAATTCTGATGGCTATCTGGATATCTATGTTTCGGTATCCGGGCACAGAAATGATCCTGAGAACCGTAAGAACCTGCTTTTCGTGAACCAGGATGGAGAACGATTTGTGGAGATGGCGGAGGAATTCAATCTGGATCATGACGGCTATTCCACACAATCGTATTTTTTCGATGCTGACAGAGACGGCGATCTCGATGTATTGATTCTCAATCGGCCAGATAGGTGGGTATCGGAGGATTCTGAGTTTGACCGCATGAAAGCCGTTGCTGATAAAGTTCATAAAGACCGGTTTCTCCTCAATGATGGTCAGGTCTTCAGGGATGTTTCAGAAAGCTCTGGATTTGAGGACAATTTTGCTTTCAGCCTTTCAGCCTCCATCGAGGATTACAATAATGACGGCTGGCTGGATATTTATGTGGCCAACGACTACCTTCAAAGTGATTATTACTATGAGAATCAACGGGACGGCACATTCAAGGAAAAAATCACCTCATTTTCCAATCATGTACCCTATTATGCCATGGGAAGTGACTTTAAAGATCTGAATAACGATGGCTATGTAGATGGTATGGTCGTAGAGATGCTACCGGATGATTATGTGCGTGCCAAGACCACTATGTTGCCAATGATGCATCCTCTTGCATTCGAATCCGTGATGGGCCCGAAGTATCATTATCAATATATGCACAATGTCCTTTATTGCAATATGCGTAATGCCTTCTTCTCTGACATCAGCTATTACAGCGGTGTGACAAGTACAGACTGGAGCTGGGCCGTCTTGCTCAATGACCTGGACAATGACGGATTGAAGGATATTTATATCACCAATGGGTACCGTTATGATTTCAATGATCGGGATATTATCAAGAAATGGCATCAGGCATTGGTATCTGTAATAGACCGCAATAAGGTTGATCTACAGAACTCAGAATTCATGGATATTTTTAACTCGAACAACCTGGTTGAAGATCCGCCCCCATTTGAAGAGTTGCTACAGATCGTGCCAACGAATAAATTGACTAATCTGGTCTATAAAAATATGGGTGGTTTCAAGTTTTCCGGGACAACGACTACCTGGAATATGGATCAACCTGAATTTTCTACGGGGGCGGCTATCGGCGATCTGGACAATGATGGCGATCTCGATGTCGTGGTCAACAACATAGATTCTGAAGCTTTCATCTATCAGAACGATCTGGATCAGGGCGATCACATCCGCGTGCAACTCATGGATGGGAAGAAATTAGCCTGGGGAGCTGAGATCAGATGTTATGCAGGCAAAGAAGTGCTGACGGAGAGGCTTTTCCCGACTCGAGGATATTTATCTTCATCTGAACCTGTCATTCACATAGGACTGGGCCAAAGACAGGTCGATAGCATTGTTGCTTTTTGGAATGGATCAAAATGTAATGTGATCCCCAATCCGGAATTGAATAAAAAGATTTCTCTTGACATGACCTGTTCTGATGTCCCTGGTATAGCAGATCAAAAGAGTACATTTATATCTGATGTAACCAGTGAGGTTCTCAGGACTGAGATTATCCATAGCGAGAATGAATATTTTGACTATAAAAAACAAGTCTTACTTCCTCACAAGCTATCACAGGAAGGGCCTGCACTCGCTGTTGCTGATGTTAATGGAGATGAATTACAAGATTTTTATTTCGGTGGCGCTTTGGGATATCCCGGACAATTATATGTGCAAACGGCAAGTGGAGAATTCAAATTTTCGCCTCAGAGAGCCTTTATTACAGATGAA
>JAWVZH010000248.1:0-3065 GCA_033722295.1 Saprospiraceae bacterium
AATTGCAAGCCAATCCTGACCGGATGGCCATAGGAACGGTCGTTGAGGCGTCGCTTGACAAGGGCAGAGGATATGTAACCAAGATCCTGGTACAGGCTGGTACTCTGAAGATCGGTGATCCTATCGTTGCCGGTGAGCATTCCGGACGGGTCAAAGCAATGTTCAATGAACGTGGTAAGAAAATGAAGACTGCCGGACCTTCAACACCTGTTTTGGTCCTTGGATTGAGCGGTGCCCCGCAGGCAGGAGAAAGATTCAAGGTGATGGAGTCAGAACCTGAAGCCCGCACATTGGCAACCAAGAGAGCGCAGATCAGTCGTGAGCAAACGAACCGTGCTTCCAAGCGAGTTAGTTTGGATGAGATCGGAAGGCGTCTTGCTCTTGGTTCCTTTAAGGAACTGAACCTTGTGATCAAAGGTGATGTGGACGGTTCTATTGAGGCATTGTCCGATGCATTGATAAAATTATCTATAGAATCTGTTCAGGTTAATGTGATCCATAAAGCAGTTGGTGCGATCACGGAATCTGATGTGCTCCTCGCTACGGCTTCCGATGCCGTGATCATTGGATTTCAGGTCAGACCCACAATGGGAGCAAGGAATCTGGCGGAGAAAGAAGGTGTCGAGATCAAAACCTATAGTATTATCTATGAGGCTATCGACGAGATCAAAAATGCGATCGAAGGACTGCTTGAACCGACCAAACAGGAAAATGTCGTCGGTCAACTTGAAGTTCGCGACACATTCAAGATCAGCCGTGTCGGAACTATCGCAGGTTGTTATGTACAGGAAGGTTATATAAAACGTAGTTCGCACATACGTCTCATTCGGGACGGAATCGTCGTTTATCCGATAAAGGAAGGTCAGGTCGGTGAAGTCGCTACCTTGAAGCGATATAAGGATGATGTGAAAGAGGTAAAGACAGGAATGGAGTGTGGTGTGTCTATCAAGAATTTCAATGACATCAAGGTCGGTGACATCATCGAGGTCTATGAGATCGAGGAAATTGCCCAGACACTGGACTAATTCCAGTATTTACAATTCGATCAATTTTTTGCCAACAAGTATAAGTGCCAGTACTAGGGTATAGGTGAGTGTTGCTGTCATTCCAGGTGAATTGAGTTGGTTTCCATGTTTTAACGATCAGAGAATACTTTTCGTCTATCGATCATGAAAAAACTTTCAAAACAAGAACGGGCAATTTGGATGGACCGCTCGGTCCAGAGATACAATGTGCCCCAATTTGTGGAGAATGATCCATTGTCCATTCCAGCGTCTTTTTCAGAAAAAAAAGATCAGGAAATAAGTGGTTTTTTTACTGCAGTGATGACCTGGGGACTGAGAAAGACGGTGATCAATAAGTCTAAAGAACTGATGAGTAGAATGGATAATGCACCGTACCATTTCATCATGCAGGCTGAAGAATCGGATCTGAAAGCACTCGAAGGCTTTAAGCACAGAACATTTCAGCCGACCGACGTACTTTACTTTGTCCATTTTTTAAAAGAGCACTATAGCAGGTATGAAAGTCTTGAGGCTGCCTTTACCTTGGAATGGAATGCCGAGGATGTCAACGCGCTGGAAAAAGGTCTGATCAATTTTCATAATTATATGTTCAGTCTGGAGTTTGCGCCTCACAGGACAAAGAAGCATGTGGCGACTCCCGCACGGAGGTCTACTTGCAAGCGATTGAACATGATGATGAGATGGTTTGTAAGGAGAGATGACCGAGGTGTGGATCTCGGAATTTGGAGGAAGATAAAGCCTTCCCAATTATTTATTCCACTTGATGTTCATGTTGACAGGATAGCCCGTGATCTTGGCATTATAAAAAGAAAATCGACCGACTGGGAGACTGTGAAAGAACTCACAGAATATTGCCGGAAACTGGACCCTGTTGATCCCGGTAAATATGATTTTGCCCTTTTTGGTTATGGACTGGAGAAAAAGTATGGCTATTTCTGAATATCGAAGCGAATCTCCTGAATAATCAGTCCTGACCCCAGCTCTTTAGCAAATACATAAACTCTGAAGGTATTGCCATTATGGGCTTTGTAACGTCCGATCATGTAGCGCGAATCCTCACCTTTGGATTCACCTTTGTGAAGAGTTTCAAAGCTTTGAGGTCTGTTCTTCTCGTAGAATGAGGCCAGAGCTCTCTTGGCTTGCGGTTTGGTCATGAAATCAACCTTGTCATCGAAACACAATTCAATATTCCGATCCATATACTGACCAACCTTTTCAGCATCACCACTTCCAATTGCGTTCATAATAGTAGCCTTGGTCTGCGCCATGGCAGATAGGGTAATGGTGAGAAGCAACAATGTTGTGAAAGATTTCATAATTATACTATTCAACCTTTAAACGGTCTGTCCGCCCCAATCGTTTCTCAATTATAATAAATATGTGTTAAAGGAATATTCAAGTGGACACATTCATGTGAACATATTGGTTCAGACCTGAAACAAGACCCGCAGACTTCCGACGGAAGTGTAATGCATTCGATCCTGATATGGTAGATATTCATTGGGTAACCCTTGCAAGGACCCCCGGGGTTATAATGGGTTATAATGCCAACTTTTGTCGGCTTTTAGACAAATAATAATCAAATGCTAGATTTGCAACATATTACGTATTGTTTTAAATACATATGTGAAACTCACTCAAGCTGTATATGTTAAGAAAATGTTAAATCGACCCCCGGGGTCACTTTAACATTTCACACTTCTAGAACATACATTATCCCCCTATTAAGCTTCTGCATCTGTGATGTAGTACCTTTGACCCACAATTACTTTCTCGTATGGATCATAGAAAAGTCATGCTGGTCATTCTGGACGGTTGGGGCCTCGGTGCAGATGTCGAAAGAAGCGCGATAAATAAAGCCAATACTCCTTTTTTTGATGACATTTGGACACAGGGACCGCGTAGTCAACTGCTTACACATGGAAAAAATGTGGGATTGCCGGAAGGACAGATGGGAAATTCAGAGGTCGGGCATCTGAACATTGGCGCAGGTCGTATTGTATACCAGGATCTGGCACTTATAAACGAAGCCATCGATAC
>JAWVZH010000249.1:0-3044 GCA_033722295.1 Saprospiraceae bacterium
CCATCCGCACTCGATCCGCTTTTGCAGGGTTTCACTCAGCCTGCTGCGCAGATCATAGATGCATCGGTACAGGTTAATCCATTATGCAACTATTATTTCACAGCAGCTTCAAGCATATTGATCACTTTGGTCGGGTGGTACATTACCGATCGCATTATCGAACCTAAACTGCAGCACTCAACACCTGTTGATGAGGAAGTTGAGGATACGGAGGATATGAGTTATATATCACCTGCAGAGAAAAGAGGGTTTTTTACTGCTACAGCAGTGACTGTCATTCTGTTTGCATTATTTGCAATGACGGTTTTTCCTGAGGATTCTCCATTTCGGGATGCCAATGGAGACCTGAGTTCTTTTTCAGCTCCGATCATGCAGAGTATAGTTCCTCTGATCTTTCTATTCTTCCTGTTGCCAGGCGTCATTCACGGTTTTATTTCGGGTAAATTCGAAACCAGCGCAGATGTCATCGCTGAGATGACAAAGGCCATGAAGGATATGGGATATTACGTGGTGATGGCATTCTTTTGTGCATTGTTCATTGATGCCTTCGGAAAGTCCAACCTCGGTGCACTGCTGGCCATTGAAGGAGCCAATTTCCTGAAGTCACTTGATCTTCCTGGTTCTATTACGATCACGGGGATCATTTTCCTTGCTGGATTCGTAAATGTTTTTGTTGGTTCGGCATCGGCAAAATGGGCCTTGCTGGCTCCGATCTTTGTGCCCATGCTCATGCAATTGGGTTACTCGGCCGAACTCACCCAGGCAGCCTATAGGGTTGGAGATTCGTCTACTAATATTATTACACCACTGATGCCTTACTTCCCACTGGTAGTTGTGTTTTGCCAGCGGTACGTAAAGAGTACGGGAATAGGGACGCTCGTTTCATTGATGATCCCTTATTCCGTAGTCTTCATTGTGATATGGACGATCTTTCTGGTCATCTTCTGGACGCTTGGATTCCCGTTGGGGCTTCAGGCCGACTATTACTATACCGGTTAGGATCTTGATTTGACCTGACTCATGACCAAACGGTCAAATAAGCGGTCACTGAGCAGGTGCCTTGCCCACATCAGTGGTTTTGCCAGTTTACCACCGGCATAACGTGTTTTGGGGTTATCGGAATTAACCACCTTCTTAACGATCTTTGCAATGAGTTCAGGGGGAGACCCACCGTCTGAAGTATAGCTGTCCTGGGTAGCTTTGGAAATGGCTTGAGCCATTTCAGAATAAGGACCGTTCATTGAGGTTTCTTTGATCTGATCTACAAGGACCTCGGCAAACTCGGTTTTGATGATGCCAGGCTGAATTATCACCACATCAATACCAAAAGGATCGAGTTCGAGGCGCAGGCAGTCAGACCAGGCTTCCAGAGCATGTTTGGAAGCATGATACCAGGCACCGAGGGGGGTATAGATCTCACCTCCCATCGACGATATGTTGATGATCTTTCCCTTTCCTTTCTTCCTCATACCAGGCAGTACGAACTGCGTGAGGTGAGCCAGACCAAAGAGGTTGACATCAAATTGGTACCGAGCTTTTTCTATGGGGACGTCTTCCACGGCGCCGTACAATCCAAATCCGGCATTATTGATCAGTATATCAATGCCTTCGGTTTCCTGGTCAATAACATTAACGACCCTTTTGACGTCTTCTTCATCAGTAATGTCCATAGCCAATGGAGTCGCCCCAAGTTCTTTGAGATCATTCATTTTTTCAAGTCTGCGGGCAGCGACGTAAATTTTGTGGTCTCCATTGAGCAACTCTTTGGCCATGGCCTTTCCCATTCCTGAGGAGGCACCTGTGATGAGTATTGTTTTCATATTTCTTTAGTTTTATACGTGAGTACTTACTTATTTTTTTAGTTAAAAAAATTCAGATGTTGTATTTGTTTTTGATCAATGTTAATAAAGCATCGGGGTTCTCCAGTTCATTCCTAAGCAGGGCGGAAGATATCCCGTCTATCACGTGCAAAAGAAACTCCGCCTCCAGCTCAGGATTCTTGTAGGAGAGTTTCTTGAAAGCAGAGGTGAGTGCAACTTTCAGAGGTTCGAGTTTATCGAAACTCATTCTATCCAATTCCCACTTGAGCTTGAACAAGAGTCGCCAGAAATCATGATCTTCTTCAGGTACACTGAATGGCATTGCGATACTTCGCCTGATAATCTCTTTTGGATCAGAATTCATGATGATGTCGGCGATCATGTGCCTTGTCCGTTCCTCACCTAAATGGAGTACAGACTCCAGGAGTCCTTGCTTGTTTTCGAAATGCCGAAAGATCAGACCTTCAGAGACGCCGGCTGCTTTAGCCACCTTGCTTGTCGATGTGGCATGATACCCTTCTTTGGCAAAAAGCTGGAGAGCAGCATCAAGAATCTTTTCCTGTTTCTCGGTCATAAGTGAGTAATTACTTACAAATCTAGGACAAATTGATCAGCGTGTCAAGTCTTCAGGATATTTTTTCTACAAAATGGCAGTCAGAATCTATACCTCACCCCGTTGGAGATGCCATATACAAGATCAGGAACGTCCTCCGGCAACCGGGAATCATAATTGAGCGTAAATGAAGTCCTTAGGCTCCAATTGTCATGAAACTTCACGATGATGCTGCTGTTATTACTCAGGCGGTAATCGGAAAGCTCGTCAAAAAGTGGTTGATAATAAGTTGTGGAAGCGATGACGATCGGAGAAAAATCGAAATGAACACTGGCATAGGTGTTGAGCCTGCTGTCGTGATGCACTTCATTGGTTTCGGATATCTCATCGTACTCCCACATGTAGCTCAGGCCAAGATTGATGGCATGTTTTTGTCCGATATTAATTGAGAAGCGCGGCCCCGAACCGGCCAGTCCTCGCATTCTTATTCTTAATTGCTCGTTGTATTGTATTTGACCGAAGACCTCCCAGGCAAAATAATCCTTGACCTGATAGTTGTATCTGAGGTGTTGCAGTCCCGTATTGACAAAGTTTTCATTTCCCGCTTTTAGGAAAGAGAACTTGGAGATGGAGATAAAAAGTCTCTTTTGCTGAAGGAACTCGATCTGGAA
>JAWVZH010000250.1:0-2973 GCA_033722295.1 Saprospiraceae bacterium
ATACAGGAACAAAAGGGCGCGGGCGGCAAGCGCATCTATGAGGTAGAAAAACACCGGAGAACGGCAGACCCCTTTACCGTCCTTATTCTGACCATTATTGGTGTGGCTGTCGGAGGACGTAAGGTGCGGGGCGGAATGGGCCTGCATCTGGCCATGGGTGTAGTGATCGGCGCGATTTACATTTTTTTATCGAAAGTCAGCATCACTTTTACTATGAATCACCAGATCGCACCGTTAATCGGTGTATGGATCCCCAATATTATCTTTTCTCTTTTGGCCATTTACCTGGTCAGGATCGCGCAAAAGTAAGCACCAACTTTCAATTTATATTGAAAGTTGGCCAATTCTCGATGTGGCTAACATGCTGCAGTACAGCTTTTTATGCTAAATATGTTATTTTGTTTAACCAAAACTTGCATTGTGTTAAACAAAGTTGTATATTTGGATCAAAAGCAACAAACCATGTCGTCCATAGAATTTAATAACCAATTTATTGAGCTGGAGAATTTGCTCCGGATGTTTGCCTATAATCTGACCAAGAACGGTGAAAGAGCAAACGACCTTTACCAGGAAACAGCCTTCAGGGCCATTAAGAACAAAGAGAAGTTCAAGCCGGGCACGAATTTCAAGGCCTGGTTGATGACTATCATGAAGAACATTTTCATCAACAACTATCGCAAGCGTGTCAAGGCCAACACGATTTTTGATTCAACAGATAATAACTACTTTATCAACAGCGGGTCTCATACAGTGACCAATCAGGCGGAATCCAATATCGTCATGGATGAGTTGATCACTATGATCGAAGAGCTTGAGGACGGATTGAGGATTCCATTCGTCATGCATTATGAGGGTCATAAATACCAGGATATAGCCGATCAAATGGAGCTGCCTTTGGGAACGGTGAAGAGCAGGATATTTTTTGCCAGAAAGGCCTTGAAGAAAAAAATAAGAAGCCGCTACGGAGAAGCTTTCGGATAGTCTATTTTAGTCCTCGTGAAGAGGTTAAAAAAGTTTGGCGACCGACTTTTAGAGTGGTATAAACAGAACCAGAGATCGCTGCCCTGGAATGAGAGCAGCGATCCATATGAGATCTGGGTCTCAGAGATCATCCTGCAGCAGACACAAGTAACGCAGGCACTTCCTTACTATAAAAGATTCCTCAAAACATTTCCAGATATCAGGACTCTGGCAGAAGCCGATCAGGATGAAGTATTAAAATCCTGGGAAGGCCTGGGCTATTACAGCAGAGCCAGAAACTTACATAAAGGCGCAAGATATGTGCAGGAAAACTATGAAGGACGCTTACCTCGTTCAAGGCAAGAACTGTTGACAATTCCCGGAATTGGACCCTATACCTCTTCGGCGATAGCGGCCTTTGCCTTTGGGCAGAGTGAGGCTGTAGTAGATGGTAATGTATTGAGGGTCATGTCCAGGTATTTGGCCCTGACCCATGATATTTCAAAGGCCACCACTCGCCTGGAAATCGAAAGGTTGTCAAAAACGGCACTCAGAGGACATGATCCGGCAGATTATAACAGGGCCATTATGGATCTGGGAGCCACGATCTGCCGCCCACGCCAACCGCTTTGTGAAGAATGCCCGGTTAATGAATATTGTGAAGCTCGCGCTAATGACTTGATCGATGTCCTGCCATTCAACTCTAAAAAGATCGTCAGGCAACAGCGCTACCTCCATTATTTCATCATCACGGAAAATAACGAACTTGTTGTTGAAAAGCGACGGAATGAAGGTATCTGGAAAGGTCTTTACCAACTACCACTCATCGAAACCACAAGCAAGCTAGAGGAACCTGAACTTGGCCAGTTGTCGATGGGAAGTACTGGTCCATTCAGACCTCTACATGGCTTGAAACACCAGCTCACCCATCAGACCCTTCATATAGAGTTCTATGGTCCAAGCGAGGATGGCCAGTTTAAAATAGAATCTGACGCCATTGCGAGGGCTATTGAGAAATATGCCTTTCCTGTACCGATACGAAGAACTCTCCAACGACTTATATAATTCCATTCAAGCATTACGTTGAGAATAGCGCTATAATGTTGATATTCAGTAAATTTGTGACGAAACGCAGAATATAGATGTATAACAAAGTCATTTTTATAGGAAATCTTGGAAAGGATCCTGAGATCAGGAAATTGGAAGGTGGTGTATCGGTAGGCAAATTTCCTATTGCCACAAACGAGAACTTTAGAGACAGCTCCGGAGAGTGGCAACAACGGACGGAGTGGCATGACATTGTAGTTTGGCGTCATCTTGCAGAGCGCGCGGAAAGAGATCTGAAAAAAGGCTCACTTGTGTTTGTGGAAGGAAAGTTGACCCATCGGAAATGGCAGGATAAGGAAGGGAATAACAGGTATTCAACAGAGGTTGTAGCCAACACCCTGCGCACCCTTGACAAAACTTCGAGAGGAGAAGGATATTCCACAGACTCTTTTCCGGATGCAGATGATATGCCGGGAGCAGAGAAATCCGAAGCGACAGAAAGTACATCGGAAGATGTAGATGACCTCCCTTTCTAGCAACTATCAGAATGTGAAGGACAACGACGAACCTCCTGAACTTTATTACCTTGGTTTTTTCCTGATCGCGATAGATTCGGGGGGCATAACTGCTATAGTACTCCTTATAGTTTTGCTGTTGTGTTCAGCATTGGTCTCCGGGTCAGAAGTTGCCTTTTTCTCACTTACACGTGATGAACTGAGGCAGCTGGAAGCGGAAAATGAGAAAATTGGCAAGAGGGTCAATTTTTTGAGAGAAAGACCGCGCTCCCTGTTGGGTACAATACTGGTCGCCAATAACTTCATCAATATTGCCATTGTTGTCATATCTGAGTTCCTGATCTGGAACTTATTCTCCGAGGAACTCTTTGAGCAATGGGCGCAGGTTATCGTTGACAGCCTGGGCATTGCGGTATTGGGTGCGACGACGATGGCGCGGGTGATCAATTTC
>JAWVZH010000251.1:0-2948 GCA_033722295.1 Saprospiraceae bacterium
AAACCGAACTGGAATCCGCCAGGCTGATGACATTAAAAGCTGCGTGGATGCTGAAGGAGGGAAAATCGGTAATTCAGATCGCCGCCATGGCCAAGAATGCCGTGAGCTGCCTTTACAAAAAATGTTGTCTTGAGCTCGCGCAGATCTGGGGAGGAGCCTCTTTCAGGGGCCGTCACGATCTGGAGAGGAGTTTGCGACATTCGATCGGCGCGACTGTATACAGCGGCACCACAGAAGTTCAAAATAATATCATCGCCTCCACGCTTGGTTTGAAATAAGTTATGAATTACGTGAAACCCTTTTGTGAAAAGGATGAACAATATTTGTTAATTTTGGCATATGAAAAATAACAATTCAATGAAAAACCTATCATTATTTACTATTCTTTTTGCACTGGTATTTGTCGTTTCCTGTGGCCAACAGGCCGGTGACGGCGCGAATGGCGATGGCGAAAAGACCGAGATGAGTGAAAAGAAAAAGCAGGATTCGTCTTCTGATAACATGGGAGACAAGCAGATGAATGTGATCAAGAAGATGAAAAAGCAAATGGAGGGCAAGAGCTACGCCATGAGCGAAGAGCAGTTGAGTCAGGTGGATAGTCTGATCGAGGTCGTTGGCTTGAGCAAGGAACAGTCTTCAGAGGATTTCAAGGCCAGCCTTAAGGAGCTGAGAATGAAGATGTACAATCACGTTTTCAACGAAGAGCAAAAGAAAGTCTACGAAGATTCAGGACTGGAGGTTCCTAAGTAAACTTCCTGATACAACTCAAGGTATTTCTTTATTGAGTTGCTCAATGAGAATTTCCGGATTGGACCGGTCTGCCAATGATCGTTCAATCCGGAATTGATCGCTTCACACATCGAATCGATGTCCATATCAGTCATTTGGATCTGAGTTCCGGATACAACCTCTTCAAGAGCCCCGCGGCCGGAATGAATGATTGGCTTTTCCAATGCACAGGCTTCAGCAGCGACGAAGCAAAACCCTTCTGAATAGGATGGTATGACGACAGCGTCACTGCTGAGTATGAGGGATCGCAATGAATTATCCGTTAATTCATGGTATACTTCTATATGTTCATTGTTGGGGTGTTCTTGAACAAGTGAAATAACTTTTTTCAGCATATTATAAGGCTTCCTGGGGATGACCAGGTGAAGCAGGATATCGTGTCCTTCACTGTGCAGTTTATGGACGGCAGGAATTAGGAGATCAAGTCCTTTGGAGACGCCTAACCGACCAAAATAGACAAGTTCAAATGTCTCATGATGCCTTTTTGGAGTTTCGGGCAGCCTTTCAGGATATTCCACGCCGTTGTATATGGTCCTGATCTTTTGGTCCGCAATGCCATGTTCCCTCAGGCAGTTAGCCGTATAATGAGAAACGGCTATATACCTGTCGAACTCAAGATTAAGTATCAGCTTTTCATAGAGGTAATATCCCCATCTTTCCAGTAGTGAAAGGAATGGTAATTCGAACCAAAGACTGCCCCATACCTCATGAAAAGTAAGAACGGAAGGAGTACGTCTGAGTTTGGCATAGATCCATGCCGGGAAGGCGGCATTATACGTTGTGGCATGTACTATATCGAACCGCTCCTTCAATCCCAGAAGCCTGAGGGCAGCGAACAATGTGAACAAGTATCTATTATAACACCTTATACGCTGTATTCTCACCCCATTTACCGTTTCCTCAGCCGGCAGGCTCTTATCGTATCTTGTTGTGATCACTGTCGCCTGATGTCCATTGGCCACCATGGATTCCGCCACATTCCTGAATAGCTTTTCAGCTCCCCCTATGTAGGGATGATAATGCTCAAGAACGTAGAGAATCCTCATCTTTCTTTATGTCGTGTTCGAGTATGGCCAGTTTCCGTATGATTGAGGTCAAAGTTTTTTCCTGGGTTCTGAGAATATTGAAAAGCCGGAACTGTATGATGCCCAGAAATCCGATCAGAATAAAGATGACCGCATTGATGTTGTCTTTTATTCCGAAGATCTTCGCCAGCTTGTTGGAAATGGTATCCGGAAATAGCGCCAAGAGTAAAGTAGACACCCAGAATAGAATACCCAGTGCTGTTTCGACCAGATTGACCTGTGAGCGAATGTATTTTTTAATAACGCGATAAAGAAAGATCGCTGAAATGATTAAGACGACAATTTGAAATGGACGTATGACCATGATGTGTGGGTTTGTCTTATGCGCTAAGTTAAGAGTAATATAAGTTTAATGTTGAGAGTTGAGAGAGTTTAAAGGAGCGCTATTGATCGGATCAATGAAGGGCTGAAATTGAAGGTGATCTTCAGTTGAAGATGATGCGCCAGATGAAGTTGAAAGCCGTATTGACGCCATTGGCAAAAGATTGCCCTTTTCCCAGAGAGTATTCAGTGTATTCCACTTTTATGGGGACCTCGCCGATCCTCAGACCTGATTTTTCCCCGACAATAATCATTTCACTGCAGAATCCATAGCCGTCCACTTTAAGGTCCAGCGTTTCGATGGCCTTCCGGTTGAGAATTCTGAATCCGGATTGGGAATCAGAGTAGTTGTTCTTACAAAATAGATTGGTCAGCCTGTTGGCCAGAGAATTGAAGAATATCCGAATTCTGGGGATCTCATTCTTTTCGAGAACAAAGCGATTACCGATGATGATGTCATACTCACCTTTCAGGATCTCTTGATAGAGTTTATGAGCATCTTCACTGTGATGCTGACCATCGGCATCCATGAGCAAGAGGTAATTAATGCCTTTTTCCCGGGCAAAAGATATGGAAGTCTGACTTGCCGCTCCTGCCCCTCTGTTGCGGATGTGAGTTATGACATCGGCACCCATTTCCTCAGCCAGCTGGCCAGTCTTGTCTCCGCTGCCATCATTAACGACTATGATGTTCTCAAATCCGTGCGACCTGAGATCGGTAAGGACCGAACGCAGGACCTTGGCTTCGTTGAAG
>JAWVZH010000252.1:0-2889 GCA_033722295.1 Saprospiraceae bacterium
GGGTCATCTGAACATGAGATCAGAGGCTCTCAATAGTGATCCTCAAAACTTTCAGTTGAACAATTCATCTGAGACTTTTCTTCAAAACCAACGAAAGGACGATGAAAAGGAAAGTGATGTTTTGAACAGGGGTCAGGATAATCTTAACAGTGAGAAGAGCAATACAGACCAGAAGAGCGGGTCTCAATCCAATGTACCAGTAGCCGAAGAGACCCATGAAAAGGTCGATAATATGGCTCATGTTAACACTGATATTGGAAGTACTGAAAGTCATTTGTCAAGAACGACGATGAGCAGTACATCGCCACTTAAATCCGGTCAATTCTTCGAGCTGGCCGGTCAAGAGCAAATAGTCTCCATTCCCCAACTCGCAATGAACAACTATAGGACAAAAAGGTGGAACTTCTATATATCCCTACTGGGAGGAATTCATCTTACAGAAACAAAGTTCACTTCAGGTTCTGCGGAGATCAAAGACTGGATAGATCATCGATCGGATATTACCTCACATCTAGAGACCATTCAGGCAGGTGTGCGCATTGGTGTAGCATCGCCCTGGAATTTCAGTTTCGAGTCGGGGTTTTCGCACCTCACACAGAATGAAGTTTTCAATACCACATTCTCTCATACTGAGGTCAACGAGGAATTCATTCAACTGCGACCGCAAGGACTGGCCCAGGACACCATACTTCGTTCTGTAAACTACCTGACTGAAAGGACCACGCGACGGATAAGGCATTACAATCAAAGAAGACTTCTCAGGGTACCATTCCACCTCACCTATCATACCGTTTACCACGGCTGGATCATCGGAAGTGCAGCGGGTATCGGGTTTAACTTCCCCTTGGCGACAGAAGGACGGACCATCAGTTTCGATAGAAGTGAATTGAGACAATGGACAGATAATGATGAATGGAAATTCCGTACAGACCCATATTTGACTTATCACGTGAGACTCAGTGTCGGACACTATCTAACGAAGGATCTCATCGTTTCACTGGAACCTACCTATAATTCTACATTGCGTTCGATCATCATATCTGACTCGGATCTTTCTGCCCGGACACATTCATTCGGTGTGAACTTATCGCTTCTCCGGGTATTCTGAACCTGTCACACTCAGGATTCCTGAAGTATGGTAACACCTATAGCGATGCCTATCCAGGCAGGTATTTTTTCCCAACTCGATTGACTGGTTGGACGATAAAAGGCTCTGGACGCAAAAAACCCGGCACTGAAAAACAGGTCTTTAGGTCCGAGGTCTTTAACCAATTCAACACTTACTAAAAAATCATCATCGACCAGAATATATTGATCACTGACATCGACTATAACGCCTGATTCGGCCGCTTCTTTACTAAGGGCTATGTAGACCGGTTCTTTAAGTAGATTTTCACCGGGCTCTTTATCTTTCATGGCATAGATATTAAGGCGGTAAAAGATCGAATCGAAGTCACACCGAGCGATATTGATATGCACTTTTTGAATGTAGGCCGGCTTCCGCCGCATCTTGATTTTCGTACCGATCTCATGACCGAGATTGTTATTCATGAAGCCTGCAACGATATTTTTGGTATCCATAAAATTTCCCACACGCCTCAACTCGTAGTCTTTAGGAACCACGACCACCTCTTCCAGATCGTACGAGATAGGTTGAAGCATTATATTTTCAGTTTGGCTCAGTTGCTTTAAACTACCAATTGTGACGGTTCGCGCCACATATCCTATACATGAAATACGAACAGAATCCTCCTCGTTCGTGCCGGCAATATTTAGTGTAAAGCGGCCACTCTCATCACTGACCGTTCCCAGGTTCTTCTTGAGCAGCCCGACATTCGCAAAGGGAACGCCTGAAATGCTCTCAGCTTCAATGATCTTGCAATTTATTTCCTGGCCATAGAGCCCTGAAATTGCAAGGACGAATATAAAGTTGTAGATATGTTGCAATATTTAAGGTATTTGATCTATTTGAATAAAAGCAAAACACGCATTATGTAACATCAAAACGCGAGATTCTATTTCGATTCAGAGTGCATTCCTTTCAGAATAAAAATTTAATCGTGATACTTCAATACGATAGCACGAAATATTAATTAGTGTTCGCATGAAATATTTGACACCATTCCTGTTTGCTTTCCTTTTGGCCTGCCAACCATCAAAACCGGAGACAGCAAAAGCCTCAAACGCAAAATATGATCCGAGGATCGAACCTGTCTTGATCACTGATAAGCTACCCCATGATACAGACGATCCAGCTTTATGGATAGATCCAACCGAGGTTTCCAAAAGTACAGTTTTAGGCATGGACAAGGAGAAGAACGGAGGTGTATATGCTTTTGATCTAGAGGGAAAAATTATTCATCACAAAACTATTTCACCTGTTGAAAGACCCAATAATATAGATGTGGAGTATGGCATTGTGCTGGGAAAAGATACGATCGATATTGCTGTTTTCACGGAGTCATTCACAGAGAAGCTACGAGTCATCAGTATGCCGGATATGAGCTATGTAGACGGTGGTGGCACCCATGTATTTGTTGGTGAAACCAGACCTGAAGCCAGAATACCCATGGGTATAGGCCTTTATAAAGACACCGCTAGCGCCAAAGTTTACGCTATGGTAAGCAGGAGATCCGGCCCTACGGACGGGACCTATCTATGGCAGTATGAGCTGGTCGTACAAGATTCGACATTGACTGGTGAATTGGTAAGAAAGTTCGGGGCATATTCAGGCAGCGGTGGAATAGAGGCTGTTGCAGTGGATGATGAGTTGGGATATGTCTACTATTCGGATGAGACTTCAGGCATACGCAAATATTATGCTCACCCCGATTCCTCGGATCGTGAACTCGCTCATTTCGGAACAGAGGACTTTCTTGAAGAAAGGGA
>JAWVZH010000253.1:0-2855 GCA_033722295.1 Saprospiraceae bacterium
CGAACTTGATAATCTATCAAGGCTTTCCAAAAATGAGGAAATCAAAGAGCTGACAATTTGGGAGATCAATTCCGTCAGTGAGTTATTGAATATTGCAAAGAATGTACTTCATGCGGAAATATTGGCATCGGAAGAAAAATATGAGGAGAGTATAGCCTTATTACAGAAAGCTGTGGCTATCGAAGACAATTTGAATTACAACGAGCCACCGGATTGGTTCTTTTCTGTGAGGCATCGTCTCGGGGCTGTTCAAATCGAAGCAGGCGACTATCGGTCTGCTATTGAAACGTATAAGGAAGATCTCGAGCGATTACCAAAAAATGGTTGGGCCTTACATGGCCTGAGGTTGGTTTATGAACACCAAGATAACAGAGCGATGGTTAAGAACATCTCAGATGACTTGACCGAAGTGTGGGCTAACGCCGATGTAGAACTAGAAGGTTCCAGGATAAAATGAGCAGGCTGTTTTTTTTGGTCACTGATCATCAAGAGTTTGAGCACCCTTGGAGGGTATAGGGACCCTTGGAGGGTCCCAAATTGCTCATTTCACCATAACCTCTTGACCGATCATTTTGCTTATATTGCTTGTGAACGATCCCTGGCCGGTATAGTGTATTAAACCCAATGTCTTGTTATGACAACTGTAAATACCTACCTGACCTTCGATGGTAATTGCGAGGCGGCTTTCCTT
This sequence comes from Saprospiraceae bacterium, assembly GCA_033722295.1. Taxonomy (GTDB): domain Bacteria; phylum Bacteroidota; class Bacteroidia; order Chitinophagales; family Saprospiraceae; genus JAWVZH01. The sequence goes on from JAWVZH010000253.1 coordinate 692, forward strand.
TTCTACAAATCTATCTTCGGAGGAGAATTCTCATATATCGGTCGATTTGGTGACATGCCTCCTCAAGATGATTTACCCACCGTACCTGATGAGATGAAAAATCGCATCATGCATGTCTCTCTTCCGATCAGTACGGAAACCATGTTAATGGGCAGTGATACAGGCGGGGAATGGTCCTCTAATCTTGTCAAAGGCAATAATTTTTCCATTTCGGTGAATACGGAAAGTAAAGCCGAAGCCGAACGGGTCTTCAATGCCCTTGCTGTTGGAGGGGAAGTCACGATGCCATTGGCCATGACCTTTTGGCAGGCCTATTTTGGTATGCTTACAGACAGGTTTGGAATCAGCTGGATGATCTCTTATGATCTGTCCAGGGAAGGAGGTCACAGAGCATGATATGCTGACCACTGATCTTAATTATATTATTTGAAATTGGGGTTTTTATGTATACTATAAAACATCTTTGTCATATCGATAGCGACCAAAAATCTGTCTACACAACCCTTACCACGATCAATGGTCTCCGAAACTGGTGGACGCATGAGACTGAAGGCGACCCGGCCGAAGGTGGTGAATTGATCTTCAAATTCGGTCGGAGATTTAAAAATGTCATGAAGGTTATAAAAGCCGAACCCAATAAGCTGGTAGAATGGAAGGTGATAGACTCTGTACCTGATTGGATGAATTCAATCATCCGGTTTGAGCTCGACAGGAATGAAGGAAAAACAAGACTGAAGTTGATCCAATCCGGATTCCCTGAACAGGATGACTTTTACGCTCAATGTTCTTTTTCATGGGCCAGATATATGATGAGCATTCGGGATCTCGTAGAAACCGGATCTGGCAATCCTTACGATGAGGACCTGCCCACAGACTAGTAGATCAATAAAAAAATGATATTTGATATTTCATATTTCATAATTAACAACAAATGGCTTCTAATTTTTACATGTATTTCGTAGCTGCACTAATACCCCTAGTGGTCGGTGCTATTTATTACAATCCCAAAGTGCTCGGTACAGCCTGGATGAAGGCTTGTGGATTCGAGGAAGAAGATCTGCAAGGTGCTAATATGCCTGCTATATTTTTGATCAGTTATATCTTCGGATTATTCCTGGCCATTGCCCTTCAAAGTATCGTCATACATCAGGGCGGACTGTTCTCGATGATGGCTCCTGAAATTCTGGAAGCCGGTGAGATGAGGGATCAATTCCTTATGCTTATGGAGCAATACGGCGACCGATATCGCTCATTTGGTCATGGCGCCACACATGGAACGACAACAGCCTTACTACTTGCCTTTCCCATAATCGGTACTATTGCTTTGTTTGAAAGACGTGGCTGGAAATACATCTGGATCCATGTCGGATACTGGTTTATCACGCTTGGATTAATGGGTGGATTATTGTGCGAGACTTTGATATTCGAAATCTGAAATGAAAGTAGAGTAAAATGGACTTGGAGTATGATTTGATCATCTCTGAGTCCCTTTCTCAATCATTATCACACGTCATCCATTTTCCAAGAGTGAAATAGTTGAAGACAATGGTGATCTTTGATCCTCCCTTTAGGCAATACCATAGCCAGTGGCACACCTGATTTGGTCATAGCATGGGCAAGAGAAGTCGTGCCGTCCGAAATTCTGAATTTCGATCTGATCATAGGTGGTTTATCCACTAAGGGCTTCCGTCCTACCAGAGATAGTTGAACTGTTCAGATCTTTATCAGGTCATTCGGTAAAAGGATAAAATATACCACCGTTTTGACATATGGGTAGATCCACAAACCATAGAATCCCCGGTTTTAAGGGCCATTGCAGACCTGGGCGGTTATGCCGCTCCTGTTCTTAATAGGTTGCTCATGAGAAAGGGCGCAAGGCCAGTCCTAGCTCCGGAAGATTTCTTCATAACTGATGAGAACGAAAAGATTAAAAATGGCGAGCTCGAAAGAGCGAAGAAATGGGGAGAGAATGTGATGGCCAATTGTGTGCAAATGGTAAGATAAGTTTTCAACGATCATAATACTTGTTGAGCGCCTCCGTCCTTGTTGCTACATGCAGCTTTTCGTAAATGTTGTGGCAATGACTTTTGACCGTCTCTATAGAGATATGAAGATCACCGGCTATCTCTTTGTAGAATTTGCCCCTTGAAAGAAGTTCAAGGAC
>JAWVZH010000254.1:0-2840 GCA_033722295.1 Saprospiraceae bacterium
ACCCTGCGAGAATATAACCTCTCATGCCTCGCACCCCTCGTCTTCAATGATCAGGGTCAGTCACATGAAAGGCGAATTCAATCGGGAAGAGCGACAGGCCGTGGGCCTGGAGAGCTGATCAGGATACCGGAGACGACAAGTGCCGCGTTTTTTATTCAAAGGGAGACATTTCGGGATATTGGAGGCTTCGATCCGGTCTTGTTTGACTTTGTCGGATCAACGGAAGACAGGGAGTTCTTTTTACGAATGAGATCAAAGGGAGTTGACCTCTATATGGACCCGTATCTTACGATCTATCACTCTGAAGAGCAAAAGGGAGGGTGCCGATTAAGGGATAGGGATTACTGGACCAACAGACGTAACTTTATGAAAGGATGGATCTACGGTTCCCAAAAAAGAACACGTGGCAAATTCGATCTGTCCGAAAGGTGGCATGTCTGGAGAACTTGCTTTTTTAATAAAAAAGTCTTTTCAAAAGGTGTAAAAAATATTTGGAGGCATTTCAAGTGTTACCGGAAGGCAAAAAAAGAGGTCTGCAGGGAATTTCCCGGGATCTGTGATCAACCCTCATCTTTCGTGTCATGAAAAAAATTCTGTTCATAGGCTCGAATAATAAAAATTCTCTGGAATATTTCTACATGTCGGCTATTAAGAAAAGGGGTGTAGCCGTGGATATTTTGCCTTTGCGTGATTGGTGGCGGCAGAAGAGGCGGCGATCGTTGCTTTCCAGGATTGTCAGCCGCTTGTTTCCTGGTTTGTTCTGTCGCTCGCTGAATGAAAGGCTATTGAGTCAGATGGCAGATGAATATTATGATGCTATACTCGTGTTCAAGGGAATGGAATTATTACCGAGAACGGTCAGGGCGCTCAAGAGATTTGCGTCTCTTTTAGCTATTTTTAATCCGGATCATCCTTTCATCTATAGTATGCGTGGGAGCGGTAATTCGTTGATGCGAAGATCGATGCGTCATTATGATCTTTATATCACTTATGCGCGCGACATTTATGATCAACTTGAATACAATGGCATAAAAGCCGGTCGCGTACCATTTGGTTATTATATAGAGGAAGAATGGTATCAGCAGGCAGCCTCACAAAATGAGATATTAAAGATCTGTTTTTTGGGAAATGGCGACAAGATGCGCGCTGATTTTCTGAATAACCTGGCGGACGCGGGATTGCCTGTGGTAGTTTATGGAACAGACTGGAATGGTCTCTTGAATAAAAAGATCGAAAGGCATGATGGGGTCTATGGTCTGGAATTCTGGAAGGTTTTGAGAAGGTATCGAGTGCAGCTTAATATGATGAGAACTCATAACCTTAGGTCTCATAATATGCGAACATTCGATATTCCTGCCATAGGTGGCATTCAGGTGGCGCCCAGGACACCTGAACATGAAGAATTCTTTGATGACGGTGAAGAAATATTCTTATATGAGTCCCCTGAAGATTGTGCACGGATCTGTACAGATATTTTGAATTTGTCCTTTAAAGAGGCTGAGAAAATAAGAGTTTGTGCCCAGGAGCGATCTTTCAACAGTAAGTATTCCTACGAGGACAGGGCCGATGATATTTTGAATTTGTTGATTGGCCAGGACCTTCCGCAGAAGATCTATAATGTATAGACTTATAACGATCATAGTATTGTCGGCCGCAAGTTGGAAGCTGGGCCTGTCCCTGTTTGAAGGATTGTCATTGATCCTTTTCGTCCTTTATCTGATCTACTTCGTGCGACAGGTCGGACGGCGTATCGTGATCTTTGAATTGACCGTACTGATGGCACTGCTCACGTGGCTCGTGATGCCAATACTGTTCTATCATGTTTTTACTGAAAGCAACGAGCTCGCCTGGATCTGGGATAAATATATGCGCGTGCCCTCCGACGAATATTACTCATTTGTATTGCCGGCAACCTTGTTGATGGCAGTTGGAATCCATCTGCCTCTGGCCAACAGGCACGTGCTCTACCAACCTGAAATATATTTTCGGAGAATTAGAGAATTTTTGAACAAGAAAGTCATTGTCGGGGTGTTGCTCATTGTCATTGGACTGCTCAGCACTTTTGTCTCCCCGTACGTACCCGTCTCTCTGGGTTTTGTTTTTTACCTACTTGAGCACTTAAGTTTTGTGGGATTATTGTACTTGTATTTTTCAGAGATACCTTTTCGCTCTATGATCCTCACCTCGGGATTAGTAGCATTACTCATCCAGTCCATCGTATCTGCTATGTTTGGCGAGCTGATATATATCAGTTTTTTGGCCGCGTCCCTTTTATTGTCGGTATATAGATTAAAATCCCATATAAAATGGATAGGTCTGGTAACAGCCGTATTTCTGATCTTTTTGCTCCAGGCTGTAAAACACGAATATCGCGATGTGGCCTGGGATCAAGGGGCTGATCCGGTGTTCTTTTTTCAGGCCGTTGGAGATAAGATCGTACACCCAGAAAAACTATGGGAGCCTTACACATTATTCACATTTGCCATTAGGCTCAATCAGGGGTGGTTGATCGCCAACACTATGTATCATGTGCCTCAGCATTACGATTACGGAAAAGGGAAAACGCTCTTGAAATCGGCAGCAGCGATCCTTGTACCGCGAGTTTTTTGGCCGGATAAACCGACATCAGGTGGGGAGGCCAACTTGAAAAGATTCTGGGGTGTGGAACTAAGAGGATACAGTATGAACATTGGACCGATCGGAGAGGCTTATGCCAATTTTGGGAAATGGGGCGGAATGATATTTATGTTCTTATACGGTGTCACTCTGAATGTATTTTTGAGTTTCATTCTCGGCCTGGTCAAACGCTATCCGACACTTCTTCTGTGGTTCCCGATACT
>JAWVZH010000255.1:0-2717 GCA_033722295.1 Saprospiraceae bacterium
TATCCACACAACATTGGCGTCGGTCAACCAGTCCCTTTTTACACAATCGATCTACCATTCTGGAAGTATCGCTCATTTTGTCGATCAATCGTTCTCTGATCACTGATGTCGTCAAAGGCTTTCCACTACCGCGCAGTATTCGCAGAACATTGTACTGCTGAATAGTTATATCGTATGGCTTGATCAATTCACGTAGTCGCTCTTCGACCCAATTGCTGGTGTACAACAAATTGACCATTGCCTTTTGATATAGATTTCTAAAGGGCTTGGTTTGCTTTATGGCTTCCTCAATCTTCATAATTATCCGCGATTTAACGTCGGATATGCAGCTTTAACCTGCGCTTGAAGTATTTTTCTTGCATTGTGTATGCGGCTTTTCACCGTACCAAGAGGAAGATCCAGTTTCTTGGCAATTTCATGATATCTATAACCTACGAAGAACATCATGAAAGGCACTTTCAGTTTGTCATCGAGTTCATCGATCATACCATTGATCTCTTCTTCTGTCAGCGTTTGAAGACCGCTGTTATCAACAGTTTTCGTATTGAACTTGATATAAAGGCTATCATGGGGAACAGATTGTGTTTTACTGGTCTTTTTCCTCCGGAAGTCATTGATAAAGGTGTTTCTCATGATCGTGGTCATCCAGGCTTTAAAGTTTGTGCCCAGCGTAAATTTGTCCTTGTTCTTGAGCGCCTTGTACAAAGTCTCCTGATAGAGATCTTTGGACCGTTCCATATCTTGAGTTAATTTATAGGCGAAAGCCTTGAGGATGGATGATATTCCGTCAAATTGAGCATAAAATTCTTGAGTACTCATAATTATTGATTTTGGCATGTTATTTCTTGCTGTAAATACATTTACTGTTACAACTTCAAAGTTATAACATTAATTCCTGATTTACTACTTTTCATTGTTTATTAAAGGATTCTTAACATATAATAAGACAACAGCAATTCTCACATTGTCGCTTATCGTATTTCTTGGGCTATCATGTTCATTAGAGCCACCGAAATCTAGAACGAAATCACACCTCGAAAAGTATATATTTTCCGATTGCTCTACTCTTCAATGGATCAAGCTCAGAAGGCAGGGCGCATTTCGTCATGACGGTCAAATTCGACATCGATACTACAGATGTAACTTAAAAATTGAGATCGATGCACTGTGTCATATTCCCGAGCGACATAATGTAACCAATGTGCCAGAGAATAACAAATTTATTCGACTCATTCCAGGAGAGCATGAGTTATCATCATATCTGGATTACATCGAACTGGATGGTGAGTGGATATTGACTCGTATCATAATTTCCGAGGATATTGAATAATATACATAGCACAAGTCAACATACTATAGAGCAAAGTGTTATTGGTGAGAAATCCTGGTCGATGAAGCACATCATTTCTTTACTGTTTTTTATTCCCTCGGTCTTCCTGGCTCAGGATGCGACCGAAATTATCAGACGGTCAGATAAAAAGTTAAGAGGAGAACAAAGTTATGCGGAGTTGAAAATGACAATTGTTCGACCAGACTGGGAAAGAACAATGGGTATCAAGTCGTGGTCGATGGGGGAGAAATACGCCGTGATCTACATTACTTCTCCCGCAAGAGACAGGGGTACAGCCTTTCTTAAAAGAGATAATGAGATCTGGAACTGGCAACCCAAGATTAACCGGTCTATCAAATTACCCCCCTCCATGATGATGCAGTCGTGGATGGGTAGTGACTTCACGAATGATGATCTGGTCAAAGAGAGCTCGATCGTCAGTGATTATTCACATGAGCTTATAGGTAAGGAAGAAGTAGAAGGCCGAATGTGTTATAAGATAAAGCTGACCCCAAAGCCCAGTGCTGATGTGGTTTGGGGAAGCATTAACACCTGGATTGATGTAGAGGATTATATGCAGTTGAAAACTGAATTCTATGATGAGGACGGTTACCTCATCAATACAATGCGCGGATCCGATATTGAAACATTAGGTGGTAAAAAGCTTCCGTCCAAACTTGTGATCACACCAGAGGAAGAGGAGGGGCACAAAACAATAGTAGAATATAAAATGATAGATTTCGATCCTGAAATCGACCCATCTTTCTTTTCTATCCAATCGATGAAACGTATCCGTTAAATGAATCCGGGCACTCTCGTCAAGATGGCCATTAGAAATGTCTGGCGTAATAAGCGTCGCACCCTGATAACGGGCGCATCTGTCATGTTTGCCGTCTTTTTTGCCAGCCTGATGCGCTGTCTACAAGTGGGAGCATGGGATTACATGGTTCACAATGTGGTTGGATTTCATACTGGATATCTTCAGGTTCATTCTGACGGCTATTGGGAGGAACAGACTCTCAACAATGTCATGTACGTTGATTCGATCGATAAGTATCTGGGTGAAAACGGGCTTGAACTGGTACACAGGGTCGAAAATTTTGCACTGGCCTCATTTCAGAGCAAAACCAAGGGGGTACTTGTTGTGGGCAGTGAGCCAGATAAGGAGCAACACCTTACCCATCTTTCTGACCGAGTGGTTGAGGGCAGATATCTCAGGGATTCTTTTGACATCTTGTTGGCAGCGGAACTGTCGGAGTACCTGAATACGGGTATCGGTGATTCAGTTGTGATTCTGAGCCAGGGAAGACATGGCGCTAATGCCGCCGGATTATTCTATGTCGCGGGTATCGTGGAGTTTGGAAGTCCCGACCTGAATGGTCAGATA
>JAWVZH010000256.1:0-2712 GCA_033722295.1 Saprospiraceae bacterium
CTAGCGAGGAAATTTTCCGTGATTGGGTTTGATCACACCGAGGAGAGGATATCCCTGATGAAAAAAGGGATCGACCCTTCTAAAGAACTGGCCCCCAAAGATTTTGAAGAATGTGATATTCAATTTACCAGTCGTGAGTCTGATCTGGCAGAAGCCAGTTTTTATATTACGACAGTTCCAACCCCGGTGGATGCTCATAAAGTGCCTGATCTGAGTTTGTTGATAAAGGCCTGCCATAGCATTGGCAGAAATCTGTCCCGGGGAGATTATGTGATCTTTGAGTCGACCGTTTATCCGGGTTGTACAGAAGACGACTGCCTCCCCATTCTGGAATCAGAATCAGGTTTGAAAGCTGGTAAAGATTTTAAACTGGGTTACTCTCCGGAAAGGATCAATCCTGGTGATCAGATTCATACGGTTCATTCCATACCAAAGGTGATCTCTGCACTGGATCAGGAATCACTTGCCGAGATAGAACAGGTCTATTCCAAAGTCATTCCTGCCGGTGTCTTCAAAGCGAGCTCCATCAAGGTGGCGGAAGCAGCCAAGGTTATTGAAAACACCCAACGAGACCTGAACATCAGTTTTGTCAACGAATTATCCATCATTTTTGATAAGATGGATATCAATACTCAGGATGTACTTGAGGCGGCTTCTACAAAATGGAACTTTTTACAATTTCTACCCGGATTGGTTGGCGGCCATTGTATTGGGGTAGATCCTTACTATTTACTCCATAAAGCCAAGCAATTGGGCTATGATCCCCAGGTGATTCTCTCCGGACGTCGGATCAATGACAGTATGCCGGCGTTTGTAGCCAAAAAACTGGTGCAAATGCTGATCCATGAAGGAAAGCATCCCAAAGAATGTAACGTCCTGATTATGGGCATCACCTTTAAAGAGAATGTTTCCGACATCCGCAATTCCAAGGTGGCCGATCTGGTATACGAACTGATGGGTTACAGCGTGAATGTGGATGTTGTTGACCCTCACGCTTCACCTTCTGAGGTAAACAGGGAATATGATTTCGAATTGAGCGAACATCCAGGTGGCGACTACGATGCGATCATCGTTGCTGTTGGACATGACAAATTCAGAGAACTTGACCTCAAGTACTTCGCTGACTTGTCCAATGCTAAGACTATTCTGCTCGATGTGAAGGGTATATACAGAAATGAAAACACCGATAATATAAAATACTGGAGTTTATGATCCCAGCACCCGACAGCATGACAGTGGCCGAAAAGAATCGGCGTCATATGCACGACTCGGAAGCTCGGTGGTTTGCCATTTATACACCATACAAACGGGAGAAATCAGCGATCAAGATGCTGCGTCAAAAGGGTATCGAGTGTTATGTTCCACTGGTGGAAAAGGTGAGACGTTATCAGCGCAAGGTCAAGTCCTTTCAGGTGCCCCTAATGAACAATTACATCTTCGTCAGGATCACCAGATCGCAATATATCGATGTTCTGGAAGTCAGAGATGTGTCATGGTTTGTACGCTTGAGTGATGAGATCATCGCCGTTCCACAGGAAGAAATAGATCTCCTGAAAAGAGTGGCCGGAGAAACCGGGAAAGTATACAGCCACCATGAAAGACCTAAGGTGGGACAAAATGTTGAGATCATTGGCGGTAAATTAACGGGTCTATCCGGTGTGGTAAGGCAGGATCTCGGCAAGAATCAGGTATTGATAGATCTGGACACTCTGGGCTGGTCTTTGCAGCTCGAAGTGCATCCAAAATATCTACAGCCGGTGAATTGAACATCGGCGATATAAGGCAGGTACTAGTGACGGTAGCGTGAGAACTATCGACGGCGAAGCCTTGCATTTAACAGATCAATAGCATCTTGACCTGTAGAGTGAATATTTAATCATCTGATAACCCTACCCTGATCACACTACACACTACACACTACACTATAAACACTAAACAATAATCAATAAACCATAAACAATGAACAACCTCCACCCCATACATGATCGTCTGGTGCCTCGCTCCACACGGGAAGAAATTCTGGGTCAAAAGGGAATGGTTTTGTGGATGACCGGATTGAGCGGCAGTGGTAAAAGTTCAATAGCCGAAATCGTGGAAAAAGAACTGTCACAAAACAATCGGTTGGTCTACATACTCGACGGTGACAATATTCGAACGGGTATCAACAGAGATCTGGGATTTTCACTTGATGATCGAAAAGAGAATATCCGGAGGATCGCAGAGGTGGCAAAATTACTTGTAGATGCCGGATTGATATGTATTTGCTGTTTTGTTTCACCGACTGATGAGATCAGACAACAGGCAAAACAGATCATCGGCAAGGAAGACTTTCACATGGTTTATGTCAAAGCTTCCTTGGAGGCTTGTGAAGAACGAGATGTCAAGGGACTTTACAAAAAGGCGAGAAAGGGAGAGATCAAAGGTTTCACGGGTATTGATTCACCTTTTGAGGTGCCATCTCAGCCTGACCTTATCATCGATACGGAATCCGAATCTCCTGCGGGATCGGCGAGAGTGGTGGTTAATTGGATAGAGCAAAGACAATCGTGAAGCATGATTGTGCCCTGGAATTAGTGGTCAGTATGGTCCGGAAAACTATGAATATCGGTGTGTTAAGTCTTAACTTCGGCCTCGTTTTAAAAAGAGGGCTTTCGACCTAGCGTATGCCACGAGTCTTGATCACAGGTGCAGCGGGATTTTTAGGATCTCACC
>JAWVZH010000257.1:0-2676 GCA_033722295.1 Saprospiraceae bacterium
AACCGGTCATTACCAGGAATAGCGGCAATTCACCTGAATCAAAACTTCCCGGATGAATATCATAGTTGTCAAATATGTAGAACATGGTCAGCATAGTGAGCTGACCCAAAAGTGTGTAGTAACCCATCCATTTGCCCGAAACAAGAAGGGCCACGATAGGGGTAGTAGCCAGCCAGGGCAGTACAAAGGAGTCAACGCCGCCGGTATAGTAGATGGCAATCGAGATGGCAATGATTGCCTCGGTAAAAAAAATAAAGGCAACCCTAAAAGGAGAGAGACGCCATCTGTATAGAAAGAGACAGAATACCGTAATGACAAAGAGTGGAAACTGTGATGCAAAACCACCCCATGTTTCCGCAAGAATATTGAGGATAGAGTAGATGAATGAGAATATGGCGACGATAAGATAGGCGCCAATCGCCAATCGGGATTTTCTGGAAGACTCTTCGGTCTCGTGATACTCCGGTGGTATGAAATATTCAATCAAATTGGAAAACATAAACTACGATTATCCTAAAATTGCATATGCGATGACATAAGAAGCCCAGATCCAGAAGCCTTCCATGACTCCGAAGATGGCGGCAAGCCAGTAATTCTTGTGTGACTGTATTTTAAAAAAGAGCGGGAGGGTCATACAGATGAGCCCTTCTGCCAGAATGATATAATAGGGTGTATTAAAGATCATCGGTGTGTCCCTGTAAACCCACCAACCGGCGCTATTGGCCCAATGCTCAAAGAGTGGTATGAAAAGCAGTCCGAGGACGGCGGTTGCCAGAATACTGACCCAAATCGACTTATGTCCGGAGATAAGCCAGCCCAGATATCCTACCTGGATCAGTACGACCGCCCATGCGAAAGGCATGTAAAAAGGTGAACAGGCTAGTGTCGGTTCATCCAGGGGATAGAATAAGGTTTGTGTGGAGTGAACCAACCAGCAGTCGGCAAAGAGTTCTATAAGTCCGGCGATAATTCCGAACAATAAGAGGCGATAGAGAAACTGATCGCTTGTGTAGTAGGCGAAACCTCCGATCAGCAGATACATCCCAATTGCCAGGCCAAATGCAGACATCCATCCTGCCTGCAGATAACTACTCAGGGCAGCCAGTGCAAGGGTTAAAAGGATCGTGATGAAGATAAATTTAGCCTCGAGAGTAAACCCTTTGAATCGGTTTTTCGGATGTGAATAGGTACCCATAAACCCTCTATTCTATGATGACTTTTTTACGGATTTAGACTTCTTGAATTGTCTGGTGATCTTCATTAAAAGATGAGCCAGATGACTTAGAAATTTTGAAATAGCGTGCTTCTTATGGTGCCAGGGCTGACCCTTGAGGTATCTCTGCCTGTCTGCCCACCTGAAAGGAGCGAGGAACCATGGCTCATGAAGGTCCCATATTTTACAATGCGATTTGGAACCACCGGAGCTCTGTATTACAGAATTGACGGCACGTCTTGCCGCTTCATTGGCTCCTTCCATGGTGGCCAGGTCCGTATTGGTCTTCACATAATCTGATGCCAGGAAGAGATTTTCGATTCCCGTATAAGCCTGCGGTCGGTAAGTCCATGTGTTTATGCGGTTTACCAGGAGAGGCTCCCGGTTAAAGGAATACTGTTCATCGCCGGGTTTGACGGAGTATTCATAGGGTTTTTCCGAAACTTCAATATCGCTGTCGAGGAACCAGTCGATGACCATCTCGTTCTTCAGTAAAATCTCCCCGTCAGAATTCAGGCTCTCTTTCAGTTGGTGCCAAACTTCATCGAAGATCTCTTTTTTTGTACAATGTGCAGCAATTTTACCATTTGACCCTTCAGTAAACCAGTCTGAAATGTCCAGTGAGAGAATGCCTTTTACATCACCATTCCCATAGTTTCTCAGGTTGACATCCGGCCAGAACTGAGGTTGGGAAATGGCTGTTATGGCCCATTTGGAATCGGAGCAAATGATATGTCCCCGGCTGATCTTGACGTCCTGATTCAGGTAGACCTGAAGCCCGTTCATCCAGCTTACAGAAGGAGCCAACTCTTTAACGGACTGCAGCGCGGGGTCGATCTCCAGCATCTGCTTGTTGATCAGAGGAGCCATTCTCTCCACTGGGATGGCAAAAATATAGTAATCTCCCTTCACCTCAATTTCGCCTTCGCCGCGCTTGTCGACCAGTACATGATCGATCTTTCGATCCCTGATTCGAATCTCTTTTGCGGTCGAACTGAAGTGATACTCCACACCGAGTTTATCCTTGAGGTAACGAAGCCAGGGGGTAAGCCAGGCATCATTGGTCGGGGCATTCAGAACCCGGTCGGTATCCACAAAAGGATCCATCGTATTGAAAATCAGCTGAAGAAAAATGTCGCCGCCGGTTTTGGTACTGGCCGTTTTTGCCTTGGCAGCAACAAGGGTTCGGGTTAGACCCTCGACCAGGAGAGATCTGTATGTTTCACTAAACCGGTCGGCCTGCAGGTATTCCCACCAGCCAAGCCCTTCATATTCGTCGATTCTTCTCTCCTTGCAGCTCGTCATTAACTGCCAGACACGTTCTCCGAAAAAGGCCTCCTCTTCTTCGGTCAGGCCGAGATCAGTTCCCAGCAGGTGGCGAACGAGAAATTTCGCGTCGTGGATACTTCTGGGGAAATGGGCAAGAACCTGGAAAGGCTTTTTACCGTCCCTGCCAAGGGTGA
>JAWVZH010000258.1:0-2668 GCA_033722295.1 Saprospiraceae bacterium
AAATGCGCCAGATCTCTTTGGAATATTTGACATTCAACCGGTCGAAAATGGCCTTGTCCTGCTCTGCCGTATCCGTCCTCGCCCCCATATGAATAACGGCCGAGACGTTCTTTCTGGTACTGTCCAACCACTCAAGGAATATGTCTCTGTGGATCCACTCTCGAATGTTCTTTCCTTTTAGATTGGGATCCTTGTAATCTTTGTAAAAGTCATCCACGGCAACCAGATCATACCCACTTTCTCTTTTATTCAATTCCCTGATCAGGGCGCTGCCAATAAAGCCTAAAGCACCGGTAACAATTATCATAATACAAGTATAGTGACGATTGCGGCTTCATAACCCATAGATCCAGTCTTTTTACATATTAGATAAAAAAATATACTTAATTCTCAGAATTGGAGAAAACCGATTTACCCCACGTCATTACATTAGATCCATAACCAGGAGGGAGGAACACGAACACTTAAGTTAACGACACATTATGAGGACACTTTTTTATATCAGTTAGTCGGGCTTTCTATTGAGCATAGACTTTCATTACGTGAACGGCTCATAGGCTGACCACCTGTGCTCACGACAGCTCGAATAGCCAATCAAGTCGCCTGTCACCAGCCACTTGCTACTTGCCACTTGTTATTTGTAACTAGTCCACCAATACCGCCCCATTCAGAGCATACATCAATCGATTGATGTCATCGCTGTTGAGCTCGAGAGTCCCCTTTATGACAATGGGTTCGGCGGTGTATTCAATAGGTTCGGCGGCATAAACCTCCATGACGGTCTCCGGACCGGCACCACCACAGAAAAAGCATAGATTATAAGGGTAAGCAGAAAAAACGAACTCTGTGTGACTCTTGTAGCCCTCCACAGGGATAATGAATCCCTTGATCTCGATCTCCTTGCCTTCCAGTTCTTTTACTTCGGGACCGAAAACAGGCTTGTCTACCTTGAATCCCAGGAACTCGTCATACTCCTTGGTAAAGGTGATCTTGCTCAGCGTCTTCCAGACTCCAGGTTGAGCATTGACAGAAAAAGCGGTCAACACAAAAAACAGCAGTCCGGTCGATAGGATTCTTAATAACATACTCTTAGAACGTGATTCGAGGCGGTGAGTGTTCGACATACGCAGTGTTTTTAATGAATTCTTAGTACAAAGAGGCCTGACTCTCAAAGAAATCTGCCATTCGCTCGCGTTGTTCATCATCGATCCAGGCATCGCGATGCATGATCATATAGCTCAGCAATGGCATTTCCTTTTCTCTCAGAACTTCCACACATTCCTTCATTAGGTGTTCCTTGTCATCCTGACTATAAGTTCCAAATTCTGAAAAGTTAAGATGTTCTCTGGCTTCCGTAATATGACCGTTGATCCACCATGAAAAAGGGGCTACAGAAGTATACCACGGATATTCGGTCGTATGGCTGTGACAGTCATAGCAAGCGGTCTCTATCAGTTGTAACAACTCGGCATCTCCATTGGACTGTGTAAGAAAGTCCTGATCAGGGTCCACAGGCGGGTTGGTTTTATCAATTCCAAAGAACTGGATGACTATCAAAGCAAGGATCACTACTGTTAATATTATCTTTTTCACGATGAGGCTATTGTTTTTGTGAAACTACGAATGTCTTTTTTAACATCCGCAGGCAATTCCCCATTCCTTACATATCCGTGTACATTGTCCAGAAATGTCATACCGAGATAATCCGCACTTCGTATAAATGGCATTGGAAATTCCGGCATGATCTGACTGTCAGAAGCACACGAGATCAAAGCCATCTCCTTTCCTCTCAACCTCCGTCCGGTATCCTTATGAACCCTCAGCAGGTCACTGATCCTGTCAAAAAAAGTTTTCATAACTGCCGACATACTGTACCAGTAGATCGGTGTAGCAAATATGAACACATCATAAAGCCGGGTCAGCTCGTCGATCAGTGGATAGTAATCATCATCCTTGTTCTGATACTCATAATCATAGTATCCGATCTTATAATCGTTGAGGTCCACAACATCACCTGGCAGATGCTTCATGGCCTCATCCACCATTTTTCTGGTCTCACCGTCACCCCGAGAACTACCCAATATGTATACGTATCGCTTATTCATTCTATGTAATCTCCATTGTCCATCTTCTATTTTCCAGAAATATCAAGTTTTAACTTCCGGAATTGTTCAAACAGCCAAATGAATGTCTAATGATGTGTTAAGAACACATGGGCCATGTCCACAATGTGGCTAGCGTGTACGTACTTTTGCTAGGAACTTACTTAGCAATGGCCAACAAGACCTGGAAAACTGTATGGCAGGCTCTCAGGGGTGAAGAGTACGATTATACCAAGGGTTCGATCAATAAGGCGATCGTCCTGCTGGCTATTCCCATGATGCTGGAAATGGTGATGGAGTCACTTTTTGCCATCACGGACGTATTCTTTGTCGCCAAACTGGGGCAGGAAGCTGTGGCAACAGTAGGACTCACTGAAAGTGTCATTATGATCATCGAATCCATTGCAATCGGACTCAGCGCCGCCGCAACTGCGATGGTATCGCGTCGGATCGGCGAAAAAAAGCCTGACGAAGCATCCAATACAGCCTTTCAATCTGTGATCCTCTGCCTCGGGTTCTCATTGGTGCTCGGATCACTCGGGTGGGTATATGCAGGAGATGTGCTC
>JAWVZH010000259.1:0-2652 GCA_033722295.1 Saprospiraceae bacterium
GGAAGCCGGGTTGGTTGGCAGTAATCATTTTGTCAATGTGGATGGTTTAAAAGCCTATGAGACCGTTGGCGGCGTCTTCAATCTGGAAATGATCGGCTACTTCGACAACACTCCCAACTCCCAGACCTTTCCATTCGGCTTCGAACAAATATATCCACAGGTTTATGATACTGTCCTACGGGATAGTTTCAGAGGTAATTTTATTACCAACGTAGGTATTGAAACTCACCCCGATCTCAATCAGGCCTTTGAAGATGCCGCGACGCAATATGTGCCTGACCTGAAAGTCATCTCATTACTGGCTACTGAAAGGTGGCTGTTGTTGACGCCCGACCTGGGCCGCAGTGACCATGCGCCTTTCTGGCTGGATGGTTATCCGGCGCTTATGCTTACAGATGGTTCGAATTTCAGGAATCCTTACTACCATACTCCCAATGATACGGTAGGCACTTTGAATTTTACTTTTATGAGCCAGGTCGTCAAAGCCACAGTCGCTGCCGTCGCCCAACTGGCAGGCATCACCAACAGTACTTTTGAGATCGTGGATGTAGAAATTGTAACAAGTTCCAGTGATCTTTCAGGATGTGATGCTCAGGTATTTCCAAATCCCAGTTCAGATCAAATTCAAATCGAACTGACGGATTGCCTGAGTCAAAAGGCATTGCTCGAAGTTTATAATTTAGAGGGTGATCAGGTGTATCGCCAAAAAATTACTTCAGGCATGTATGAAATAGAAATACCAACTTCAGACTGGTCGAGTGGCACTTATTTCCTCATCATTGATACCGGTGATACATCTGTCCAAAGAAAGGTGATCCTCAGTCGATAGTTTTATTAATATTGACTGATGTCTGGAATGCGCATATGAAATTGGTTGGCACAAGGACCCAATACGCTCCTCGCCCTTCGTAGCCCGAGCGAAGAAGGGAATACGCGAATGCGCAATTAAATATATCTGTTAGGATCGATATAATCCTGGAAAAATCATTTGTCCGCTAAACTCTAAACCATCAACCCTCAACGATCAAATACCTGCAGCAGCACTTAAAGGAATTTGAAACCTTTGTTGCTACCCATACATGATGCCCCTATTGCCTGACGAGCTTTTTCCACACTGACCTGTCGTCATCGGAGAGCCTGGCCAGGTATACGCCTTCGGGCAATTGGCTGATGTCAATCTCATTTTCAGCTTCACTCACCACAGTCTCCAGAACTTTTTCACCACTAGAGCCGTACAGGGTAACCGATATTTCTCCCCGAACACCCCGAATGTACACCACATTACTGGCGGGATTCGGTCTGAACATCACGTCTGTCAAATACGACGGTTCTGCCGTCGAGGTAAGTTCATCTATCCTTATGGTTACAGACGACGTCCGGAGGCAGTCTCCGGTTCCTACTGTGTAGGTGACCTGATATTCACCAGGTGGTAGATTGGAGGGGTCGAATTGGCCATCCGGGGTGACATACGTACCGCCGGACCAGACGCCACCCCTGGTGGTCTCCATGGTGAAGAAAGTATCGAGATCGAAGGCCCCGGCATTCTCGGTCAAAACTATATTGAGGTCTTTGAGATCCGCATCAGGCGCATCCCTGACTGTCAGAGAAACCGTATCCAGCTTCAGGCACGAGCCTATGCCATTGCCATAGATCAACCTGTAAGTCCCGGTGTCCAGATCTGTATTCTTGACATCGATCAGGTTGTCAACGATCAGAATTGAATCTCCGAGCAACCAAACACCTTGTGTATCTCCAATGATGAATTGCTTCAGATCGTAGATACTGTCACACAGATAGAGGTCGGTAGGTTGTTGAACAGAAAAGTCCACAGGATCTCCCACAACCAGTGTTACAGTTGCAAATTCTGAGCAATTATTCTTGTACATCAGTATATGATGAATTCCGGTGGGTATGGTAGCCGGATCCAGCCTCAATTCATTATCGAAAAAGTGCAACGAATCGACTATGACGCCACTTTGATTGAGGACGATCTGAAATACCGGATCTTCTGTACAGATATAAAGGGTAGTATCCGGGATATCCTCGATGTTGAGCTCAGGTATGGAGAACATCACCGGTTGAGAAGACGACACATTGACCTCATAGAGCAGTTCCTCCTCTTCACCGAGAGCATCAGTGACCTTGAGTCGGTAAAAATGCTCTCCCGGCTGATCCAGGACGAGAGGATGAGACAAGCTGTCGACATCCCCAAAGGTGCCGTCATTATCGATATCCCAGCTGTACTCGTACGGTGTATTACCTCCGGATACCCCCAATCCCCGGGCGAGGTAAACAAGATCACCGGAACAAGCTTCGATCTCGATCGTATCCGGAGGTGATGCTTCCTCGTAGGTCACAATCATCGGACTGGTCTCTTGCCCTAAAGTGATAGAAATGTCATGTAGTTCATCCCCTTTTTGCAAAACAACAGCAACAGACCGCACAGCCATAGAATCGATCGGGTATGCGAGTTCGACTATTCCGCTCCCTTCAATTTCAAATATTTTTTCATCCGGCCAATGCAAATTCACTGCTATGTAAGAGTGCTCATTGGATGCAAAGTTTGGTAGGTTGGTCCAGTCAATCTCAAAATACAAGACCTGCCCGTTTCCAGGAGGATACTCTGGACGAATGAGATAGACCAATTCTGTA
>JAWVZH010000260.1:0-2600 GCA_033722295.1 Saprospiraceae bacterium
ATCGTCGAAACACATGCCGCATTGAAAACTCTTGCAGTAAGCCTTATGAAGATCGGCAATGACATACGTATGCTGGCCAGCGGACCGCGAAGTGGCATCGGTGAACTGAAAATTCCGGCGAATGAACCGGGATCCTCAATCATGCCCGGCAAGGTCAACCCCACACAGGCTGAAGCACTCACCATGGCGATGGCCCAAGTGATGGGCAACGATGTGGCCGTGACTGTCGGGGGTATGT
Organism: Saprospiraceae bacterium; assembly: GCA_033722295.1. Classification (GTDB taxonomy): domain Bacteria; phylum Bacteroidota; class Bacteroidia; order Chitinophagales; family Saprospiraceae; genus JAWVZH01. Next base: position 239 of record JAWVZH010000260.1, read on the forward strand.
CCGGACAGTTCCAGCTCAATGTCTTCAAACCGATGTTGATCTTCAATCTTTTGAACTCGGCAAGGCTGATCGAAGATGCCTGCCGAAGTTTCGCAGATAATTGTATCTCAGGGCTGGAACCAAATGAAAAGGAAATTGAAAAAAATCTGCACAACAGCCTGATGCTAGTGACAGCCCTCAATACAAAGATCGGTTACGACAAAGCTGCAGAGATCGCCAAAAAGGCGCACAAAGAACATACTACACTCAAGGAGGCGGCCGTGAAACTCGGTTATCTCACGGAAGAAGAATATGATAAGTGGGTCCGTCCAGAGGATATGGTGTGATGGGCCAACCTCAATTGAGTAAGATGGAATAATATTCTAATACAGGTCCACATTTCTGTTGGCCTATAGTAGAATTCCGTTTGTCTTGTTAATACTCTTTTTATATCTTTGCCGTCCATTTTTGGAAGTTCTTTGCCATGGAGTTGTTAGAGGCGTTTTCGATACCGATTAGTGGACTCGATGATGGTGTCCATCATTACCACTTTGAGGTGGATGGAGACTTTTTTGAAAAATTTGAAAACTCACCCATTTCATCCGGTGACCTGAATGTGGAAATGGAACTGGACAAACGGAGTGATATGTTGGTGTTGTGGTTTGATATAAGCGGGACGATCGATGAATCATGCGATCGGTGCCTGGCATCCATAGATCTGCCAGTCACGGGGAGACACCGGCTCATCGGCAAGCATGGTTCAGGGGAAGAGGAGGCAGATGTGTTTTACTTCGACCCGGGTCTCAACAAGCTTAATGTAGCGAAATTCGTATATGATTTTTGCTGCCTGAGTGTTCCGCTGTCAAAAACATATGACTGCAGGAGCGAAGCCGAGATCCCATGCGATGAAAAAGTCCTCGAAGAACAACGGGAAAAAGACCATGTGAAGAACAATCCGGTTTGGGATCAGTTGAAAGACGTGAAATTTGATAATTAATCCGCTAGGGCGGCATAAATAACTGCAAAATGGCACATCCAAAGAGTAGGATATCCAAACAGCGTAAAAGAAAAAGAAGAACGCATAAAAAGCTGAGCGTTCCTCAGATCGCCACGTGTAAGAAGACAGGTGAACCACATCTGTTTCATCGTGCTTATTGGCACGAAGGCAGCCTGTATTATAAGGGGCATGTCGTCATCGAAGCGGACGAGGATCTGGAATAGTATTACTCAGCATTGTAAAAAGAATAGAGCCCCGGGTCGATCATCTGGGGCTTTTCCATTTATACCCCAGCAATATGAAAAATATAGTAAATTCTGCACTAGCACCATCTCCTGTAGGCCCTTATAATCAGGCCGTTATGGCTGGTGATCTTCTCTTTATCTCAGGGCAGATCGCCATAGATCCCAAGACGAATGACCTGATGATGGAGGATATCGAAATGGAGACCAGGCAAGTATTGGACAATATCGTTACCATACTCAGGGAGGCCCATCTGACCACTGAAGATGTAGTCAAGTGCACGATTTTTGTGGCCGATATGCATCTTTATGACAGGATAAATGCGGTCTATTCAGAATACTTTAGATCGGAGACTGCGCCAGCCAGGGAATTGGTAGAAGTGGCTAACTTGCCAAAATTCGTCAACCTGGAGATCTCTGCCATAGCTATGAAATCTTCTTAATTACCAGGAACTATGAAAAAAGTATTGTCATGCATACAACCCACGGGGGACATTCATCTTGGCAACTACCTCGGTGCCGTGAAGAATTGGGTGCAGCTTCAAAAAGAATACGATTGCGTTTTTGGAGTCGTTGATTATCACTCTACTACTGTGCCTTATAACCCTTTGAAGCTTCGTACGAATACCTGGAATATGGTATTCCAGCTACTGGCATGCGGGATCGACAAGGACAAGCTTTTCATACAGTCCCTCATACCCGAACATGCTGAGCTGTGCTGGATACTCGGCTGCCACGTCTCCTATGGTGATCTGACAAGGATGACACAGTTCAAGGACAAGAGCGATCAGGTCCGTGAAAAGGACAAAGATGCCCTCATCAGTGGCGGGCTGTTCTACTATCCTGTTCTGCAGGCGGCAGATATCCTGATCTACCACGCGGATTATGTTCCGGTCGGACAGGATCAGGATCAGCATCTGGAACTGAGCAGGAGCGTTGCCAATAGATTCAATACGCAATTTGGCAAGGAATATTTCACACTTCCGGAGCCGCTTTATACCGAGGTGCCCAAGGTGCTGTCACTGGCAGATCCTTCCAGAAAGATGAGCAAAAGTCTCGGAGAGAAGCATTATGTCAACCTTTTCGGTGATATGAACAGAATGTACAAGCAAGTTCGATCTGCTGTCACCGATGCAGGTGAAAG
>JAWVZH010000261.1:0-2506 GCA_033722295.1 Saprospiraceae bacterium
CTGCCACCTGCCACTTGTTCCTTGTTACCCGTCACCTGATCACCATACCTCCAGATAGTCTATCTCGACTGGCTTTCTGCCAAAACCGAGTGTCATTCCTCCGCCTCCAGCGCCGCATAATTTGACAACGGCATCGGGATCTTCGAGGGTGGAATGCCACATGGACATGTGTGGTTTGGGGATGAAATCCTGGAAATATACCCACACCAGTTGTTGAATGGAATGCAGGGTGTTGAGAAGATTATCTACATCGTTGTCAAGGTGGAACATGATGGCATCATTGACAAGAGGAACCCAGTGATCCTTGACAACAGCCATGACCTTTTCGTCCTTTAGCCTGTCATTGAATGCTGCCACTAATCTTGCAGTAGAGCGGGACCGGCCACTGTCGATCAACCAGAATTTTTCGGTGATCTGTTCAGGGATGTGTTCAAGAGCCCTGAGTCCCGAGTCCGTTTTCAAGATCGGCATATTGAGGTAGGAGACCAGGGGATCTATACCCGAACTCTTGCCATGGAAATGGGACTCCATCAATGATAATTCAACGACAAGGTCTTCAAGCCGCTTTTCTTTTTCCTTGGCGTACCTGTCAAAAACAGCAGCAGTGACAGCACCTGAACTTCCGAGACCATAGCCAACGGGTATGTTACTCTCAAAGCCCAGGCCTCGATCGATATCCCAACTGAACTGTTGCAGGTCAAGATGCAAAAGCCTGTCCTTTCGATCGATGAGATAATCAGCGAATTGCCGTAACTCCTCATCGACTGAAGATCGATTGATCCACCTTCCCGTGAACGCTGACGATGGCACAGCCAGAGCGTCACTGCCATGCAAGACAGTATATTCCCCATACAACAGGACCTTGCAGTTGTAATATCTTTCAATCATCAGACGTGTCGGTAAATCGAATTATTAGATCAACTATGTCATTCGGGGCATCTTCCTGAATGAAGTGACCACTGCCACCAAGAATGTGGGTATTTTCGTTCTTCAGATTCAGTTGATCCATAGCGCGAGGCAACTGTTCATGGCCGATAAGGAAAGGATCGTTTTCCCCCCAGATCGCACATATGGGTGTATTCCTGACCTTTAGTTCTATCTTCGCGCTTTTGCAAAGTCCGGTAAGCTGATCAAAGCTCCCCAAAAAATTCATGATCGCATCTCCCGCACCCTTCTCAATAGGTTTGAGATATCCCTCCTTATCTTTTTTCGATAGTTTATGCTTTTCAGTCCCTTTATTTAAAGTTGACATGACTATCATCTTGCCTATCCAGGGAGTTGTATAGGCCCATCGTATCATTTTGAAGCCCAGGCTTCCCTTTTTCATGTTGATCGGCGGCTTGAAACCTTCCAGATAAAGTATGGTATTAAAAAGAAATAATGCTTTAATATCTACGCGGGAATGGATCAGCCAGGACCAGGCAAATGGACCACCGGCGTCGTGAACGGCAAGATATACGGACTTGAGATCCAGCTCCCGGCATAGCGATTCTATCACTCGACCTTGGGCTGCGATGTCGGGAATAATATCTGTATCGGAAGACAGGCTCTGACCGAAGCCCATCATATCGGGAACGATCACCCTAAATCCATTTTCTACGAGCCGCGGAAATATTTTACGATATAGCCATCCTGAAGTAGGAACGCCGTGAATGAGCAGTATTACAGGACCCTCTCCTTCATCGATATACTTAATATCGACATTGTCTACTAAAAGAGATCTTTGTTGATCGCAAAATTGCTCGTATGTCACAGCCGTATCTGATTGCCCCATTACGTGAAGGCTTATGAAGATGAGGATACCTATGCAAACGGTCTTCATATTGTGAAGATAGCTATTCCAAGACGGGTAAAAGCCTATATTTGCCCCGTGGAAAATTTAAAGCGGCTGTTGGAGGCCTATGCATCTGACAGCCGGGTGAGCGCAATTCAGAAGGCAGTTAACCCCACAGAACGCCAAAATCTATTACTCAAAGGATTGGTTGGCGCACAGAAGGCCTTTGTCCTGTCCGGACTGAAATTATCGACAGAACGACCCATAGTTTTCATCGCCAATGACAAAGAATCAGCTGCCTATCTTTATACTTCACTAAGCAGTTTAAATGGTCCAAATTCGACACTCTTCTTTCCGGACTCCTTTCGCCGGCCCAAACTTTATGAAGAGATAGATCAAAATAATGTCCTCACTCGTACCGAGGCGATAAATAAGGCCAGCAGCGATTCTGAAAGGCCCTATCATCTTGTGACCTATCCCGAAGCGGTGTTCGAGCGGGTAGTGTCAGCAGAAGTCCTGGCCCAATCAAGGATCGATGTAAGAGCAGGGGAGTCACTCGATGTGGATACGGTCATTGAACTTCTCGTTCAGTTCGGCTTTGAGCGAACAGACTTTGTATACGAGCCGGGCCAGTTTTCAATAAGAGGTGATATCGTAGATATCTTTTCATTTGGTAATGAGTGGCCTTACAGGATCGAATTATTTGATGATGAGGTGGAAAGTATCAGGATC
>JAWVZH010000262.1:0-2463 GCA_033722295.1 Saprospiraceae bacterium
GAAAAGATATGTAAGATCGCTCACGAAAAAAATATCCTCGTTAGCGTGGATAACACCTTTGCCACACCATATCTTCAGAATCCACTTGACCTGGGTGCCGATTTGGTCACTCATTCTGCGACAAAATATATTGCCGGTCATTCTGATGTTGTACACGGCGCAGTCGTCACGAACAATGAAGAGATAGCCGAGAAGCTTGGTTTTATTCAGAATTCCTCAGGGGCCATACCGGGTCCGCAGGACTGCTTTCTTGTGCTTCGCGGTATCAAAACCTTGCATGTGAGAATGGACAGAGCCTGTGATAATGCTGAAAAAATAGCGGTTTTTCTCGAAGGCCATCCAAAGGTATCGCATGTTCATTATCCTGGTCTGAAATCTCATCGAAGACATGAACTTTCTTCACGGCAGATGCGCCGATATGGTGCCATGGTATCTTTTGACCTAAAGGACAACTCCCAGGAAAATGCCTACCGTGTTCTGACCTCTACCAAATTTTTCTCACTCGCTGAATCTCTGGGAGGCGTGGAATCCCTCATCGGTCATCCCGCCTCTATGACCCATGCAGCCATCCCCCGAGAAGAGCGGTTGAAAGTCGGATTGACGGATTCTCTCATCCGCCTCAGTATAGGTATCGAAGATGTGGACGATCTGATCGGAGACCTTGATCAGGCCATTGGCTAGGCATACAGGTTAAAAGTTTTCTTACACGGAGATTATTGCGAGTATTCAACAAAATTTTTGACTACGAACAATAAGGGTATCAAGATTCCCAAAGGTAAATACCTGTTTAAACGTGTACTTCCGTATGTCAGACGCTTAGATGATCACCTTTCTTTAAGTTTACCATAAAACACACATGACATACGACACAAAAGGTCAGTCCATCAAATTCTGGGCGGAGGACGACAGGCCACGGGAGAAGTTTCAGAGCAAGGGAAGGCAGGCTCTGTCGAATGCGGAGATTCTAGCCATCCTCATCGGCAGTGGCACGAGGCAACAATCCGCAGTGGAGTTATGCCGGGAAATGCTTGCTGCTTCACGCAACAAGCTGGGCGATCTGGCCAAAAGTTCAGTAGAAAAGCTCACTCAGGTCAGGGGTATCGGCCCTGCCAAAGCCATTACAGTACTGGCGGCTCTCGAACTGGGACGGAGATTGAAGACCGAGACCGTCACCAAGGATGTCCAGATCAGCTGCAGCAATGATGCCTACCAGGTAATAGGTCCTGTTCTGGAAGACCTGTCCCATGAAGAGTTTCATGTCCTACTTCTCAACCGCGCCAATATCGTTATCAAGACCGTCAGGATAAGTTCAGGTGGTATCTCCGGAACAGTGGTCGATGGCAGGTTGATCTTCAAGCCGGCCATCGAGATGCTCGCCTCAGGGGTTATACTGTGCCATAATCATCCCTCAGGCAAGATCAGGCCGAGTCAGTCTGATATCTCCTTGACAAAAAAAATGAAGGATGCCGGAAAACTAGTCGATGTCAATGTCTTGGACCACCTTATCATCGGGAAAAGGCAATACTACAGTTTTGCCGATGAGGGGTTGCTGTAAAAATGGTATGATGAAGGAGGAGAGTATTGTTTATCGTTTATCGTTTATCGTTTATCGTTTATTGTTAAAGAAGGTTCTTGAGGTAGCGGGTAGCGGGTAGTGGGTAGCGGAAGAACCATAAAATCCATGTTCCTGGAAATAATTTCCGCCTTTATTAAGAAAAAAGGAGATTTGTTTGTTAGCAATCATGATGAGTTCGGGAAAAGTCAATATTACCAGCCTTTCCAAGATCTGGCAGATCATACGTCCGTACAGGAGTGCTTTTTATTTATGCACAGTACTGGCTATCATTCTGGCCCCACTGACAGCGGCCGCACCCTGGCTGATCAACTACATGACAGATGGTTATGTGATGACTGGGGACATAACGGGGCTGAGCAACATGGTGCTCATCTATATCGGACTCTTGATGGTGACGGTTGTTGCACGTTACTTCTTTATATACAGGACCAATGTCCTGGGTCAGGATCTCATCCGTGATCTGCGAACAAGTATTTTCGACCATCTGAGTGGATTGCATCCTCAATATTTTGACAAAACACCAATAGGACAGTCGACAACCCGAACCATTAATGATACCGAAACGATCAACACGATGGTCTCCCAGGGTGTCATCCCTATGATAGCTGATGTGCTCACGCTCTTTGCGTTCTTCATAGCCATGCTCATAACAAGTGTGAAGCTGACTTTCATTGTATTATTGGTCATCCCTTTGTTGATAATTGCCAGCCGAATCTTCACCAACAAAGTACGTGCAGCCTATCAGAGATTAAGGAATGAGCTGGCCAGAATGAATACGTTTTTGCAGGAACGCATCTCCGGCATGCAGATCATTCAGATCTTCAATGCTGAGAAGCAGGAAATGGAAAAATTCAAGAAGATCAACCGGGCCTATACACAGGAAAACA
>JAWVZH010000263.1:0-2284 GCA_033722295.1 Saprospiraceae bacterium
ATATCCGACATTATCACTTTCTCATTTATTTTCTAAATATTCATTCAGTTCCCTGTATAACGCCTCGGCGATCAATTCATGACCTTTGGCATTGGGGTGTATGTCATTCTTGGTCAGCTTCAGATCCTCCTTGTCGTAACCTTCAAAGACATCTTCCAGAACAATGGTATCGAAGCCGGCATTGAGAGCCATCTCCTTCGCCTTATCCACCGGAATTTTTACGCTGCCCTCGGGCTCAAGGCTTGGCAAATGCACCCAGATAGGCTGGATATTCCTGGCTTTGCAAGTTACTGCAACCTGCTGATAAACACCTTCATAGATACGCGAAAGATAGGGTACTATCTCCCTGATCACCTCTTCTCTTGAAGAATTAGGCTCCAGGCTCATCTCCTCAACAATATCATTGAGAAAATCATAGGGAAAACGATCCAGATCAGACCGGTCGCTGATAACTTTAAAAAAGAGGTTTGCGATAGCATTCCATTCCCGGTCGTGATTGATGAAAAGTACATAATCCGGTTCAAAATCAACAACATTCGTCTCCAGATCATACGCGTGCTGGATGAGATTTCTGGCGCTAAGACTGAAGTTCAGCACCTCATATTGAATGCTGTCGCTATTCTTATTCAATCTTACTTCCAGGAGGTTTTCAAAAACCTCATCGTTGGTCACGCCTGAGCCCATCTCGATCGATCCTCCAACCAGGGCAAACCTGGTGACATTTTCACGGGGTATTCGGGTATATTCCTGGTCGCGCATACCCCACTTATTGGACGTGACCCTCTTGCCCTTGAATTCGGATTCAAAAGATGGCCTCAGTTCATTGACCAATATATCCCCGGTTTTTACTATGATGGGATTCCTCTGTAGACGCGCCTCATCATCCTCTTCATTTTTCATTTGCCAGAGAGGACTGGAAAGATTATTGGCCGTCAGGATCTCTTCATAATATCCTTCGAACTGTGCCGACTTGTCAGATTCATTTAGTGACATCGTCATCAGGGATTCCATGGAAAAGTCATACTGGCTTTCAACAAAATCTCTGCCTCTGTGAGTGGTCAAAATAAGTAAAACGGCCAAAATTGACGCCATGACCGGCAGATTGACCCTCAGTATCCACGCTTCAGCAGCCGAGTCTTTTATTCTATTAAAATACCAGTGATGCAAAAATGCGCCTAAAATCAGGATACCACCAATGACGAGGGTCAGTTGCGCCCATGAAATCCAATCGGTATCCCTGATCACTGACATAATGCCGAACCACGATTCGAAAGTAGGGCTGATCCAGATCGACCACATCAATGCCGCAAGCGAGAAGGTGAGCAGTATTTTGGCGGTCTGCGAAAATCCGTATTCCCATGACTTCACATCCAGACGCCGACGGCGACGTTGTTGGAATACCGCGCTGATGGTAACCAAAACACCAAAGATGGTCCAAAAAGCGATATCTGTACTTCTGACATAAACCTTTCCAAGAACCCAAAACCACTGATAGACATGGAGAATCCAATTCGCAAGAAACACGACCATCGTAGTAAAGACCACAGCCGCCAGTGCGCCCCAGTGTTTGACCTTGAAATAGAGTGGGTAGTAGAATATCTTTAGAACAAAGTCTTTCCAATAAATATTGATCCTTCTCCAGTAATCCGAAAATCCGCTAGCGAGAAAGTAATTATTGAAGATCTCAGGCAGATTAAATCCGAATAGGAGTAGAATTCCCACGGCCATATGGAACATGCCAGATAGTCTTAAGATCGTGACATACGACATGACAAGGTATTGTACAAGATCGAACAAGCCGGTAATCTCCTCCACAGGAGGGATCATATACATGTAGACCAGTCGATAGACAAGGAGATGAAGAACCCCTCTCACTATCATCAGCACACCCCTCTCGTAAATGGTGTTGTCTTCAGCATTGTAATAAGTGGACTTATATACCTTGTAATCGACGATCGGAAAAATGGGAAAGATGAGGTTGGGCAACATAAAGAAATATCCCAGCCTCCTTTCAAAGCTTGGTGCCTCTTTCTCGTGGCGCAGGTCATACAGGTAAATGATCATGCGGAACATCAACATGCTGGCGACCACAGTGATCATTGTAGAGGGAACTACTTCCGGGATCACACCCGCTTTCATTACCGCCAGCAACAATCCCGCTGACACCACGATCCAGACTTTGGTCCGATGTGAGATGTCAAGCGTGGTTATCCAGAGAAATCCTGTCACCAGACCTGTTAACCAAAGCGTATTGAAAAACCCGAAGAGATATACGGCCGTCACC
>JAWVZH010000264.1:0-2176 GCA_033722295.1 Saprospiraceae bacterium
AATGTCGTGTCTGATTCCACAACATTTTCAGATGATGACCTGAGATCGAAGGTTACGGCACTGGCTTTTATGAGAGGCACCGACGAAGAAGTTTCCACAATTCAACGGCTCAGTGAACAATTTGGTGAGAGAGAAGAGTTTCAGGTCTTAGTGATGACTGTCGAAAACGGATTCAATGAAGAACTACGAAACGTTAGAGTCATGTCAATGACCCAAAATGCTGCGAAACAGTTTTTCCATACTCATCTGACCGATACGATTGAGTTTTCAACACCTTCTTTTGCACTTATCGATACGGCAGGCCATATTCGTCGGCTATACTCCGGAGAGCCTGTTCAGCCGCTAAGCCGAAAACTTGTTGAACATATTGCCACGGTTCTTCCGAGAACAAGAAAATCGGACATCATACATAAAGATTTGATAGATGAAGAATGAGAACCTTCTCAAAGTGCTTGATCGCGTGGCTATCGGTGTCACCGTCGTAATCCTTTTCATTGTTGGTATGATGAGGCGGGTCAAGATCCCAACGGACATTGATTTTAGCTTTCTGCCGCCCATCCATGCTACGGTCAACGTACTGGCTGCCATTGCTCTTTTGTTTGCATTGTATTACATCAAGAATAAACGCGTGGATCTGCATAGAAAGAGCATATATACCGCTTTGGCATTTTCTGCTCTTTTCCTGATCAGTTACGTTTTATATCATTTTACCACAGAAGAAACGAAGTTTTGTAAAGAGGGTATGATAAGGAGTGTTTATTTCATTCTCTTGATCTCTCATATTATCCTGGCAGGACTTATTTTACCATTCATCTTGTTGGCATTCAACAGGGCTTATTGCGGATTTTACGACAGGCACAGGAAGATGGCCAAATGGGTGTATCCGATATGGCTTTACGTAGCGATCTCTGGCCCGATCTGTTACCTGATGCTGCGTCCTTGCTATTAATGGCAACAGTCGGCATTTGTTAGTTCAACCCCTGTTTCCATTATTTCTTTTCAACGAAAAAATAGTATAACCGTTATATTTGTATCCAGAATGACATCGATGAAAAAAGTATTCCTTATTGCAATTCTTATCATTATACTGATCGCTGTAGGTCAAAGCGACCTTTTGGGTCAGTGTCCGATGTGCAAGATGTCTGCAGAATCCAATCTTCAAAGCGGGGGTTCAGCGGGGAAGGGACTCAATGCGGGGATCCTTTATATGTTTTGCATGCCTTATCTCCTGGTAGCAACTCTAGGGTATATCTGGTATCGTAATCGCAAGACCTCTACTGAAGAGGAAGTGAGTAAGTGGAATTAAAAAGCAAGGGGGCGTACCCCCTTCACTTTTTGCAGTCCTCAACTATCTGCATTCTGTCTCACTAAAACTTATACTTTACTCCCGCTCCAAAGCTAACTCCATAATTTCTGAGTCTTATGTCAATGATGGGATCATCCAAAAGATCTGTGATGCTGTGTTGGTATCGCACTCCCAGGTCGAAGGTTACTTGCCCCGCCGGTATGCTCATGCCCGCTCCAACAATTCCGCTGGCTTCCCATCTGTTGTACAGGTCATTTTGCAGATCGATGTCCTGTTCACCGATATTTATATCTACCAGAAGATGCGCGCGCTCCTTGATATCAGCATCTACAGCATATCCCAGCGCCGGCCCTCCTTCGATATAACCTTTTATTTTTTCTCCAAAACTGTATCTGGCCATAACGGGTAGTTCAAGATATTTTATTCTTGTTCTGGCTTCCACACCTACGGGAATTTCGAACTCAAATATGTTGACCGGAAAATCCTCCCTGATCACAAACCCTTTTTGTTTAAAAAGTAATTCAGGTTGAATGGAGAAGCCCTGACCGAAATCATAATTGGCATATACACCGAGACTGTAATTGTTCATAAACTCAGGATCCGGCGCAAGATCAGCTACACCGTCCACGGTGACATTAGTAACACTGTATTCCACTTTGGGCCCCATGCTCCACTGTGCGGTTGAAATATGAGCTGTCATGAGTGCAGCAGCCAGTAATATCAGGTTTCTCATGTTTAAAAGTTTTAAGCGTCAAATAATATGTTCAAGATGCACATTTCAAGTGTTAAGATGGGTTAACTCGCTGTTACAGAAAGAATAAATGTAGAGGGAAGAGTTAAATAACAGATAAGAGCCTGGCGAATATGATC
>JAWVZH010000265.1:0-2170 GCA_033722295.1 Saprospiraceae bacterium
CAAAAGTTGCGGATCAATTTCATAGTTCGCAAAGATACCTATGATTCTACAGGTAATATACTTTGCCAATAAAATAATCATTGAGGGTAAATGTTCACCAAGCTATCGAGATCTTTGGAGTCGATCAGTCAATATGGCTGCATACTCAATAGCCCGACGATTTCCCTTGCTAATGGATTCCTCTATCCATTGAAGCGCGCTTCTCAGATCACCTTTGTATTCGTAATAGAGTGCCATATTGTAAGCGGCACGTCCTTTTGCCTTGCGACTCGCATCTGAATGATAAATATCTCTCCAAATTTCACCGGCTCGTTCCATACGTTCAGCTTTGACAAACCTATGTGCCTTCTGCATATCACGAGCTTTGTGACCTGCACTTTTATAATAAGACCGTTCCAGGTAGACCTCCAAGGGTATTATCCTTCCTGCCATCTGAAACGCCGAAGCGTCCGCGGCACTTAATACATACTGACGGTCCACAAAAGCCGATTGATCGGTAAAAGCCCACCATCCCTCCTGGGTGATAAAAGTGTAGAATTCATCTATAATTTCTCCATCCTTTCCGCCATAGAGCCTCCAGGAAGTTCTCAGATTGTTAGGATACGATACCGGCCCCGCTCCAGCTATACGGACGAGATGCCAATCCAGGGCATCAGATACCAGGTTTCGCGTATCACTATCAAAGCTTTCCAACACCAATACGGCATCGGCCTCATACTTTTCTGCAACATCGGTTATCCACTTCCGTCTTAGCGGGTCTTCCATTTTAGCCCCACTTTTGGATCCCTCTAGTTCTATTCCAGAATCAATCAATTCAAACCTTTCCTGATCGCGCATGATATCCCGAAGGCTTGAAAAAACAACTTTTCTTCCCTCAGCATCCTGGCCGATATGTTCGCCTGTCACTAATCCTTCCAAAACATTAGCTGCTTTATTCGAAGGTTCACTTCGGTCTACCAGCGCAATTCTCACAATATTCTGGTCAAGTTGAATGTCAGGAGGACGTGTAGTGGAGACATAGGTTTCATGCACAGCACATGATGCGAAAACCATACTTGTAAAAGCTATAATTATATACTTCATGCTAATCATATTTTCAGAACTACAAAGATCGCTTTATCCACTCCTAAATTGAGTTAGCCAATTGTTAAACAGATTATAAAGTCCTTGTTGCCTATTTAGCCCAAGTTCGAAGAATGCATGTTCCTAGTTCTTTAAAGTAGAAAATGTCATTGAGTTCAGATAGACACAAATGAACTTTATCAACTCTCTTATTTGGATCGTATGATCTATTGTAGTCAGGATTCAAAAAGCCATCAAATCGAAGAATAGAAGGCTCTCTGTACAATAATTTTCACCTCTTTATCTTTATGCTCTAAAAATCACAGATATGAAATCTCTCGTCATCACCAGGACCATTTTATTGTTGCTCCTTTTTTCATTGTCTATCAGTGCGCAATACGAATTCAAGGATATCAAAACCATAGAGTGTACGCCCGTCAAGAGTCAGGATCGTACCGGAACGTGTTGGAGTTTTGCAACAGCCTCATTCATAGAATCAGAACTGATAAGGATGGGACATGAAGAGGTAGACCTGTCGGAAATGTTCGTTGTGAGAAATATCTATATGGACAAGGCTTTTAATTATGTGTATAGGCAGGGCAAAGCCAATTTCAGCCAGGGAAGTCTCGCTCATGACCTTATTCGCGCTTACCAACGGCATGGCGCTGTTCCCGAGTCCGTCTACCCGGGAAAATCCGAGGAAGATATCCATGATCACTCCGAAATGGAGAGGGCTCTCAAGGGTATGCTGGACGGCATCATAAAGGGTAAAACACTGACTGACAACTGGATGTATGCAGCAGAAAGCGTCCTGGATGTATATCTGGGTGAGGCACCTGAAAAATTCACTTACGAGGGTCAGGTAATGACACCCAAGACATTCAAAAATAGATTACCGATCAATCCCCAGGACTACATCAATCTTACCAGCTTCACTCACCACCCGTTTTATGATGATTTTATCCTTGAGATACCCGATAATTACTCCAACGGGCAATTCTACAACGTGCCTCTTATCGAGTTGATGCAAGTAGTAGACCATGCTTTGGCAACTGGTTATACAGTCGCCTGGGATGGCGATGTGAGTGAAGAGAGTTTCTCGGGACGC
>JAWVZH010000266.1:0-2062 GCA_033722295.1 Saprospiraceae bacterium
AATAAAGGCTTTCGAACGGTCAAGTCCAACACTGTAGGCGATGGCGTCATCAATCTTACCAATTACCTGATGGAGTTAAAATTGACCTAAAGAAGTCGTAATCCTAAAGAAAGCTGCCAAAAGCTGTTTTGCCCATAAGAGCCCTCTCCATCCGGGTTGCCATTGACATCTGTTTTGGTGTATTCTCCGATCTTGGCTAGCGACAGGCCATACCTCGCACCGAAGAAAAAATTACCTATGTCGAACGTCAAACCACCCACACCGCTGATATCAAAATCGTTATCCCAGAAAGATTCACTCAGAATACCCTGGTCGCGTCGGGTACCCTCTACAGCTTCATCGATCTGCAACCCGAATTCAGGCCCAGCCTGAAGGTTTATAGGACCCAGTTTGACCTGTAAAAGAAGAGGTAGGGTCACATATTGCAGTTTGACCGTCGACTCTCTCCTCGCCTGAAAACTGTCCACCGAGGTAATCGTTGCCCCCTTCCCCGAAAAGAGCAATTCAGCGACGATCGCCGTCTTTTCTGTTAGATACCATTCCGCAACCCCGCCGATATGAAATCCGTTCCGGTTTTCGATATCAAAATCATTCCATTCTTGCGGGATATCTCTCACCGTAGTGAGGTTCCACCCTGCTTTTATGCCGAGGTTGAATTCCTGGGCGAGCAGATTGAATACCATTATCAAACTCGCGCCTGTGAGAGTCATTTTTTTCAACATGGTGTTATCCTTGATTAATTATAGGACGAAGTATAAGAAGCAGAAAGTATTGAAAGACATGAATTTTAACAAATTTAATCCTCGTCTTCAAGATCAAATAAAGTAATGGTCTGTTTGCAGAATAGATTTTCATAGGCAGGAAGCCCAAACGCACCTGAAATTATCCATGAACATTCTGGCAGTTTATTTTTTATTTACTTTCGCCGCATTATAAAACAGGCATGTACCTGACTTGTTAACTAGTCGTCTAAGCAATACAAATTGGTAGAACCCGAGGTATATCACGAGCTTACAGATGAGGAAAAGAAGATAGTCGACCGGATACGGCCCAGTCGGATATTTCTGCCTATGTTCTTCGGTCTTTTGGCGATCGCTTACCTTCTTTGGAGGCAATTCGATCCGGAGGCTTTTGCAAAGGTCAACTGGACCTATCATACACTGGCCTGGGTTGGAGTAGCCGTTGGCCTTCAGGTGATCAGACATCTGTCCTATGCAGCGCGACTAAAGTTGTTGTCCGATGGAGAGTTCTCCTGGCTCAAATCGATCGAGCTGATCTTTATATGGGAATTCAGTTCGGCCGTATCACCCACCAGTCTTGGCGGCAGTATCGTGGCGTTCTTCATGCTTGCTCAGGAGAAACTTTCTACAGCAAGAACCGCAACGATCGTGATCTATACCATTATCATGGACACGCTATTTTTTATCATAGTCATTCCGTTGCTCTATATTATCTATGGTGCCCAGGTCATACGTCCTGATATTACGTCATTCGGTGATTCAGGTGGATGGGGAGGCACACTTGTTGCTTTTCTGGTGGCGATGATCCTTTATGGTGGTTTTTTCTCTTATGGTATGTTCGTCAATCCAAAAGGGCTGAAATACCTTCTCAAGGTCATCACAAGTATCAAATGGCTGAAACGATGGCGCGAATCGGCTATGGAACTGGGAGATGAGATCATTTTGGCTTCGCGCGACATCAAGGGACGTAGCATGTTTTTTCATCTGGGCGGATTTCTTACTACCGCCTCGGCATGGTCGTGTCGCTTTCTGGTGATCAATGCTTTCATTATTGCCTTTGTGCCTTCTACCGCCCTTGATATCGTCAATCAGGGATTGCTTTACGGTCGCTCCGGTTATATGTTCCTCATCATGGCATTCAGCCCGACACCGGGAAGTTCAGGTCTGGCGGAAATGGTTTTCGGAGGATTCCTCTCTGATTTTGTACCCATTGGATTCGCGCTGCTTTTGGCATTCATGTGGAGACTACTGACCTACTACTTTTATCTCTTTGCTGGAGTGATCGTCATTCCTAACTGGATTCGCAAGGTCTTGAATCGTCG
>JAWVZH010000267.1:0-1865 GCA_033722295.1 Saprospiraceae bacterium
GAGCTTCACGTGCCTGTCTTAATAAATCGGAGTTTTGTGTTTTCATATTGGTATCAAGTTATCAGGAAAAGTAGAATGGTTCGACTTTTTTCGATGAATGAGGCATTCCAAACGATGTATCATAACGATCCAAAATAATTTACTATCAAACTTTGATAGTATTGAGTACATCCAGGCTTTCAAAGACCTCTTCCTCTGTGTTGATGATGCACGGCGTCAATCTCGGATAACTGACACTATAAGGAGATGAACTGGCTATAACACCTTTCTCATGGAATTTTTTGACTACGCTATCCGCATCCACTCCTTTGATCTCAAAACAATTTATTCCCGCTGACAGGTCAGGGTTTACAGGCGTATGTAAATGCACATGTTTCATCCAGGCGATGCCTTCTTTCAGTTTAGTGTTCAATTCAGTGGTCCGCTTATGTACTCTGTCTCTTCCTATTTGCATCTGGAAATCAAAAGCTTCCCCCAGTGCCCAACGATGGTCAAAGGCATGAAATCCACCTGGTGTATGGAGATCATTAAAGGTCATTTCACCTTCCGTGGACTTGCCCAGCCATTTCAGGAACGGATTCATCTGAAAAGGAGGTATGGTCGGTTTGATGAAGGACCAGGCCTCCTTCCTGGCCCAGACCAGTCCAGTACCTCTTGGACCAAATATCCACTTGTGGGTGCCAGCGATGAAAAAGTCACAACCGAGTTGTGAAATGTCTTCGTCCTGATTACCAAACCCATGTACACCGTCAACAGCAAAATAGATCCTTTTATCTTCCGGTCTCCCGGCATTGATCTCTTTGACGACTTCTGATATGGCCCGGATCGGAAGTTTAACACCCGTACAAGATTGCACCCAGGTGACGGCCAAAACCCTGGTCTCATCTCTAATGGCATTTTTTATCGTCTGGATGATCTCCTCTACCGTGGCGCTTGCCGGATCTTCGAATTCATCGATGCGGCGATTGACTGCGCCGTTTTTCAAGCATGCATAATCAATTGATTTATCCATAACATAATGATCATGCGTGGTGGAAAGTATCTCCTCTCCTTGTTTAAGATCCATACCTGTGAATAGTAGGCCCAGTCCTTGTGTCGTGCTATCCGTCAATGCGATCTCATCCGGATGCACACTCATATACTCCGCCGCCTTTGCCCTGATCTCGCCTTCTATGGTAAAGGCTTTTTCTTCCCAGTAGGTAGCCGGACTCTTGTCAAAAGCGAGACGATGTTCTTCAATAGCTTTGCGAACAGGCGCAGGATGAGAGGCTAACAGCATCTGCGCCATCTGAATATGATGATGGTCAAGAACAAACTGTTCCCTTACACTATCCCATGAAGCAGGATCAAATGGCTTATCGAACAGGGACCTCGAAGATGATATTGGGTTGCTAACGGATACTGCTGCAAGAGCCAATCCGGAGTTTTGAAGAAAGTTACGCCTTTGCATGGTGGATAGTTTTGACTTCAATATAAGGAGTTTGAAGTAGATGAGTGGTCACCCTTGGAGGGTCTATACACCCTTGGAGGGATCATGCGAGCCGTCAGTCCTCCTTTTGATTTACATCATTGAGAACAACTATCAGGTCTTCAGATCTCAGAAATCCGGCATACCTGAATACCAATCCGTTTTCCTTGTTGAACACAAGAAAGATCGGAAAGTCGAGTTTGCCATTCACCGTTCCCATCGCCTCTGCCAATTCGTGTACGCCATTTTCCCTACCTGTTTTCCTGAAATAATAGGTGTTGCCGTCAAATTCTATTGGAGATCTGTACTCCGCATCGAACGAGATGAAATTGAAGTGATCATTCAGAATATCGGTGACCTGCGTATTCTTTAAGGTCTGTCGTTTCATGGCCTGGCA
>JAWVZH010000268.1:0-1581 GCA_033722295.1 Saprospiraceae bacterium
GATGTGTTTGTTGATGACATCGTTCCTTCAAAATTTCATCGACGCGAATTTCTGACGGCCTTGAAGAAAAGCATCTCACCTGGTGGCTTATTGATGTACAATCGCCTGGCAAGAACTCCCAAAGATCGGAGAGTCAGTCGATCTTTCTTTGAAGGTCATTTTAAAGAGGTTTTTCCCGATGGAACTTACCTGGATGTCAAGGGTAACTGGATGTTGACTGACAAGAACCCCTGAAAAGTCAGCTTCCGAGTTGTCGCCGTAGGTTTCTGATAAGTATCGTAGCGCTTATGCCCGCCGTTAAAATAGTGAGGCCTCCCGCTGAATAATTCTCATAAAGCAGATATCCGGTTGCAAATAAAATGGAATAGATCAAAATTGTTCCCAAAAACAAGTTGGCTACGTCCAGACCGGGAGAAGAGGTTATATCTTCTTCAGGTTTCCAGACTTTTTTCCATCCAAAGGCATAAGGTCGTACGAGTTCGCAAAACCGTATCATCGTAGCCTCATCTGCCGGACGAGCGATAAATGTAACCGACAGCCAGCAGACTGTGGTTATTCCAACTCCTGATAAAAGTTTGATCCAGAACGGCCAATCGGAAAGTGGGGTGAATTCAAATGTGCAGGCAACGATGAAACTTACAACCATAGCGGTGATCTCACTCCATGCATTGATCCTCCACCAGAACCATCGTAATATGAATATCAGACCTGTTCCCGCGCCTATCTGCAGCAAAATATTGAAAGCCTGTAGTGCATTTTCAAGCCACAAGGCGATCAATGCGGCTAGCAGGAGAAGGAAAGCTGTGGTCCATCTTCCAAGTACAACTTTTTTCTTTTCTGATAAATCGGGATTCAGGAAGCGGGTATAAAAATCATGAACGACATAGGAAGCCCCCCAATTAAGATGGGTGGATATCGTACTCATGAAGGCGGCGGCCAGCGAACCGATCACCAATCCCAGAAGTCCTGAAGGCAAATATGTGAGCATTGCAGAATATGCCAGGTCATCATTGATATATTGAGGTTCAATATTGGGAAAGGCCTTTGTAAGACTGGCAAGATCAGGAAAGATTATTAGTGAGGCCAATGCGATTAAGATCCAGGGCCAGGGCCGCACTGCGTAGTGGGCGAAATTGAAGAGGAAGGTGGCACCAAGGGCATGTTTCTCATTTTTTGCAGATAGCATGCGTTGTGCGATGTATCCACCACCACCGGGTTCGGCACCGGGATACCAAACGCTCCACCATTGCACGGCAATGGGTAAGATGAAGAAAGGAACCAGGGTGGACATATCGTCGAAATCCGGCAGGAATTGTTTTTTCGTCTGTACGGATTCATGATTGAGTAAGCCTTCAAGACCTCCGATCTGTGGCATTTTTAAAATAAAATATGCGGCCAGGATGGTACCTGTCATGGCCAGAATGAACTGGAAAATATCGGTCAGAATAACCGCTCTCAACCCACCCAAAAGCGTATAGATCAATGTGATTGTAGATGTGATGGCCAGGATCTGTATCGCATTCATGCCCAGCATGACGCCACCGATCTTTATGGCAGCGAGATTTACAGAAGCCATTATCA
>JAWVZH010000269.1:0-1567 GCA_033722295.1 Saprospiraceae bacterium
CCTTCATGGTCACAGGTCTGATGCCTGGGGAAGAGGTCGTTATGGAAGTGTTGGCCCACAGTAATAATAGCTGTGGGGACCAAAGGGTGACCGTGCGGTGTACTACAGAAACCTGTCCTGAATTGACCTTTGATCTTGACGATAATTTGAGTTTTTGTGAAAATGAGGTAACCTCGAATTTTGAAATCCCTTTTGAGCTCCCCGGAAGCTCTCCCGACGGCACGTTCGAATGGTCCGGGCCTGGGGTCACGGATCCTGTCAATGGGATCATTGACCTTCAGAGCCTCGGCACAGGCGTTTATCAATATGTCGTGGTCTATACCGAGGATATTTGCATCTATTCTGATACCGTATTGATCGATATTAATCCTGTTCCTCAAGCCGATGCCGGTCCGGATGCCACGCTTACGTGTAAAGACTCCGTTTACATATATAGCGGTTTAGGTATGACGGGCCCCATCTATACCTGGCAGCCGACAGTTCCCACTTCAGGCAGGTTCTCGATCTTCTCGGAAGAAGGTGTTTATACTCTGTTCGTGCGAGATCCTACTACTGGCTGTATGGACATGGATACCCTTGTGGTCACCAGAGAAGACAATGTTCCTGCAGATATGGAATTGGAAGTGATATCTGGGGCTTGTGACTCCACTGAACTTGGAAGCATGCGCATTGATTCTATATTAGGTGGTGTAGAACCTTTTCAGTTCTCATTTGATAATGGACCTTTCACATCTCAACGAAACTTTACTGACCTTCAGGCGGGTGATCACACCGTAAGGGTGATGGATGCCAACGGTTGTGAGTTAGTACGTGAATTCACTATTGGGGAAGGTGACCCGATCGAGGTCGAACTTGGACCTGATCGGGAGATCTATGCCGGAACAACGATCAGGGTCGATGCACAAACGAATAAGATGCCATCTTCGATCACCTGGACACCAAATGATAAGCTTTCCTGCACGGACTGTCTTTTCCCTTCTTTAAGTCCTGATTCTACATTAACATTGACTATAAGGGTGATAGACGAAAATGGTTGTACAGCTACCGACCAGATCCGAATTTCAGTAAAATATCGAAGGTTCTTCGTACCCAATACATTTTCGCCCAATGGTGATGGCCTCAATGATATCTTTCGTATTTACGGAAATGAGGAAGTTAAGACTATCAAAACTTTTCAGGTCTATGATCGCTGGGGAGAAAAGGTGTTTTCTTTGGAGAATATTGATTTCAGCAACCAGATCATCGGGTGGGATGGCACGTTTAACGGTGAAATACTGGATCCGGGCGTCTATGTCGTTCATGCTGTGATAGTATTTCGGGATGGACAGGAAGAAGTGGTCACTTCTGACGTAACTTTGATCAGATAATGCCGTCTGTTGCTGTCATTCTGTTACTTAACTTTACCGAATGAGACTTTTTTCTTTCGTCGCTCTTTCAGTAATAATTGTTTGGTCTTGTCAGGTTGAAAACCGAAATATCTATCGCTCTTTTCATGGTAAAACAATGGGCACTTCTTACTCTGTCATATGCAATTCGACGGAACTCCAGGCGGCGGCGATCGATAGCA
>JAWVZH010000270.1:0-1545 GCA_033722295.1 Saprospiraceae bacterium
ATGAAGAATACGAAGATGTGGTGGCTTTATTCGAAGACCTGGACGCTGATGGGGATAAGGATCTGTATGTAGGGAGCGGCGGTGTCGAAAGCGACCTCAACTCGGAAGGATATCAGGATCGGGTCTATTACAATAACGGTGGGCGGTTCGAAAGGGGCGGTGTATTGCCCAGGATGAACATTAATACCGCCTCGATTTCTACCTATGACATGGATAATGATGGCCTGCCGGAAATTTTTATCGGAGCGGGTCCGATGAAGGACCTGTACCCCTATCCCAGCAGAAGCGGCATATTTAAATTTTACAAGGACAAAGGTTATGTGGATATATCTGAACATCTGCTACCCGAACTGAAGGACCTGGGTTTGGTCAGGTCATCACAGTGGACGAATCTGGATGGAGGAGGCCCGCTCGAACTAATCGTATGTGGTGAGTGGATGCCTGTGACCGTTTTCGCTTATAATGGACAGCGATTTGTGGATATATCTTCCTCCATCGGTTTGGACAAGACCAACGGATGGTGGTTTCATGTCAGTACAAGTGATCTCGACGGCGATGGGGATCAGGATATAATAGCCGGTAATCTTGGATTGAATTACAAGTATAAGGCTTCTACTAAGAAGCCCTTTGAGGTGTTTGCCAGCGATTTTGATAGTAACGGCACTTATGACGTAGTGCTTGCAAAACACCTTGAGAATGAAAGACTCGTACCGATCAGAGGACGGGATTGTACCTCGGACCAAATGCCGTTTGTGGCTAAAAAATTTCCAACTTTTAAAAACTTCGCTCAATCCGATATAGAGGATATACTGGGAGAGGAGATCAGAAATAGTTTGAATTATAAGGCCTACCAGTTCAACTCGGTGATCTTTGAGAATACAGGAAATTACTTTGAGGCCAGGCCGCTACCAATGGAAGTTCAATGGAGCACCTTCAGAAGCTCAGTTGTCGCTGACATTAATGGTGATGAAATTCTGGACATTGTCATAGGAGGTAATATGTTTCCGGTGGAGATCGAAACTACCCGAGCCGATGGTTCGCCAGGTTGGATACTGCAGGGACGAGAAGGATTGAGTTATGAAGTATTATATCCTGGCGAGACTGGGTTTTTCATACCTGGTGATGTGAGACGTATGGAGAAGATCAGGATAAAAGGAATACCTCATATTTTAGTTGCTAATAACGATGGTCCACTTCAGGTCTTCAAGCTCAATTGATTGCAGTAGATATAGCGGGACTCAAAATAAACGGTGTCAATTGTTGAGGATGTCGACCACCACATCGGCCAACAAGTCAGCAGCCTCGGGCTTCTCGCGAAACCATAGTTCCGGTTCTATGAGTTCCAACTCCCCCAACAAAGGCTGTCCATCGTCATCCCACATAAGGTCGACACGGGCATAAACCGGTTTGAAAGGACAGGCTTCCACTATCTGCAAAGCCATTTCAATCTCTCTTGGCGAGGGCGTATAAGGATGAACTGTTCCTCCAAAGTCATCCTGAACACGAAAGTCACCATGCTTCGCCTTCTTCAAAATGGCATGCGTA
>JAWVZH010000271.1:0-1542 GCA_033722295.1 Saprospiraceae bacterium
ACCTTCTCACCAGGTCGCGTGCAATAAGTGTCATCGCTCCGGCGATGGAGTCAGCCTACAAGATAGTATATCCGTAGTTATCGACTCCTCTTGATCTGCAGGGATTCAAGACGGCTCTCCCGGGCGTATAGAAAAGCAGGAAGCGCCAGGGACACCCCTATGAAAATTCCCATCACAATGTAGATCCACCGATTTTTCATGCCCAGCCGCATGCCTTCCGTAAGGACAAAGGCTATCAAGGTAAAAAACGTCAACACAACATTCCAACCAAAATAAGAAGCCAGTCCACTCTCAAACATGGCGTCCACCATGAGATATATGTCAAAGCCGCTTTCTACAACATAGGAAAGAAAATAAGACAGGGGAATTACCGCTCCAAAGATGGCGAGGATGAGATAGACGGACTTCAATTTCATAGAGGTATCGTTTTGTTCTGAAACTTTAACCCAAGTTAGAAATTTTTATCCGGTCGGCGGATTCATCCAGCCAGCAGATATGAAAGCCGGCCACGTGCTTTTGAAAACACACGGCCGGCGGGAATTCGATCTATTTTATTTCAATGTCATCGAGCAATACTGCTGTATCATAAGCGCTGTCGCCGACATCCTGGCAGTAAAATTTCAGGGTGATGCATTTATTCCTGAATTGTGATATGGAAAAGTTGATCGTCTGCCATCCCGTCATGTAGACGCCATTCTCACCAAGGTCCGTTGAGGTAGACTTCAATTGTCCGGGATCATCTTGATTCGCACCGAACTCGCTGGCCACCTGATCTATGGTACGATGGTAAAGGATCTCTTCCTGCCCGTATCTGTCTACGATCGAAATAGTAAACTTGTCCTGATACGTAGAACCTATATACTCCAGGAATTCTTCCGATAGCAAATTGAATGTAACACTGAGTTGTGTTTCTTCACTGACGATGAATGACTGCATCATGGTTCCTGACGAAGTTGTTTTTCCCAGTCCAGTAGAGATCAGTCCCATCACCTGGCCCTGTGTAGCATTCTGGTCGCCCAGGGCAACAACAGCTCTTCCATCGCCGTAAGTGGTCCATTCCCTGAGTTCGTGTTCAAAATCACCGTTGTTAAACTCGAGGGAATAACTGATGTCTGATGATCCTTTGAGCTCTACCTTTCCGCCATTAAGAAGGTCCTCTTTACCGAGAATACCCACGTCACCAGAATCAAATCCGTCCTGTGCCATTTCTTTTGCCCACTGAATGCCCCATTCTTTTCCAAAGTGCACGTGCACGCTTTCGGAATATCCAAAGACGCAAGAAGCACCTGCAGACAGGAAGGCATCAGATAGCCTTGAAGTCATCGTGGATTGGCAAGCATTGAGAAAAACCATGCTGTTGGGCAGATTACTCAGATTCTGATCGAACCACTTGTATGTGATCAACCATACATGGTCTCCAGATACAACCTCCTGGCCATCCACCGTCAATTCATTGCTTGGCACTAGTTTTTCTGCCCCCCAAAGCGCCTGGAATTTGTTATCTCCCCAGTGCGTTGATTGAATTTGCTCGCCTGTAGAGAG